>NZ_PHUE01000001.1:4351826-4662671 GCF_002813295.1 Flavobacterium sp. 5
GGCATTGACCTGTTCTACCAACCACAGTGTTTTTCCTCCATTGATAATGAATTGATCCAGAACCAATTTTTCTTCATCAGTAAAAGCTTCAGTTGGTTTAGCAATTACTGCCAAATCATAATTTTGTAATGATTTTAAAGTTCCTGTCGGGTCTTTTGCAACCGAATCTAATGTAAAAGGACCTATGAAATAGCTTTCACGGACTTGCATTAGGAATTTAGCAATATGTCTCTCCTGAAGCTCTCCATTTCCTTTTATGATAGCAACTTTCTTTTGTTTTCCTTTAGAGATTTTATTAATACCATCAGATATAGAATATTCAAGATGCTGAACAGAACCAATTACTTTTTGAGTAGTATTAGTTCCCATAATGTTTTTCAACAGCGGAATATTAACTTCTTTGTTGTTGTAAACTGCAATTGCCCAAGGAAAAACCATCGATTGAGATTGTTTTCCTTTATCGTCAACAGTTATGTTTATTGGTGTAAGTCCTTTTCGATACAATTCTTTAATTTTATCCATACTTTCGTCTTTGTTTTCCAAAGGATCAACAAATTCGATAATAATGTTGGAATTATAAGCTTGAAATTCTTCCAAAAGCTGTTTTGATTCTTGCTGTAGTCGCTTGAATTCAGCTGGTAATTCTCCTTGCAGATATACTTTTATAGATAAAGGCGCTTTTACTTCTTTGATGATTCTTAAAGTCGTTGGTGAAAGGGTATAACGATGATCTTGCGTTAAATCAAAACGATGAAAAAAGAAATTACTAATGATGTTTAAAATGAATACTATCGCAACAGTAATCAATAACGATTTGGCGTTTTTTATATTGAATGCTTTCATTACGACTTGATAGATTTTAAATTATAAACGGTGAAGGAAAGGAATAAAACAGTAATGCTTACAAAGTAGATTACATCCCGAGTATCAATAACACCCCGACTCATACTTTTGTAATGATCTTGCATTCCGAAATAGGATATAATTGAAGAAAAATTAGGCAAGATTGAAGCCAATCCTTCAAATCCAAAATAGAAAAAGAAGCATAAGAATACAGCAATTATAAAGGAAACTATCTGATTCTCGGAAATAGAAGAAGTAAAAATTCCAATTGCTGAATAGGCTGCAATTAAAAATAATAATCCAAAATAAGATCCAAGTGTGCTCCCCATGTCTATATTTCCTTCTGGAGAACCTAAATTCCAAATTACAGCAACATAAATAAAGGTAGGGATGATTGCTATTACGATTAATAGAAATGCACCCAGAAATTTCCCGTTTACAATTTCCCAAAGACTGATGGGTTTTGTAAGTAATAATTCAAGGGTTCCTTGTTTTTTTTCATCCGAGAAACTACGCATTGTTACTGCAGGAATTAAGAATATTAAAATCCATGGTGCCAAAGTAAAAAAAGGCGTTAAATCGGCAAAACCAGTATTCAAAATATTATATTCACCTTCAAAAACCCAAAGAAATAAGCCGTTTCCAATCAAGAAAAGAGCAATTACTAAATATCCAATTGGTGAGCCAAAAAAGGATTTTATTTCGCGAAATACGATTGACTTCATTTTTATTTATTTAAAAAATTTAAAATTGTGTTGTTTTTAGATTTAAAGTTTAAAAACTGTTTTAATTAACATAGAATTTATGCCAAAGTGACTAACTTGTCTACACTCCAGGCCTCAGGTTTTGCATTGAATAATTTTTTGGTGTATTCCCAGACATTGTAAAAAAGCTCCGAATTTCGATAATTTTCTAAATCTTTCTCAGTTTCCCAATAACTATAAGTAAAGAAAATGTTTTTGTTATTTTTATCTTGATATAGTTCCAGGAAACGATTTCCTTCCGCGTTTCGTATTTTATCTTTCATTAATTCAAAGTTTTCCAAAAAAGCTGGAATATGTTCCTCATGAAAACTCAGTTTTACTATTCGTACAAACATAATTTTTTATTTAAAATTGATTTGTTTAAGATTTAATTAAACAAATTTTATAGAGACAACATCTCTGTAATTAAGACCTAATAGTGTACTGGCCGAACCTACTGTTAAAGGATTACTTCTAAAAATGGCTATTTCCAGAAAACCTGCCTCATTAAAAATAGCCAGTTTTTGACCTTCATAATATTTTACAGGATATTTATCTGAACTGGCAATAGCCGAATAATAAGGTAAAATTGTTTTTATAATTTGGGTTTTAAAAGTGATTTCATAGGCTCTTCCTTTAGAACATTCTAAAAACTGTTTTTTAGAAATATTAGTGACAACATTGCCAAAATGATCAATATATATTACATTCCCTTTCAATTGATTTCCATCTTCTGTGAAAATTACTTGTAAATCAGTTACTTGTTTTAAGTTTTTAATTTCTTTGCCAATTACACTTAAAACTCCACCTTTTGCAATATGACAAGCTACTTTGACAAATACATCAAGATCAGTAGCCTCGTTATGTAAACGGTCATGAATGGTTATAGCAACGATTTTTTGAGGAATTATCTTTTGCGAAAGCATACTTAATATACCATTATCGGCTGCAATAAAGAAATGATCGTTCCATTGCATAACAATATGTTGATTTTCTTTATTGGCTTCCAGATCCACTCCAATAATATGAACAGTTCCTTTTGGGAAGCTATTATAAGAAGCCGAAATTACATAACTGGCTTCTGCGGTGTTAAATGGATCAATGTAATGTGAAATATCAATAATTGAAGCGTCAGAATACTCAGATAATATTTTCCCTTTCAATGAACCAACAAAATGGTCTTTCAAGCCGTAATCGGTAGTAAGGGTAATTATTGACATAAAATTGTTTATAACTATTGAGTTTTGCAGCAGCCGAAACTTATTTTTTCTTAAATTTGGTAAATGCAAAGCTAAAGTATTTTATACTTTATTTAAACAGAAATTCATTTGAATTAAAACAAAATCTATGTCAAAGTTTATTTTTATTTTATTTCTTTTATTTACTAGTCTAAATTCATTTGGCCAAGAATGTTTTTCGAAAAACAAAGTGTCTAAATCAGATATTTCAGATAAAAAAATTAAAGTTAAAAAAGTAAAAATTGAAGTATTGAATGAAACAGAGATCGATTTACTTCTTAATGATAATCTTTGTGAAATCTTATCAATTAAGCCTTCCGATTTATTGAATGAAAAAATGTTAAAAAAATTAAGAGCTAACGTATAATTAGAACCAGAATTACTCAAATTCCGGAAAAGATGTTTTTTAGTGTTATTTACCGATTTAGAAATTAAAAACTGTAATTTAATAATTGCAGCGTAAAGATTGAATTAGTTTAATCTCAATTAATTAACTTAAAAACTTCTTATTTTGAACGAAAGAATCATAGAGCTCATCGACATTGCTCCCAAAGATTTCTGGGGCACACACGACTCACATTTAGAGTCAATTAAGAAATATTATCCAAAACTAAAAATTGTCGCCAGAGGAACTACTCTAAAAGCATTTGGAGATAAAGACGTTTTAGATGAATTTGAAATGCGTTTTCAGCGTTTAATGTTGCATTTTACGAGATATAACACTATCGATGATAATGTAATTGAGAGAGTGATTCAAAGTGATTCTCAAGAGGAAACCCGAGTATTTGGTCACGACAAAATTTTAGTTCATGGTGTAGGTGGTAAAATTATTAAAGCCATGACTCCAAATCAGCAATTGCTGGTTGATACAATGGAGAAAAATGATATGGTCTTTGCTGTTGGTCCTGCAGGAACTGGAAAAACCTATACAGGTGTAGCCATGGCTGTAAAAGCACTGAAAGAAAAACAAGTCAAGCGTATTATTTTGACTAGACCTGCTGTAGAAGCAGGAGAAAATCTTGGATTTCTTCCTGGTGATATGAAAGAAAAACTAGATCCATATATGCAGCCATTATACGATGCATTGCGGGACATGTTGCCTAACGAAAAGCTTGAAGATTATATTTTGAAAGGAATCATTCAAATTGCACCTTTGGCTTTTATGCGAGGAAGAACTTTGGATCATGCCTTTGTAATTTTGGATGAAGCTCAAAATACAACGCATTCGCAGATGAAAATGTTTTTGACACGTATGGGTAAAAGTGCTAAATTTATGATTACTGGTGACCCTGGTCAAGTAGATTTACCTCGAAGAACAATCTCAGGACTTAAAGAAGCTTTATTGGTTTTAAAAGATGTAGATGGAATTGGTATTATTTATCTTGATGATAAGGATATAGTTCGTCATAGATTGGTGAAAAAAGTGATAGATGCTTACAAACAAATTGAAAATAATGACTATTAAATTGAAAGACTTAATAATTTAAAATTAGAAAAGGAGAGGCTTAATTGTTAAGTTTCTCCTTTTTCATTTGTAATTAACTACTGTTTTGATTTTGGGCGTGGCCCTTCGTAAAACTGCGGGTCGGGTTTTACATTCCTGCTTTTTTCATATTTAGCGAAGAAAAATCGCTCCATTTCAAACGAAGTTCACTGAACTCAGATGAAAATAAATACATAGTGGAGTAATCCCTCACGCAAAAAAAAGGGAAAGTTGTTTATAAAAGGATTAAATGATTAAAGTTAACCCGTTGGGTGTAATTATTTGAAGTAAAAAATAGGGATTAGATATTGTTCAAGATACTGAAATTCAGTATCTTGATGTCGCTAAACGATACAATATCTATGTCAAATATAGTAAAAAATTATCTAAGAGTTTTAGAAGTTATAAGTTCGTTGAATTGTGAATTAGAATTCAAATCAGGTATCGGAAGAAAAGATAAAATGTCTGATTTAGAAGTTGTTGCATTGAGTTTAACCGCTGAATTTATGTCAATTGACAGCGAAAATTCACTTTTCAAACAGCTAAATTCTAATGAAATTCCAAATCTAATAGAACGAAGTCAATTCAATAAAAGAAGGAGGAAATTGTTTTTATTTTCTGAAGAAATTAGAATTAAACTAGCATCTTATTTTCTTGATTTTGAAGATTATTTTATTGTGGATAGCATGCCATTAGAAATCTGTAAATTTTCTCGTCATAACCGAATCAAAATCTGTAAAAATGAATTTGAAACTGCACCTACAAAAGGATTTTGTGCTTCTCAAAACAGCTGGTTTTATGGTTATAAACTTCATGGAGTTTGTTCAATTACTGGAGTTTTTCATTCATTAGATATTACAAAAGCAGAAGTTCATGATGTAAATTTTTTAAAAAACATAAAACAACAAATGTCTGATTGTGTGATTCTTGGGGATAGAGGATATCTGTCAGAAACGATTCAATTGGATTTATTTCAAACAGTAAATATCAAATTGGAAACACCAAAACGAATTAATCAAAAAAATTATAAACCACAACCGTATATTTTTAGAAAATCAAGAAAAAGAATCGAAACATTATTTTCTCAATTATGCGACCAATTTTTAATCAGAAGAAATTATGCAAAAACTTTTGAAGGATTTAAAACTAGAATATTGGCAAAAATAGCATCATTAACATTAATACAATATGTCAATAAATTTATATTTGACAGACCAATAAATAATATTAAAAATCAAATAATTTAATTGCACCCAACGGGTTAAAGTTAATATATTTATATAATTAAGTTAAATACTTCTCATGTGAAGCTTACTTTTTGGGTATGTTATTGTAAAGCAATAAATTTGCAGTGTTTAAAATGAAATTGAAATTATAAAATGTCGAAACAAAAAATTAAAGTAGTAATAAGCGATTTAGATGGAACATTACTCAACTCAGATCACACTATATCACCCTATACAAAATCTGTTTTTCAAGAACTTCACAAACAAAATTATTTAATTATTGTTGCAACCGGTCGTCATCACTTGGATGCTATGACAATTATTAATAGTCTCGATTTTCCTGTTTATTTAGTAACTTCAAACGGGGCTCGAATTCATTCTCCACAAAAAGAACTTTTGTATTCTCTTAATATGAATGGAGATTCTGTAAAATCTGTTTTGTCATTAGATATTGATCCAGAGATTACCACAGTTTTATTTAGAGAAACGGTTTGGCAAACTTCAAAAACGAATAATAAGCTTAATGCTTTTCAGAAAGATTTAACGTATCCTCCTCAAGTTGTTGATTTTGCTAAGCTGGATGATTTCAATGCTATCAAAATATTTTTTACTCATGATAATCATCAAAAATTGGTAGATTTAAAAGAGAGAATACTTGAAGATTATCCAGATACGTTTAGTCATGCTTTTAGTTTGCCTATTTGTTTAGAGTTTATGGATAAGTCTGTAGATAAAAGTGTAGCAATCTCCAAAATATTAGAAAAAGAGGGGTATTCTTTTGAAGAAACGATCACATTTGGAGATGGTTTTAATGACGAAAAAATGCTGGAAGCAGCTGGACTCGGATTAATTATGGGGAATGCACCAGAGAATTTAAAAAGCAAGTTACCTCATTTGGAAGTAATTTCAACGAATAATGAAGATGGGGTCGCCAAATATTTATTGAGGAAATTAGAGTTGGCGAGTGAAATCTAATGACTTGAGTATAAAACAAAAAAAAGAAGGAATAAGGAGTTTGTATTTTTGATTTAATCGAAATCTAATAGTATCAATGAATTATTCGTATGTATTTGTTTTTAATTCAAAAAAAAGTAGCAACTAATACTGTTTTTTTTCTGTATTTTCGCAGGACTAAAATAGTGAAAAATGTTCAAAAAAATAGTTGTTTTGATTTGCTTGGTTTATGGAATTGTTAGCCAAAGTCAGAGTTTAAAATTGGAAGAAATCATGAAGGGTGAATC
The DNA here is from genome assembly GCF_002813295.1 of Flavobacterium sp. 5. Classification (NCBI taxonomy): domain Bacteria; kingdom Pseudomonadati; phylum Bacteroidota; class Flavobacteriia; order Flavobacteriales; family Flavobacteriaceae; genus Flavobacterium; species Flavobacterium sp. 5. The sequence goes on from NZ_PHUE01000001.1 coordinate 4,358,601, forward strand.
GTTTGTAGGAGTACAGCCTACGAATGGACATTGGTCGATAGATGGAAAAAAAATCTATTTTGAATGGAACCCAAATAATGATATTGATAAGAGCATCTATTATTGGGAAAAAGGAATGCCAGTTCCGCAATTAGCTTCAGCAAAAGAAGCAGCCTTTTCAAAAATAGATTTAAAAAGAAACCTAGGTTCAGATTTAGGATATTATATTCAAAATGGAGCTTTATATTCATATTCGTTTAAATATAAAATATCAAAAAAACTTTTACAGCAAACTAGTCCGATTTCAAATTTGAAATTGGCTTTTGAGAATGGGGTACTTTTTTTTGAACAAAATGGGAATCTATTAAAATATAATACTAAAGAAGGATCAATACTGCAACTTACTAATTTTAAAGAAGGCAAAGAATCTGAAAAGGAAATAGAAAAAGAATCTTTTTTAAAGAGCCAACAAAAAGAATTATTTCAATTTATTCGTGACCAAGAGACGAAAAAGAAATGGAATACTGCAAAAATAAAAGAGAATAAGTCTGATTTTCCTAAGCCCTTTTTCTACGACAAAAGCATCTTTGAAAATTTAAATGTAAATCCACAAGGAAACTTCGTAACGTTTAGGCTAATTGATAAAGTTGATGTTAAGTCTGAAAAAATGGAGACTTTTATAACAAAAGATGGTTATAACGCAACTCCAGATACTAAAGAAAAAGTATCTATAAATAATTTAGTAGCTACAAAATTTGCAATTTATTCTGTTGCTAAGGATTCTGTTTATTATATGAATTTTTCGTCATTAAGTCATATTCAAGATGTGCCTAAATATTATAGTTTGTATGAAAATTTAAAGAGTAATAAAAAAACAGATAAATTAATAGTGGTTCAAGAACCGATCTATAATCAGGACGGAACTTTTGCTGTTGCAGAAATCAGAAGTCAAGATAATAAAGACAGATGGTTAGTGAATCTTAATTTAGAAAAAAACACTTTCGAAGAAATAGAACATCAACATGATGAGGCATGGATTGGTGGCCCTGGTATTCCTTCATATGCTTTTGATTCGGGTGTAATTGGTTTTCTGGCAGATAATGAAACTATTTATTTTCAATCAGAAGAGACAGGGGATTCTCATTTGTACATTTATAATATTAAAAGTAAAAAGAAAACACAGCTAACGAAAGGTAATTGGGAAGTGCGAGATGTAATTCTATCAAAAGATAAGAAAACGTTTTATTTAACAACAAATACAACTCATCCAGGTAATAGAAATTTTTATAAATTATCAATTAGTGATGGTGTTTTACAGCCAGTTTTAACAAAAGATGGTGCTCATGAAGTAAGTTTGTCTCCCGATGAAAGTACTTTGTTGGTTCGTTACTCTTTTAAAAATAAACCTTGGGAATTGTATTATGCCGAAAATAAAAAGAATACAGAACTTCATCAAATAACTTTTTCGACAACAGAAGCATTTAAAAAATACAATTGGCGTACTCCAGACGTGATTACATTTCAGGCTCAAGACGGAACATCAGTCCATGCCAGATTGTATAAACCAGAATTAGAAAAGAGTAATAAGGCGGCAATTATTTTTGTACATGGTGCGGGTTATCTTCAAAATGCACATAATTATTGGAGTAATTATCACCGAGAATATATGTTTCATAATTTGTTGACCGATTTAGGTTATACCGTATTAGATATTGATTATAGAGGAAGTGACGGTTATGGTAGAGATTTTAGAACTGGAATATATCGCTTTATGGGCGGTAAGGATTTGACGGATCAAATAGATGGAAAAAATTATCTTGTCAAAAATTTAGGTGTAGACGCTAGTAAAGTTGGAATTTATGGGGGGTCATACGGTGGCTTTATTACTTTGATGGCTATGCTGACAACACCTAAAGAATTTGCTTCGGGAGCAGCTTTGCGATCTGTTACAGATTGGGCGCATTACAACCACGGATATACATCTAATATTCTTAATTTTCCAGAAACAGACCCAATTGCCTATAAAAAGAGTTCTCCAATCTATTTTGCAGAAAATTTAGAAGGAAATTTGTTGATGCTACACGGAATGGTCGACGACAATGTAGAATACAAAGATATTGTTCGTTTGTCACAACGTTTTATTGAATTAGAAAAGAAAAATTGGAGCCTTTCTTCCTATCCAGTAGAATCTCATGGGTTTAAAGAAACATATTCTTGGATTGATGAATATAGTAGAATATTAAATTTGTTTAATAGCACACTTCTTAAAAATTAAAAGTGACTGTTTTTTAACTTGAATAATGTTTCAAAAAAAATAAGCCAATGATTTATTAATTATCTCATTTTTAGGAATTTGAATTTAAAATAGTATTATTTTATGCGTAAATTATTATATATTTATGATGCTAATTTTAATTCGTGTAAATAATGGAAAACTTTTTAAAGCAAGTTGAAAGAAATTGTGTTTCTGGGGCACTTTTATTATTACCCTTAGTAGTTTTTTTTATAATTCTTCAAAAGGTTTGGGGATTTTTTCAAAAATATGGAGAGAAGTTTGCTCATTTTCTTAGGTTAGATGAGATTTTTGGAAAAATAGCAACAGATATTCTAGGAGGAGTAATTTTATTACTGTTACTTTATTTTAGTGGTTATTTAATGAGATTAACTTTTTTAAAGTCATTTACCAGTTGGATAGATGATAAATTAATGATTTTTTTACCAGGATATGAAAAGAATAAAAAAATAGCGGAAGAAAAATTAAATACAAAAGTTAAAAAGCCAAATACCAATTTACCTATTTTGCTCGAAAAAGATCAATTTTGGCAACCAGCTTATTTAATTGAAGAAAGTGCAGATGGTAATGCTGTTGTTTTTTTACCAGTTGCACCGGATAAAAATCAAGGACAAATTTTGATAGTACCTTTAGTAAAAATAAAAAAACTTTCTAGTACAACACTAACTCAACTTGATGAAGCAATTAAAGACCATGGAAAAGGAATTTTAAATTTTAAATAGTTTTTTTGAAACCCTAAATTAAATCTTTGAAGTCTTATTCTTCAAATATTTTTTTTTGAAAAATAAATTTATCCATTTATTGAGGTATCTATTTTCAGGATTCATTATGTAACTATGTGAAATAGTTTTAAATTTGCATTCATAAAAATAACAACACAACACTAATGAGCAATACAATAACTACTACCAATTTTAATTTTCCGAATCAAAAATCTGTTTATAGAGGAAAAGTAAGAGAAGTTTATAATATAAATGATGATTTACTTGTAATGATAGCTACTGATAGGCTTTCTGCATTTGACGTGGTTTTGCCAAAAGGAATTCCGTATAAAGGTCAAATTTTGAATCAAATTGCGACAAAATTCATGGAACTAACACAAGATATTGTTCCAAATTGGTTAATTGCTACTCCAGATCCTAGTGTTGCTATAGGACATTTATGTGATCCTTTTAAAGTAGAAATGGTAATACGTGGTTATGTTTCAGGTCATGCTGCTCGTGAATATGCAGCAGGAAAAAGACAAATTTGCGGTGTAACAATGCCTGAAGGTTTGAAAGAAAATGACAAATTTCCAGAACCAATTATAACGCCAACTACCAAAGCAGACAATGGTTCTCATGACGAAGATATTTCTCGTGAAGATATTCTATCAAAAGGAATTGTTACCGAAGAAGATTATTTAGTTTTAGAAAAATATACTCGTGCTTTATTTCAAAGAGGAACTGAAATTGCTGCTAGCCGTGGTTTGATTTTAGTTGATACTAAATATGAATTTGGTAAAACTAAAGACGGTGTGATTGTATTGATTGATGAAATTCATACTCCAGATTCTTCTCGTTATTTCTATTCTGAAGGTTATCAAGAAAGACAAGACAACGATGAAGAGCAAAAACAATTATCGAAAGAGTTTGTTAGACGTTGGTTGATTCAAAATGGGTTTCAAGGTCTAGATGGACAGCAAATTCCTGATATGACAGAGGAATATATTGAAACAGTTTCGGATAGATATATCGAATTATATGAAAATATTTTGGGTGAAAAGTTTGTGAAAGCTGATATTTCAAATATTAACGAACGTATAGAGAAAAATGTCTTAGCTTATTTAGAACAAAGATAATTTAAGCCAAATCGTTATAATACGATTATAGTTAAGCCATAATTCATTTATTTGAGTTATGGTTTTTTTTAGGTCAAAAAAAAAACTCTTCGTTTGGAAGAGTTTTAATATGTTATTTTTTGATAATGTCTTCAAGAACAGCTTTGTTATCGTAATTGATTACTTTAATAGTGATTTGCTGATTCTTCTTTGTCTTACCATCAATTATGTATAGTTTTCCTTTTTTGAAAGGAATATTACTTTGATCAAAATCAACGTCTCCAAGTTTTAGCGTATTCTTAATATCTGTGGTGTCAACCCATTTTTGTGATAATATAAGTGCTGCTTTATCAGAATAGAAGAATGGTTTTGTACTTAAATCATTCAAAACTCTCGCATTTGGAAAATAGTTACAACGGGTATCTTTTCCGCTAAATATAGCGGCTACAATAAATCCTCCCATTATTAGACCTATTAAATAGTAGGCAAAACGTTGTATAAAATTCATATTTTAATTTTTCGGCAAAGGTATGGGAAAGTTTAGTTAAAAAACAATTAAATTAATGTCGTTATCTGGTAAATCAAACCAATCACCAATGGCTTTATTAGTTAGGATACCATGATACAAATAAACACCGTTTTTTAATCCTGAATTACAACGAATAGCACTTTCGATACCACCATCTTCTGCAATTTGTAATAAATAAGGAGTGATAATATTGCTTATAGAAAGAGAAGCTGTTTTTGAATATCGGGAAGGGATATTTGGGACACAATAGTGTAGTACATTACTCTTTATAAAAGTTGGTTTTTCGTGGGTGGTCACTTCAGAGGTTTCAAAACAGCCACCTGTATCAATACTGATATCAACTATTACTGCGCCTTTTTTCATATGTTCGACCATTGTCTCACTTACAACAACTGGACAACGTTCTTTTCCTCTCATAGCGCCAATCGCAACGTCGCAACGTCTAAGTGCTTTAAGTAATGATTTTTGTTGTATGGTTGAAGTGAAAATACGTTGGCTTAGGTTATTTTGTAATCGTCGTAGTTTAGTTATCGAATTATCAAAAACTTTTACACTAGCTCCAAGGCCAATGGCTGTTTTTGCAGCAAATTCTCCAGCGGTTCCTGCGCCAAGAATAACTACTTCTGTAGGTGCAACTCCTGTGATATTTCCAAATAAAAGCCCTTTTCCAAATTCATTGGTAATCATTAATTCGGCGGCGATTAAAATAGATGCAGTTCCAGCAATTTCACTCAACGAGCGTACAGCAGGGTAGGAGCCGTCTTCATCTTTTAAATATTCAAAAGCAAGGGAAGTTATTTTTTTTCGGGATAAAGCTTCAAAATATCCTTTTTTTCTAGTCTTTAGTTGAATGGCGGAGATTAAAATGGCTTTTGTATTCATCATTTCAATTTCGGCAATTGTAGGTGGTTCGACTTTTAAAATCATCGGACACCCAAAAACTTTTTTGGTATCTTGACAAATTTCTGCACCAGCATCACTATATTCTTTATCACTGTAACTAGAGCTTATTCCAGCTCCTGCCTCAATCATTACTCGATGTCCTTGATAGGTAAGTGAATTCACAGCATCTGGTGTTAAGCAAATGCGTCGTTCTTGATAACTATTCTCTTTTGGAATTCCTATAAAAAGTTGGCTTTTATGTCTAGCGATTTCTAGTTTTTCTTCCTGAGGTAGTAATTGTTCTTTTGTGAATGGGCTTAATGACATTGATATGTTGTAATTAGTGGTACAATTTACAAAAAAGATTCAAAGAATAATGTTTTACAATGTCCTATTAGGATAATACTTTTTCCATTTTAATATCGGCTCTTTCATAAATGCCTTCTTCAAGAGGGATTTCTTTGAAACCAAAATTGGCATATAAAGCTAATGCGGGTCTTAATTTTCGATTGGAATAAAGAATTAATTTTTGAATTTCATTTTGTTTAGCTTTATCTAAACAATGTTCCATCAGTTTTTTACCAATTCCTAATCCTTGATTTTTATCAGATACTGCCATTTTGGTTAATTCAAATGTAGTTTCGTTAATCTTTATCAAGGATACTGTGCCAACAATTTGATTGTTGTATTGAGCATAAAAAATCATTCCTCCTTTGTCTAATATTTCTCCCTGAGGGTCGGATAATACCTTTTTATCTTTGGGTTCAACTTTAAAATATTTTTGAAGCCATTCTAAATTTAATATTTTAATAGCTTCTTTGTATTCCGTTGAAAAAGGGATAATGATTACTTTATTTGCTTCTATACTCATAATCCGAATTATTTTAATTCTAATAAACGCTCGCCAGTTGGCAATAATTGTATTGTAATAACAGTATGCTGTTCGGGAATCAGATTTTCGATTTTTTCAGACCATTCTATAAAACACCAGTTTCCTGAGTATAAATAGTCGTCTACACCCATATCTAGCGCTTCAGTTTCTTTGTTTAATCTGTAAAAATCAAAGTGATATACAGTTTGATTATTGGTTGTTTGGTACTCATTAACTAACGAAAATGTTGGACTGCTAGTCGCATCATTTACCCCCAATGTTTTACAAAGCTGTTTGATTAAAGTAGTTTTTCCAACACCCATTTCTCCATTAAAAAGGATTACATTATTTGGGTTTTGGTCTAAAATTTGTTGCGCAACTGTTGAAAGTTGCGCAATAGTAAATGTAATAGTCATTTTTAAATATTTCTATTGTCTAATTAAAATAAAATCAGGCTATTTCGGATTGAAAACAAGGAAAGGAATAATCATTTCCTCCAATGAAATTCCACCATGCTGATAGGTGTTTTTGTAATAACTCACATAATGGTTGTAGTTGTTTACATAAGCCAAAAATAAATCATTTTTAGCAAAAATATACGAACTGCTCATGTTTATGGCAGGTAAGCCTATTAGTTTTGGCTCTTTAACTGCATATACATCTTTTTGCTCATAAGTTAAACTACGACCAGTTTTGTAACGCAAATTCAAACTAGTATTTTTATCACCTACTACTTTTGATGGATTTTTGACATTAATAGTACCGTGATCGGTTGTTAATATCAATTTGAATCCTAATTTTTGAGCTTGTTGAATGATTTCCAATAAAGGAGAGTTTTTAAACCAACTCAAAGTTAGGGAACGATATGCTTTATCATCTGAAGCTAATTCTTTTACCACATCCATTTCGGTTTTGGCATGCGAAAGCATATCAACAAAGTTATAAACCACAGTAACAAGATCATTGTCTTTTAATGATTTAAAACTCTCTGCTAGTTTTTTCCCTCCCGCTAAATTGGTGATTTTAAAATAATCTTCTTTTAAATCGAGTCTTAGACGTTTTATTTGAGCAGTTAGAAATTCGGCTTCGTATAAGTTTTTACCGCCTTCTTCCGGGTCATTTTTCCAATATTGAGGAAATTGTTTCTCCATTTCAAGTGGTGTTAACCCTGAGAAAATGGCATTTCTTGCATATTGTGTAGCTGTAGGAAGTATAGAAAAATAAGGAACTTCTTTTTCGAGTTTATAATAATTACCTACTACACTTTCAAAAGCTTTCCATTGGTCGTAACGCAAATTGTCAATCACAACAAAAAGTACTGGTTTGTCTTTCTTCTGAATCTCAGGAACTACTAATTCTTTGAATAAGTTATGAGATTGTATTGGCTTATCTGCCTTTGGTGCAAACCAATCTTCATAATTACGTTCAATAAATTTTCCAAATTGAGAATTTGCTTCCACTTTTTGAGATTCCAGAATTTCGATCATTCCTTGGTCATCAATATTTTCAAGTTCTAATTCCCAGAAAATAAGCTTTTTATATAATTCTACCCAATCTTCATAGGAGTTCACCATAGCCATTTCCATAGTTATTTTACGGAACTCTTTTTGATAATCCAAAGTTGTTTTTTGAGAAATCAATCTAGAATTGTCGAGGTTTTTCTTCAAACTCAATAAAATCTGATTTGGATTTACTGGTTTGATTAGGTAATCGGCAATTTTAGAACCAATTGCTTCTTCCATAATATACTCTTCTTCACTTTTGGTAATCATAATCATCGGAATGGAAGATTTTTTTTCTTTCATTTCAGATAATGTTTCCAAACCGCTCATTCCAGGCATATTTTCATCAAGAAAAACAATGTCAAAATTATTTTCGTCAAAAATATCTATAGCATCGCGTCCATTGTTACAAGTAGTTACGCTGTAGTTTTTTTTCTCAAGAAATAAAATATGTGGTTTAAGTAAATCGATTTCATCATCGACCCAAAGTATTTTTATAGTATCCATATATAATTTATTTTAGTGCAATTTAGTTTTATAGAACTTAAAAAATATTAAAAATAGTATAAAGTTGATTAAAAATAATTAGAATTAATTCTGATTGTTTTTATTGGTTGTGTTTTTTGGTTTTGATTTATAGTTGTTTATCTGGAAAATAAACTGATTTGGTTTGCTAAATTTGATTTGGAAGAATTTGGGATTAATTTTCAATGGCTAGATGGAGTTTAAAAAATGTATTTTTGCTAACAAAAATATAGGACTATGTTATTTCTTATTCTATCTGTTATTTGTAGTGTAACTGTGGGTGTTATTTTTAAAATAGCCCGAAATTATCAAGTGCCTTCTACACAAATTGTGGCTTTTAATTATGTATTTGCTTTAGCGTTGTGTTACTTGTTTTTTAGCCCAGATGTAACAGTTTTGGATGCTTCATCACCTTGGATTGTCTTTGGCTCATTAGGAATTCTGTTGCCAGTTATTTTTGTTTTTCTTGCTGCTTCTATAAAACACATGGGAATTGTAAAAACAGATGCTGCTCAGCGTTTATCTTTGATTATTTCCCTTTTGGGAGCTTGGCTGTTTTTTCAAGAACAATTTAGTTTGTTAAAAGTAATGGCACTTTTGGCTGGACTTCCTGCACTATTGCTTATTTTAAATAAACCAACTGACAACAAGGAAAATAAATGGATGTATCCTGCGATTGTACTGGTTGGTTTTGGTGTAATAGATATTCTTTTTAAGCAAATTGCATTGAATTCAAATGTTCCTTTTACGACTTCTTTATTGGTGTTATTTTCTATTTCATTGATTGTAATGGCTGTTTACAATGTTTACGAACTGCTTTTCAAGAAAGTTAAATTTGATTTAAAAAGTATCATTTTTGGAGGATTAGTGGGGGGGGTAATTTTGGAAATATTCTATTTTATCTAAAAGCACATCAGGCATTTGCTGAAAATCCTTCAACTGTTTTTGCTGGAATGAATATGGGAGTTATTGTTTTGGGTAGTCTTGTTGGTATTTTTATTTTCAAAGAAAAAATAACAAGACGCAATGTTGCGGGGCTTTTATTGGCTTTGCTTGCTATTGTTTTGATTGTAGCTTCTCAATTAAAGTAAAATTGTAATTTTTTTCTATCCGTATTTTATTATTATATTTGACCTCTGTAAACTAGCCCTGATAGCAGTGAAAATCCTTTTTATTTTTTCTTTAAAAATAAAAAGATTGCAACGGATAGCAGGAATAGCTCCTAATAAAAAAATAAACTAATTTTTAATATGAAATTACTAGAAGGAAAAGTAGCCATTATTACTGGCGCAAGTCGTGGAATTGGAAAAGGAATTGCTGAAGTTTTCGCTAAAAATGGAGCAAATGTTGCCTTTACTTATAGTTCATCTGTAGAGTCTGCAGAGGCTTTAGAAAACGAATTGAATGCTTTAGGAATTAAAGCGAAAGGATATAAATCCAATGCAGCTGATTTTAATGAAGCACAAACTTTTGTAGATGCAGTTTTGGCTGAATTTGGAACTGTTGATATTTTGATAAACAACGCTGGAATCACCAAAGATAATTTATTAATGAGAATGTCTGAGGCTGATTTTGACCAAGTTATCGATGTGAATTTGAAATCAGTTTTTAATATGACAAAAGCGATTCAAAAAACATTTTTAAAACAACGTTCAGGTTCAATTATTAACATTAGTTCTGTTGTTGGTGTTTCTGGAAATGCAGGTCAAACGAATTATGCTGCTTCTAAAGCTGGTGCTATTGGTTTTACTAAATCGGTAGCTTTAGAGTTGGGTTCACGTAACATTCGTTGTAACGCAATCGCTCCAGGGTTTATTGAAACTGAAATGACAGCAAAATTAAGTGAGGATGTTGTAAAAGGATGGAGAGAAGGTATTCCTTTGAAACGCGGTGGTTCTACTGAAGATGTTGCTAATGCTTGTTTATTCTTAGCGTCAGATATGAGTGCTTATATTACTGGACAAGTATTGAATGTTTGTGGAGGAATGCTTACTTAATAAACAGTAGGTAGAATTAAGCTAGCAGTAATCTGCAATCTAAAATCTGCAATCTGAAATCTTTTTTAATTAAAATATGACGACAAACACAATTCTATTACTACTACTTTCTTTAATAATAGCGGGTGGTTTGTCATTTTTTCAATATTTGTATAAAGTCAAAAGCAAATCCAAAGTGAATTTGCTTTTGACTTTTTTGCGTTTTCTCAGTGTTTTTTCTTTATTGGTGCTGTTGATAAATCCAATTGTTACAACCAAAAAACTAGAAATAGTAAAGACACCATTACCAATAGTGATTGATAATTCTAACTCTATTTCTTTTTTGAATGCCAAAGAAAAAGCAGTTGAGCTGGCACAAAAATTAACTTCTAATAGTGCTATTCAAGAAAAATTTGAAGTGCAATCGTATCTTTTTGATACCGATTTTCGACAATCGGATAGTCTTAGTTTTAAGGGAACTCAGACTAATTTGGATTTGGTTGCCAAAAACTTAAAAAGCGTCTATAAAAATGCTTTTTATCCAACTGTAATAATCACTGATGGTAATCAAACCTCAGGGAATGATTATGTCTATAGTTTTAATGAAAACAATAAAGTATATCCTTTAGTTTTGGGCGATACAACCAAAGTATTGGATTTGAAAATCAATCAGCTGAATGTAAACCGATATGCATTTTTAAAGAATAAATTTCCGGTTGAAGTGTTTTTGCAGTATTCAGGTGATAAAAATATAACGGCCAATTTTAGTATTAGTCAGGGTAATGAAGTGCTGAACAAGCAAAGTGTTTCTTTTTCAGCTTCCAAAAGAATGGCTGTGGTAAATGTACTGCTGCCTGCAAATAAAGTAGGTTTACAAGTTTATAAAGCTAAAATTGAATCCAAAGTAAGCGAAAAAAACACATTTAATAATACCAAGAATTTTGCTGTTGAAGTTATTGATCAGAAAACAACGGTTGCTATTGTTTCATCAACCAATCATCCTGATATAGCTGTTTTAAAAAGAGCTATAGAATCTAATTTGCAACACAAAGTCGTATTACTAAAACCAAATGATGTAAAGTCTTTACAGGATTACAATGTACTGATTTTGTATCAGCCAACTTCTGCGTTTAAGTCCATTTTTGAAGCTAATAAAAAAGCAAATTTGAATACTTTTACTGTTACTGGTACGAGTACTGATTTTTCATTTTTAAATCAAGAACAGAATAATTTTGTTTTCAAAATGAGTGGTCAGGACGAAGATTATCAGGCTAATTTTGATACTCATTTCAATCTTTTTGAGATGGAAAATATTGGTTTTGAAAATTTCCCGCCTTTGCAAAATAGCTTTGGTACGATTACTCCAAATGGCGAAGTGAATGTATTGCTTTCTGCTAAAATCAGGAATATTGATACTAAAGCTCCGTTATTATCTTTTGTAGAAAATCAAGGCAGAAGATCGGCTTATTTATTTGGTGAAAATAGTTGGAAATGGAATATGCAGAGTCATATCGATACACAGTCTTTTGAAAAATATGATATTTTTATCAATAAAATTATACAATATTTAGCTTCTAATAATGCTAAAAAGTCGTTGGTTGTTAATCATGAAAGTTTTTATAATTCAGGTGAAACTATAGAAATTACGTCTCAATATTTCAATAAGAATTATGATTTTGATGAAAAAGCCCGTTTAACTATTGCGGTGACAAACATCAAAACGAAGCAAACTAAAAATTATGACCTTTTGAAAGGAAACAATATCTATAAAGTAAATCTTGATGGACTTGTTGCTGGAAGCTATAATTTTTCGGTTAAAGAATTGAATTCAAAAACATCCTATTCAGGTCATTTTGAGATTTTGGATTTCGATATAGAAAAGCAATTTGTTAATCCTGATGTTCAAAAATTAAAGCAATTAGCGTCGCAAACAAAAGGGGCAGCTTTTTATCCAGATCAAATTGATGTCTTGATCAAAACATTGTTGAAAAATGAGGAATACAAGCCAGTTCAGAAAGATGTAGTAACTAAATCTCCTTTAATTGATTGGAAATGGCTTTTGGTTTTGATTGCCATTTTTCTATCTACAGAATGGTTTGTTCGAAAATATAATGGAATGTTGTAGTTACTAATTTTAGCAAAATACAAATTATGGATTTTAGACTAAAAGTATTTTTCACTGTGGCAACTCGCTTAAGTTTTACTAAAGCTGCTGCCGAATTATTCATTACACAGCCCGCTATTTCCAAACATATTCAGGAACTCGAAGAAGAATATAAAATTAAACTCTTTGAAAGAAACGGTTCTAAAATCACACTTACAAATGCTGGAGAGGTATTACTAAAACATACCAAAAACATCTTTGAGATTTATCGAGAAATAGACTTTGACATGAGTACGTTCCTTAACGAGAGAAAAGGTTTGTTGCGACTCGGAGCCAGTACTACGATTTCTCAATATATTATTCCGCCTTTATTGGCACGCTTTCATCAAAAGCTGGAATCTGTAAAAGTGAGTTTGCTCAACGGAAATACAGAACAAATAGAACATGCATTATTAAATAAAGAAATCGAAATTGGAATTGTCGAAGGACAGTCCAAAAATCAATCGATAAAATATACGCAATTCATTAAAGATGAATTGGTTTTGGTTTGCAATGTGAATCATCCATTAGTTAAGAAAAAAGAAGTTTCTCCTGCAGATTTTAAATCCTTGCGTTTTGTTGTGCGTGAACAAGGTTCAGGAACACTTGAAGTTATTGAATATGCTTTGAAACCTTTTCATATTAAAATTGATGATTTACAGGTTGAAATGCAATTGGGAAGTACTGAAAGTATAAAATCATATCTGTTAAATTCTGATTGTGTGGCTTTTATGTCCATCCATGCAATTTCTAAGGAATTGAAAAATAAAGAATTACAAATAATTGATGTTGATAATTTGACTATTGAGCGTTATTTTTATATTATAACGTTACAAGGAAAATCTGAGTCTCTTTCAGAATTATTTATTAAAAACATTTCGAGTTATTATAACTTAAAGTTATAGTGGATTATTTTTAACGATTGGCACTGCTTGGCTTTTAAAGCGACCTTTGTAGTGTAAAAGTTAGCAAATCCATGAAATCGAATACTATCAATAGTCCTTATTTTTTCAAAATCGATGTAACCGTACAGCAAATAATTTTTGCTTTACTAATAATCCTTTGTTTGTTTCCTGTCATTTCGCCACCAATTGCTTTGTTTTTAGGTTTGATTGTTGCTAATGTTTTTGGTCACCCTTTTTTACATCTAAATCATAGGGCGACTACTATATTGTTACAAGTTTCTGTTGTAGGATTGGGTTTTGGTATGAATGTTCATAGTGCTGTAGCTGCAGGAAAGGAAGGTTTTCTTTTTACGATTGGATCAATTGTTGCCACAATTACTTTAGGAACTTTGTTGGGAAAATGGTTTAAGATTCAAAAGAAAATATCTCACCTTATCTCTTGTGGGACCGCTATTTGTGGTGGAAGCGCTATTGCTGCAATTGCCCCAGTTATCCAATCGGATGAAAAGCAAACTTCGGTGGCATTGGGAGTAATATTTATACTTAATTCTGTTGCTTTGTTTGCATTTCCTGTTATTGGACATTGGCTGCAAATGTCACAAAATGATTTTGGTTTGTGGTGTGCCATTGCTATTCACGATACGAGTTCTGTTGTTGGAGCTGCTAATAAATACGGTGCAGAAGCTTTGCAAGTGGCCACGACGGTAAAATTGGCTAGAGCGTTATGGATAATTCCCGTCGCTTTGATTACTTCAGTAGTTTTTAAAAATAAGGCTAGTAAAGTGAAGATTCCCTATTTTATTGGATTGTTTATTTTGGCAATGGTTTGTAATACTTATTTTTCTCCGATAACAGCTGTTGCTCCTCATTTTGTTTCTATTGCTAAAGCAGGTCTTACTGTTACTTTATTTTTGATAGGAGCAGGGTTGAGTAGTACTGTTTTAAAATCAGTTGGAGTATTACCATTATTACAAGGCATTATACTTTGGGTGAGTATTGCTGTTGGTACTTTATTAGCGATTCTATATTTCTAAAATGGTAATTTCTTGCGTTTAATGGCAATGATGTTCAACAGAATGTGATCGTAGTAAAGAGCAATTAACAGAAAGGAAGCTGCAATAAATAAAGTTTTTAATGCCAAATAGACATATATAAATCCGCCACAAAAACATCCTAGAAAGAAGAACGTGATAATGGAAAGTCTCAAATAAATACTGGTTTTTAAAGCTTTTCGTTCTTCTTCTTTTTTGTAGAAAAATAATTGTGAAAGCTCTATTCCCAAATCGGTAAAAAGCCCTGTTAAGTGTGTCGTTCTAACGGTAGATCGTGATATTTTGGTTACTAATGCATTTTGTATTCCCATAGCAAAAAGAAGTCCAAAGGCTATCCATTTTCCTCCGAATAAATAGAAATTTGGTTGATTACCAAACAATCCTAAAGTAATTAAAATAATAAATTCAATGACTATTGCTGGTAAATGGGAAAGGTGTTGTTTTTTCTCAGAAACCAATTCAGCTAAAAAATTGGAAGTGAAAGCACCTGCTAAAAAAAATAGCGTATAAATTAAAAATATAATTGCTTCCTGGTAGTCGTGTTTGGTAACTTCTTCTGCAAAAAAGGCAAAATGTCCAGTAACGTTTGTTGTTAGAGTCTTTACAGCTAAAACTCCAGTTACATTTACAATGCCAGCTACAAATGATAATAATATGGCAAGGCGTAAATTATGTTTTGAAGTTCTGTTTTTGCCTTGATGTTTAAACATTTTAATTTATTTTTCTTTGGCTTAACATAAAATTAAACACAAAATGCTTGAATTATGTTTAAAAAAAATACTTTTGTATTTCAATTAAATAAATATAATGAAAAATTTTAAATTAAAACAAAGAGTTCTTACTTTCTCTGCAATTGGTGTTGCTTTTGTCAGTTTGTCTTGGGGTATTTTTGGCCACGAGCATATTAATAATGCAGCTGTAATGGCATTGCCAAAACCAATACAGACCTTTTTTTATAATCATATTGATTTTATAACTCAAGAAGCAACAGTTCCAGATTTACGTAAATATACTTTACGCGATAAAGCAGAAGGGCCACGTCATTATATGGATGTTGAGAATTTTGGGTCATTGGATTCTGTTCCGCATTCATTCGAAGATGCTAAGAAAAAATATACTGAGAAGTTCTTAAATGATAATGGTTTTGTATTATGGTACATTCAGGAAATAATGACCAAGTTGACCAAAGCTATGAAAGATAAAAGAAAGACTGAAATTTTATTTTTAGCGGCCGATTTGGGGCATTATATTGGTGATGCTAATATGCCTTTGCATACTTCTGCGAATCATGATGGACAACTTACGAATCAAAAAGGAATTCATGCTATGTTTGAATCTCGTATGCCTGAAATGTTTGGTAAAGATTATAATTTTTATACAGGCGAAGCTAAATACATTGATAATGTTGAAAAAGCGACTTGGGACATGATAAAAGATTCTCATAGTCAGGTAGAACCTCTTTTACTTATCGATAGAAAACTACGCGAATCATTTGCAAAAGATAAAATATTTCAAATGGATGAAAAAGGGAATGTGGCTAAAAATAAGTATGGTGATATGATTTATTCTAAGGAATATGTAACTCAACTTCATACGGCTTTGAACGGAATGGTTGAAAAACAAATGAGAAAAGCAATCGTTTCTATTGCTAATTTTTGGTATACTGCATGGGTTAACGCAGGAAAACCAAATCTAGAAGACTTAGATTCAAAAGAAATGACTAATCGTAATAAAAAGAATTTGAAAAAGGATTTGAAACTTTGGAAAGCAGGTAAGCTTTTTGGTTTAGAAAGCGAAAATGATTTCTAATCTTCAATGAAATAAAATAGAAAAGCCTGTAAAACGAATTTTTACAGGCTTTTCTATTTTCAGGATTGAGTTCTACTATTTCAATTCTTGGTATTTCTTTTTCTTCAGTATATCTGAAGCAGTTTGGTAATACGATACAGCATCGTTAACAAGATCTGTTCTTTCGGTTTTCAAAGGAACCTGATCATAATAGATTTGAAAATCTGAAGCCGTTTTTTGATCTGGTTTTAAAGTCAATTGAAACTGTTTTACAGTTTGTTTTGGAGAAAGAATAGTCAAAATATTGTCTTTTATTAATCCCAAATCCTGATAGGTTGCAATTAAAGCTCTTGGTTTGTAATCTGGTTTCAGAACATCTTGTCCGTAAAATTTACTTTGATAATTGAAATTCAATAATCCAAATAGTGTTGGCATAATATCAATTTGTGACATTACATTTGTATATTTTTGAGGCTGAATAAAACCTGGGCTGTAAATCATAGCAGGAATTCTGTATTTATCCACAGGAAGTTCCGTTTTACCTGCACTTGAAGCGCAATGGTCAGCTAAGATTACAAACACGGTGTTTTTATACCAAGGTTGTTTACTAGCCATTTCAAAGAATTTCTTCAAGGCATAATCTGTATATTTTACACCACCATCGCGAGATTTTGCATCACCAGGAATATCAATTTTATTATTTGGATAGGTAAATGGACGGTGATTACTGACAGTCATCCAATGGTTAAAGAAAGGTTTACCATCTCTAGCCTCTGCATTCATTATTTTTATTGCTTTATTAGCCATATCTTCGTCACAAACGCCCCAAATATTTGCAAAAGTAATTTCTTCGGGAGTAAATGATTTTTTATCTACAATATCATAACCATTTCCAGTAAAAAAATCTTCCATGTTGTCAAAGAAAGCATCTCCTCCATATAGAAACTTCACGTTATAATCTCTTTCTTTAAAAACAGATCCAGTAGAAAATTTCTTTTTATTGTCTTCTCTTTTTACAACACTCTCACCAGCAGTAGGGGGAAAACATAAGGTTACTGCTTCAAGTCCGCGAACTGTTCTGTTTCCTACGGCATATAAATTGGTGAACAATAAACTTTGTTGAGCAAGATTGTCAAGAAATGGAGTTATGTTTTGCTCGTTGCCATACATTTTCATAAAATCGGCACTGTAACTTTCTATGGTAATTAAAACTACATTTTTATGAGTTTCAATGGAATCACTTTTGATTTGTCTTAAAGTTGATACACCAGAAATGGATGGAATTTGTTTTCTTAATAAAGCAAAAGCTTCATTTTCTGGTAAAGTTTTGTAAAATTTAAAATAATCCAATTCACTATTCATGAATGCTAAATAGAAACGATACATTCCGTTAGCTTGCAATTCATTGGTAAAAACATTTTGAGAGTTTTCTTTTTTGGCTAGATAAGGGATGGCTAATAAGGAAATACCAAATAAGACAAGATAAATTGCCGATATTTTTATTTTTTCTGTAAAAGTTGGGATTGCATCAATATAGTTTCTAGTTCTTTTAATAATAAAATAAGTCACTATTCCAGCGATTAAAAATAAAGTCGAAAACAAAGGAATTACTGGATAAGATTCCATGATGTTCCCGATAACTTCATTAGTGTAAACTAAATAGTTTACAGCTATGAAATTATATTTAACTCCAAATTCATTCCAAAAAAAGTACTCGCTAATTCCGTTTTGAAGGATAAGAACAACGTATAAAAAAATTACAAAAGTGAATAGCCAAAATCTAATTTTGGTTCTGTATTTTGGTAGAAAAAGTAATAACCCAAATAATATAGTTTTAAGGCCAACGAAAATCATTCCTATTTTTGGTAAAGCACCACCATATTCATTTAGAATTGTTTTTCCAGAAGCTATATAAAGTAAAAGCGCTACTAATAGTCCAAAAATAATGTAACCATAAGGTTTATAGTACTTTGAGTTGGATATAAAAATAAGATACAACCATAAAAATCCAGTAGCTATTACAAATACAAATAAATCAGAAAGGAATCCTATTGTAAATATTTTTAAACTATCTATAAAAATAAAAGAAGTTTGTGTTATCGGATGAAACATTAAAACAATTCGCAGAACGAAACTAACAATAATATAGAAAATTGCTAGATTGTAAAAAGGAGAAAATTTTTTTAGAAAATTCATAGAGTTTTATTTTTGAGCAAAAATACAAAAAAGGGTGCTAGAATAGTATTTATGTTAAAATGATTTGATTTCATGTTTGACTTTATTCTATTATTTATTTTGGAATTTGATTATTATGATTTGAAAGATATTTAAGGTAGAATTTGGTTTGAAATTTTTTGTTGTAAAAAACCAACTATGATATTTGTTAAATTTTTAAAAGTTATTAATACTATCACGTTATCGTAGCTCTATATTTTTTTGACCTCCTTAGTTCTCGTTTTATTTTATATAATTTAGAAGTTTTTATTGTTGTAAATTCTGAATTATTGATGTTTTAATTGCTGTTTTACTAAAAAATTAACTTTTAAGCATCGGGTTTTGATTCTAAATTGTAAACATTAAACTCTAATATAAAGTATCATTAACTTACTAAAAAAACTATGTATAAAAAATTACTTTTAAAAAAAACACTTGTCTTTTGTTCGATTTTGTTTTCAATATTTGTTGGCCAGGCCCAAACATTTAAGGACGATATAATGATGCAGGCATTCGGCTGGGATGTTTATAATCAGTCAACTGTAACAGCAGAGGGAGGGCTCTATAATTATTTGAATAATAGAACTAGTAATTATGCAGCAGCTGGTTTTACTGTATTGTGGATGCCGCCACCAAGTAAATCTTCTGGAGGAGTGGGGTATATCCCTACAGAATTGTATGATTTTTCTCAAACAGTTTACGGATCAGAAAGTCAATTGACAACTTTATTGACAAATTTAAACAATAGTTCTCCAAAAATTCATCCAATGGCTGATGTCGTTGTGAATCATAGAGGAGGTACAACGAATTGGACTGATTTTACAAATCCTACATGGGACTGTAAATCAATAACAAGTACTGACGAAGCTAATACAGGAGTGATTACTGGTGTAAAACCTTGTGGTACTGCTGATACAGGAGATGATTTTAATGGAGCAAGAGATTTAGATCATACTAATTCGCAAGTACAAGATGGTGTGAAAGATTATTTGTCTAAATTAAAAGCACTTGGATTTGATAGCTGGAGATGGGATATGGTAAAAGGTTTTTCAGCAAGTTATGTTGGGGCTTATAATACTGCTTCTGCTCCTTATGGATCAGTTGGAGAGTACTGGGATGGTGATGCAACTAAAGTGAAATCATGGGTTGATGGGACAAGTAAAAAATCAACAGCTTTTGATTTTCCTTTGTATTATAATTTAAGCACTGCAGTTGCAGGTAACTATACAAAATTAGCAGGTACTCCTGGATTATCAAGCCAAACTGGTTATAAAGATTTAGCAGTTACATTTGTAGATAATCATGATACTTTTGTTACAACAGCTTGGATGTCTGATGTTAATTTAATGAAAGGATATGCATATATTTTGACTCATCCTGGAATACCATGTGTGTTTTTCTCACATTATTATGGAGGAGTTTATTCAAAAGATAATGTGACTAGAACATATACTAGTCATGAAAGTGAGATAAATGTTTTAATGGCAGTTAGAAAAGCAAATTCAATAAATGCTTTGAGCTCTGTGAGCATTGTGACAGCTTCAACAACAGAATATTTGGCTATAATTGATGGCAAAGTAGCTGTTAGGTTAGGTAACACAACTACAGTTCCTTCAGGTGTAGATTGGATTGAAAACGCTTCGGGTACGGGTTACAAAGTTTGGTCAAAAGTAGTTGTAAATGTAGCACCCACAGTTACAATTAGCCCTGTTGGAGGTTCATTTGTTGCAGGAACTACACAAGCAGTTACAATTACTGCAAAAGATGATAAAGCAGGCTCTAAGATTTATTATACTATAGATGGTACAACACCTACCGCTAGTTCTCTAGTTTATTCAACTCCTATAAACGTTAGCTCAACGACAACAATAAAAGCGATTGCTGAAGACTCAGAAGGATTATTTTCAGGAGTTGCTTCACAAACTTATACATTTTTGGCAGTTGGGAATATTACAGTACGTTTTTTACCTCCAACTTCTTGGGTAAAACCTATAAATATTCATCATTGGGATGCTATTCCATTAGCTAATTCAGCCAATTCAACATGGCCTGGAGATGTAATGACAGGACCAGACGTAAATGGTTATTATAGTTATGTTTTTAATAACATCATTAGTACTAATATTATTTTTAATGGTAAAACAGGGACTCCACAAACAGCAGATATTGTTGGTGTGAACAAAAATACTTGCTATAATATGTCTACGGGAACATTAGTTGAAGAAACATGTCCTAATTTAGGTATAGAAACTCCTAAAATTAAAACTGAAAAGATTAGTCTTTATCCGGTTCCGGTTTTAGATACTTTTAAAATAAATGCAATAGTTTCAAACGTATTTGTTTATGATATTAATGGTAGAATTGTAAAACAATTAAAAGAAACTTTAGAAGCTAATACCGCGGTTGAAATTAGTAATTTGAATAAAGGTGTTTACTTTTTGACTGCAAATGATGCTAATGGTAGCAGTTTTACAATTAAGTTTTTCAAGGAATAAAAAAAAAGGTTTTAGTTGGTTAGAGAAAGGTTGTTTGATAAGTTCAAACAGCCTTTTTTGTTTTAATTGGGTCTTTTTATAGAGAATAAAAGAAATGAAATTTTGAGATATGTTTTATAGTTAAGAAAACAGCTAAATTATCGATTAAATATAATTTTTAATCGTTTAAGTATCATATTATTAAGAAAAAGTGGTGTTTTTTAACTAATTTATGAACATTCTAACAGACTACATCGTTGTAGTCTTCTTGTTGAGAAAAAATGAATTGTTGCAATGTAAATAAAGGTTTACTTTTAAAATCTTAATGTTACTGAATCATTATTTTTTTAACAAAAAAACTGTTTTAATGAAAATAAAATTACTTTTAATTTTACTAATTACCATTTTATTAAGTAATAAATTAATTGCTTCAAATTTAGAGAAATTAGTATTATTTTCTAAAATCGAAAAAGAAATACTGCTTTCCAAAGCCTCCAAAAACAATCCTTATTTGCCTAAAACTTTCAAAAGAAAGTTGAATGTATTGGCTGTAGTCAATCCTCCAATAGCTGTTGCGGGAAGTTCTTGCGGACCAGGTGTAATAGCACTTTCGGCTACGGGTGCCAGTGGTGATATTATAGAATGGTTTAGTAGTCAGACCAGTGCCACAGTTTTGGCAACTGGCAATACGTATAGCCCTAATGTAGCTACAACAACAACTTTTTATGTTTCAGCTAGATCGGGTATTGGAACTAGTACTAGGGTTCCAGTTGTTGCGTCTGTTTACAATAGTCCACCAGCAGTTTTTTTATCATCAAATCCCCTCAATAATACTATTAATCCTTTGTGTTCAGGAACATCAGTAACTTTTACAGCAACGGGAGGAGCAGATTTGTTTGAGTTTTCTGTTGATGGTGTGGTTAAGCAATCGATGTCAACTAGCAAAACTTTCACAACAAGTTCATTAACTAATGGACAAATTGTAAGTGTGCGTTCTCGTTATGCTATAACATTGGATGGAAATCTTACCGATAATGCTTGGGGAACTGCTCCATTAGAGGATAATGTACTCTCGGCACCATTAGCAACACAAGCGGTTAATGGGTATATAAATGCATTAAAAATTAGCCCAACAGAAGATAAATTAGTTTTTGGTATTGCTGGAAAAGCTTTGAATTATAGAAGAATCATGGTTTTTTTAGATACCAAACCAGGAGGTTTTAATGTGTCTAATTATGGAGATGAAAATGGTTCTCTTCCAGATGTGAGAGCTTTTAATTATTTTAATAATAACCCAAGTACTTTTGATTCTTATTTTGAGGCGGATTATTGCCTTGCAATTGCTACAGATACTGGTGAAACAAACTATTATGCAGATGTAATTGAATTGAAAACAGGAAATTCTACTAAAACTTATTTAGGGACTGCAGCGACTGGATCTCCAACTGCTGTTATGGGAGTTAATAAGAATAATTCAGGTACCTCAGATTATAATTTAGGTTTTGAAGTTGAAGTATCAAAAGCATTAGTGGGTTATACTACTGGAGATGTAAAGTTTTTTGCTTTTACCATGCAAGATAATACTTCTTCTAATTATAATGTTACTAATTCGTTTTTGAGTCCCAGTATAAGAACCAGTGATTACGGAAGTGGTGCTATTGATTATAATTTGGAAGTTCCAAATCCAGTTGTTGTTGCGGAGGCAGCATTGACACCTTGTTACTCTACTGCAAGTTTAACGATGAATTTTGTGAATAATCCAACTTTGGCTACCGTTGGTGGGAATCAAACTAGATGCTCTTTAACAAGCGAAGGTTTAGGAGGTAATACACCATCAATAGGAACTGGAGTGTGGGCATTGAAGTCAGGACCAGGGATAGTTACTTTTAGTGATAGTTCTGCTGGGAATGCTACCGCTACTGTTAGTGTCTTGGGAACTTATGTTTTTACATGGACAATTTCAAGTGGTCAATGTTCGTCTTCATCTGCTGATGTTACAGTAGTATATAATGTGACAGATGCTCCAACAGGTTCATCTAGTCAGAATTTTTGTAAATTAAACAGTCCAAAAATAAGCGATTTGGTGGCTGTAGGAAATAATATAGAGTGGTTTGCAACTGCAGTTGGAGGTATAGCAATTAATAGCAGTACAAATTTAGTAACTGGTTCTTATTTTGCAGAGCAAACAAATGCTATAACTTCCTGTAAAAGTATTTCTCGTTTACAAGTAGATGTTGTTGTAGATAACCCAGCAGGACCAACGGTAGCAACAACACAAACGTTTTGTAATTCAGCAAAGATATCAAATTTAGCTGCGACTGGTACTGCTGTAAAATGGTATGCAGCTCCAACTGGAGGTATTTCATTAGATCCTAATACGAATTTGGTAGATGGAGAAACCTATTATGCTACTCAAACGGTATCAGGAACTCTTTCATGTGAAAGTTTTCCAAGAACAGCTTCCACTATAACTATAAATATTACAGATGTACCTACTGGTTCTGGATTGCAAACTGTTTGTAATTCGGGGACAATAGCAGATTTATTAGCATCAGGAATTGGAATAATAAAATGGTATGATAATCCAACAGGAGGAAGTTTGCTTCCAAGTTCCACAGTTTTGGTTACTGGGACTACTTATTATGCTTCTCAAACAATTGGAACTTGTGAAAGTGCTACTAGATATCCACTTACAGTTACTATAAACGACCCAAATACTCCAATAAGTGGAGGGAATCAATCGGTTTGTGCTACAAATCCTTTACAAACTTTAACTGCAAATGCTACAGTGTCTTTGGGGACTGTCGTTTGGTATGATGCACTTTTAAATGGAAATATAGTTACGAGTCCAATTTTAAATACAATTGGTTCTGTCACTTATTATGCTCAAAACAATATTGCTTCATGTTCTAGTATTTCAAGAACAGCTGTTGTTTTAGAAATAAAAGATTCTCCATTTTTGAATGTAACTTCCAAAAGCTGCTCACTTGATTTATTAACATATAAAGTTGATTTTACTGTTGCAAGTGGCAGTACTATTACCAGATTTCCTGTAGTAGGTGTGATAGTAGGAAATTCCATTACAAGTATACCTACTGGAACTGATATTATGATTACTGCTGATAAAGGAAATGGATGTGTCGAGACTTTTAATGTTATTGCACCAATTTGTACCTGTTCGGTAATTAATAATCCAGTGAGTGGAGGAGATAAATCTATTTGTGAGGGGCAATCAACTCCAGTTTTATCGGCTTCAGTTAATGGTGGAGAAACTATTGATTGGTATGCAAATAATAGTAGCGGTCCAGCTTTAGTTACTGGTAGTTTAACATATACACCAACGGTGACTTTACCTGGTGTTTATACCTATTATGCCGAATCTAGGAAAACAGTAGATGGCTGTTTGAGCTC
Source organism: Flavobacterium sp. 5 (assembly GCF_002813295.1). NCBI lineage: Bacteria > Pseudomonadati > Bacteroidota > Flavobacteriia > Flavobacteriales > Flavobacteriaceae > Flavobacterium > Flavobacterium sp. 5. The sequence goes on from NZ_PHUE01000001.1 coordinate 4,382,964, forward strand.
TAGTAGAACTGCAGTGTCATTAACTATTAATGCAGAATCAAAACCAAGTGGACAGGCTACTCAAATATTTTGTGAATCACAAAATGCTACTGTTGTAAATTTGGTTGCAAGCGGGACTGGAATAAAATGGTATGCTGATGCAATTGGAGGAGTACCATTATCAAATTCTACAGCTTTAATAGATTCAGAAGATTATTATGCTTCTCAAACGGGAACTACAGGTTTGCTTTGTGAAAGTGTTGAAAGATTAAAAGTTGTGGTTACCATCAATAAACCCTCAGCTCCAACAACGACTGTTACTAATCCAGTTTTTTGTAATTCAGCAACAGTTTCTGATTTGATAGTTACTGGTACCAATGTAAAATGGTATGATTCTTTGGGAACTTTACTTTCACCAAGTTCTGCTTTGGCTGATGGTATTTATTCAGCTACACAAACAATATCTGGTTGTGAAAGTGTATCTAAGTTAAATGTAACAGTTACTATTAATAAGCCTTCTGCAATAACAATAAATGGAAGCCAGACGTTTTGTGAGTCAGAAAGTGCTACAGTTGCTTCACTTACTGCTAAAGCTACTTTTGGTGCAAATATAAAGTGGTACTCATCGGCAACAGGAACTATTGCATTGTCAGATTCAACACCTTTAATCAACGCCTTGTATTATGGTTCTCAAACAGTTTCTGGTTGTGAAAGTACACCAAGAGTTGTCGTTAATGTTACTATAAATGCACCTTCAAGCCCTGTGGGTGATGGTATTCAATTATTTTGTTCCAGTCAATCTGCAAAAATTTCAAATTTAAATGTCACAGGAAGTGCACCTATTGTTTGGTATAATGCAGCAGTTTTGGGTAGTTCTTTATCTAGTACGACTTCTTTAAGTGATGGTACAAAGTATTATGCAACTCAAACTATTTCGGGTTGCGAAAGTGTAAATCGTTTTGAAGTATCGGTTACAATTGTTGATCCATTAACTCCTACAATTAGTTCGGCAAGTCCTCTTTTTTGCGAATCACAAAATGCAACACTTAATTCAATTGCTTTAAATGGAATCATAAATAATTCAAATGTTATTTGGTATGATACTCCAAATAACGGAATTGTTTTGCCTTCAAACACTTTGATTGTTCAAGGTAGTACTTATTATGTTTCTCAACAATCTACAACTCCTTTAATGGGGTGTGAAAGTATTAATAGATTAGCAGTTAGTCCAATAATAGACAAACAACAAGCTCCTACTATAGATAGTGTAATTCAACCCACTTGTGCTCTGAATAGCGGTAGTGTTTTATTTAGCGGATTACCTACAATAGGTAATTGGACTATCATTCCATCTATTGGAAGTTCAATAATAGGTTCGGGAGCTAATTATTCATTTGTAGGTTTAACTGCAGGAACCGATTATACTTTTAAAGTTACAAATGCCAATGGTTGTACTTCAGTATTGTCTACTATTATTGTTAAAATAAATGCTGTGCCTACAGCTCCATTAGCGCCTACAATTTCGCATAGTATCCAGCCAAGTTGTGCAATACCAACAGGGACTATCGTAATAACGCCTCAACAAGGAATGGAATATAGTTTGGATGGAGTTGCTTATCAATCATCAACAATTTTTGAATTTTTATCTCCAAATGATTATACTCTGTATGTTCGAAATATTGCTGATGCTACTTGTACTAATACTTCAGTAAGTACAACAAAAATCAATTCCATTCCAACGGCTCCAGTAGCTGCAATTGCTTCAAGTGCTGTGCAGCCAACTTGCGCAGTACCATCAGGATCGATTACCATTACTACGCAAAGCGGAATGGAATACAGTTTGGATGGAACAACTTATCAATTGGCAAATATGTTTAATGGTCTTGCGCCAAATGATTATACTTTGTACGTTCGAAATATTGCTGATGCGACTTGTACCAGCACTTCAGTAAGTACAACAAAAATCAATGCGATTCCAACAGCTCCAGTAGCTGCACTTGTTTCAAGTGTTGTACAACCAACCTGCGGGGTACCATCAGGGTCGATCACTATTACTACACAAAGCGGAATGGAATATAGTTTAGACGGAACAACTTACCAATTGGCAAATATGTTCAATGGTCTTGCGCCAAATGATTATACTTTGTATGTTCGAAATATTGTTGACGCTACTTGTACTAGCACTTCAGTGAGTACAACAAAAATTAATGCCATTCCAACAGCTCCAATAGCTGCAATTGCTTCAAGTGTTGTTCAGCCAACTTGCGCAGTACCATCAGGATCGATTACCATTACTACGCAAAGCGGAATGGAATACAGTTTGGATGGAACAACTTATCAATTGGCAAATATGTTTAATGGTCTTGCGCCAAATGATTATACTTTGTACGTTCGAAATATTGCTGATGCGACTTGTACCAGCACTTCAGTAAGTACAACAAAAATCAATGCCATTCCAACAGCCCCAGTAGCTGTATTTGCTTCAAGTGTTGTGCAGCCAACCTGCGGGGTACCATCAGGGTCAATCACCATTACTGCTCAAAGCGGAATGGAATGCAGTTTGGACGGAACAACTTATCAATTGGCTAATATGTTTAATGGTCTTGCGCCAAATGATTATACTTTGTATGTTCGAAATATTACTGATGCTACTTGTACCAGCACTTCAGTGAGTACAACAAAAATCAATGCGATTCCAACAGCTCCAGTAGCTGCAGTTGCTTCAAGTGTTGTGCAGCCAACTTGCGGGGTACCATCAGGGACGATCACCATTACTACGCAAAGTGGAATGGAATACAGTTTGGACGGAACAACTTATCAATTGGCTAATATGTTTAATGGTCTTGCGCCAAATGATTATACTTTGTATGTTCGAAATATTACTGATGCTACTTGTACCAGCACTTCAGTGAGTACAACAAAAATCAATGCGATTCCAACAGCTCCAGTAGCTGCAGTTGCTTCAAGTGTTGTGCAGCCAACTTGCGGGGTACCATCAGGGACGATCACCATTACTACGCAAAGTGGAATGGAATACAGTTTGGACGGAACAACTTATCAATTGGCTAATATGTTTAATGGTCTTGCGCCAAATGATTATACTTTGTACGTTCGAAATATTACTGATGCGACTTGTACCAGCACTTCAGTGAGTACAACAAAAATTAATGTCATTCCAACGGCTCCAGTAGCTGCAATTGCTTCAAGTGTTGTACAGCCAACCTGCGCGGTACCATCAGGGTCAATCACCATTACTACTCAAAGCGGAATGGAATACAGTTTGGACGGAACAACTTATCAATTGGCTAATATGTTTAATGGTCTTGCGCCAAATGATTATACTTTGTATGTTCGAAATATTACTGATGCTACTTGTACCAGCACTTCAGTAAGTACAACAAAAATCAATGCGATTCCAACAGCTCCAGTAGCTGCGCTTGCTTCAAGTGTTGTACAACCAACTTGCGGGGTACCATCAGGGACGATCACCATTACTACGCAAAGTGGAATGGAATACAGTTTGGACGGAACAACTTATCAATTGGCTAATATGTTTAATGGTCTTGCGCCAAATGATTATACTTTGTACGTTCGAAATATTACTGATGCGACTTGTACCAGCACTTCAGTGAGTACAACAAAAATTAATGTCATTCCAACGGCTCCAGTAGCTGCAATTGCTTCAAGTGTTGTACAGCCAACCTGCGCGGTACCATCAGGGTCAATCACCATTACTACTCAAAGCGGAATGGAATACAGTTTGGACGGAACAACTTATCAATTGGCTAATATGTTTAATGGTCTTGCGCCAAATGATTATACTTTGTATGTTCGAAATATTACTGATGCTACTTGTACCAGCACTTCAGTAAGTACAACAAAAATCAATGCGATTCCAACAGCTCCAGTAGCTGCGCTTGCTTCAAGTGTTGTACAACCAACTTGCGGGGTACCATCAGGGACGATCACCATTACTACGCAAAGTGGAATGGAATACAGTTTGGACGGAACAACTTATCAATTGGCTAATATGTTTAATGGTCTTGCGCCAAATGATTATACTTTGTACGTTCGAAATATTGCTGACGCTACTTGTACCAGCACTTCAGTAAGTACAACAAAAATCAATGCGATTCCAACAGCTCCAGTAGCTGCACTTGCTTCAAGTGTTGTACAGCCAACCTGCGGTTTACCATCAGGGTCAATCACCATTACTACACAAAGCGGAATGGAATACAGTTTGGATGGAACAACTTATCAATTGGCTAATATGTTTAATGGTCTTGCGCCAAATGATTATACTTTGTACGTTCGAAATATTACTGATGCGACTTGTACTAATACTTCAGTAAGTACAACAAAAATCAATGCGATTCCAACAGCTCCAGTAGCTGCACTTGCTTCAAGTGTTGTGCAACCAACCTGCGCAGTACCATCAGGGTCAATCACCATTACTGCGCAAAGCGGAATGGAATACAGTTTGGACGGGACAACTTATCAATTGGCTAATATGTTTAATGGTCTTACACCAAATGATTATACTCTGTACGTTCGAAATATTGCTGATGCTACTTGTACCAGCACTTCAGTAAGTACAACAAAAATCAATTCCATTCCAACAGCTCCAGTAGCTGCACTTGCTTCAAGTGTTGTGCAGCCAACCTGCGGTTTACCATCAGGGTCAATCACCATTACTGCGAAAAGCGGAATGGAATACAGTTTGGACGGGACAACTTATCAATTGGCTAATATGTTTAATGGTCTTACACCAAATGATTATACTCTGTACGTTCGAAATATTGCTGATGCTACTTGTACCAGCACTTCAGTAAGTACAACAAAAATCAATTCCATTCCAACGGCTCCAGTAGCTGCACTTGCTTCAAGTGTTGTGCAGCCAACCTGCGGTTTACCATCAGGGTCAATCACCATTACTACACAAAGCGGAATGGAATACAGCTTGGATGGAACAACTTATCAATTGGCTAATATGTTTAATGGTCTTACACCAAATGATTATACTCTGTACGTTCGAAATATTGCTGATGCTACTTGTACCAGCACTTCAGTGAGTACAACAAAAATCAATTCCATTCCAACAGCTCCAGTAGCTGCACTTGCTTCAAGTGTTGTGCAGCCAACCTGCGGTTTACCATCAGGGTCAATCACCATTACTGCGAAAAGCGGAATGGAATACAGTTTGGACGGGACAACTTATCAATTGGCTAATATGTTTAATGGTCTTACACCAAATGATTATACTCTGTACGTTCGAAATATTGCTGATGCTACTTGTACCAGCACTTCAGTAAGTACAACAAAAATCAATTCCATTCCAACGGCTCCAGTAGCTGCACTTGCTTCAAGTGTTGTGCAGCCAACCTGCGGTTTACCATCAGGGTCAATCACCATTACTACACAAAGCGGAATGGAATACAGCTTGGATGGAACAACTTATCAATTGGCTAATATGTTTAATGGTCTTACACCAAATGATTATACTCTGTACGTTCGAAATATTGCTGATGCTACTTGTACCAGCACTTCAGTGAGTACAACAAAAATCAATTCCATTCCAACGGCTCCAGTAGCTGCACTTGCTTCAAGTGTTGTGCAGCCAACCTGCGGTTTACCATCAGGGTCAATCACCATTACTGCGCAAAGCGGAATGGAATACAGTTTGGACGGGACAACTTATCAATTGGCTAATATGTTTAATGGTCTTACACCAAATGATTATACTCTGTACGTTCGAAATATTACTGATGCGACTTGTACCAGCACTTCAGTAAGTACAACAAAAATCAATGCCATTCCAACAGCTCCAGTAGCTGCACTTGCTTCAAGTGTTGTGCAGCCAACCTGCGGTTTACCATCAGGGTCAATCACCATTACTGCGCAAAGCGGAATGGAATACAGTTTGGACGGGACAACTTATCAATTGGCTAATATGTTTAATGGTCTTACACCAAATGATTATACTCTGTACGTTCGAAATATTGCTGATGCTACTTGTACCAGCACTTCAGTAAGTACAACAAAAATCAATTCCATTCCAACGGCTCCAGTAGCTGCACTTGCTTCAAGTGTTGTGCAGCCAACCTGCGGTTTACCATCAGGGTCAATCACCATTACTGCGCAAAGCGGAATGGAATACAGTTTGGACGGGACAACTTATCAATTGGCTAATATGTTTAATGGTCTTACACCAAATGATTATACTCTGTACGTTCGAAATATTACTGATGCGACTTGTACCAGCACTTCAGTAAGTACAACAAAAATCAATGCCATTCCAACAGCTCCAGTAGCTGCACTTGCTTCAAGTGTTGTGCAGCCAACCTGCGGTTTACCATCAGGGTCAATCACCATTACTGCGCAAAGCGGAATGGAATACAGCTTGGATGGAACAACTTATCAATTGGCTAATATGTTTAATGGTCTTACGCCAAATGATTATACTTTGTATGTTCGAAATATTGCTGATGCGACTTGTACCAGCACTTCAGTAAGTACAACAAAAATCAATGCCATTCCAACAGCTCCAGTAGCTGCACTTGCTTCAAGTGTTGTGCAGCCAACCTGCGGTTTACCATCAGGGTCAATCACCATTACTGCGCAAAGCGGAATGGAATACAGTTTGGACGGGACAACTTATCAATTGGCTAATATGTTTAATGGTCTTGCGCCAAATGATTATACTTTGTATGTTCGAAATATTGCTGACGCTACTTGTACCAGCACTTCAGTAAGTACAACAAAAATAAATTCAAGTCCTCCTGTTCCAGATACTCCCGTTGTTGTAAATGCAGTTCAACCTACATGTGCTGTACCTGTAGGAAGAATCGAAATAGGGGATATGGTAGGTGTTGATTATAGTATTGGTAATGGTTTTCAAGATAGTCCAGAATTTTTGAACGTATTACCGGCAAACTATATTATTAGTGTTCGATTCAAGAATGATAATACTTGTGTAACTACAGGTTCGAGTCAATTAATACAAGAAATACCTCCTCAAATTCAATTTGAATCTTCTTGGACTTGTAAATCAAATAATTATGAAATAACGGCTTCTCCTCTTTTGAATTCTTATGATCCTGATGCTGTCAATTACATTTGGAAAGATAATGTTGGAAATGTTGTAAGTACAAATTCAAATGTATTAAATGTGAATGAAGTTGTAGATTCTACTTCTGTAATAGAGGCTTTTCCTTTGGAGTATAGTCTTACTGTGAAATCAAATGATACTGGATGTGAAACAACTTCTAGTATTATGATTGAATCCATTTATTGTGATATTCAAAAAGGAATTTCACCTGATGGTAATGGTTCAAATGATTTTTTCGATTTACGATTAATGAATGTGAAAAAATTAGAAATATTTAATAGGTATGGTCTTCAAGTCTATAGTCAAGGGAACTATACCGATCAATGGATTGGTCAGACCAATAGTGGCGAGGCTTTGCCAAGTGCTACCTATTATTATGTTATAGCATTTAATAATGGTCAATCTAAAACAGGCTGGATTTATTTAATTAGAGAGAAATAAAAATATATTAAAATGAATAGAACTTTACTGGTAGCTATATTATTTCTAGTACTCGTTATAGATGTTAAAGCGCAACAAGATCCGCAATATACTCAATACATGTACAATATGAATGTTGTAAATCCTGCTTATGCAGGCACCAAAGAGCACGTTACTTTTGGTGTGTTATATCGAAAACAATGGGTAAATATCGAAGGATCACCAACTTCGTTTACTTTTTATGGCGAGGGACCAGCTGGAAAGAATGTTGGTTTAGGGTTATCAATTATTTCAGATAAAATCGGACCTGTAACCGAGCAAAATGTTTATGGAGATGTAGCGTATAAATTACAACTAGGAGAAAATAGTAATTTGTCTTTTGGAATTAAAGGTGGAGCTACTTTTCAGAAAGTTAACTTCTCCGAGATTGTTCCAACATTACCTGATCCTTCAGAAGGCGTTTTTGGGAAAAATACAACTGATGTAACATTGAACATTGGAACAGGTGTTTTTTACTATACAGATAAATATTATGTTTCATTTTCAATACCTAATATTATTAATGCTGCACACTTGGATTATGATGGCAAAAAATATGGTTCTGATGTTTCTCACTATTTTTTGACTGCGGGTTATGTTTTTGATTTGAATCCAAATTTAAAATTTAAACCTTCGTTTTTATTGAAATCAGCATTTAAAGTGCCTTCTTCTTTAGATGTCTCTGCTAATTTTCTATATAAAGAGAAAGTTGAATTTGGTGCAACATATAGGTTAGAGGATAGTTTTGGATTTTTAGTAAATTTTAATGTTACTCCTGATTTAAGAATTGGATATGCCTATGATCATATTGTTTCGGATTTGAATATCTCAACATCATCATCACATGAAATAATCTTATTATATGATTTTTTACCAGTGAAAAAAGTGTCCCGCTCTCCAAGATTTTTCTAATATTAGATCTCATTTGAAATGAAAAAAAATAAAATACTTCTGTTTTTAATAGTCATTAGTTTTCCACTTTTGGCACAAAATAAATACACAAAAATTGCTGATAATTTGTTTGAAAGATATGAATATGTTCAAGCAGTTAAAGAATATCTTCTTGTAAATGAAAAAGGAAAATCGGATGAGTATGTGTATAAGCAGTTAGGAGAATGTTATTATAATATGTTCAATACTGTGGAGTCTGCAAAATGGTATGCTTTGGCAGTAAAAAAGGATCAGGATGCGGAAACCTATTTTAATTATGCCCAAATGCTTAAAGCAAATGCAAAATATGAAGAGGCAAATGTGCAAATGAAGACTTTTGCAATAAAAGCACCAACAGATCAACGTGCGGTAGATTTTAATAAAAATCCCGATTATTTACCTGCGCTTGTTGATAAGGATAAACTTTTTGATGTTAAAATTTTGGATATTAATTCAGATAAATCTGATTTTGGAGCGATACTTTATAATGACGTTTTATATTTTGCTAGTGCACGTAATAGCGGTGGCAAAAAGTACGGATGGAATGATGAAGCTTTTTTAGATATTTATCAATCGGATTTGAAAACTGATGGTAATTTTTCAGATCCAAAACCTGTTTCGGAATTAAATACTCGATTTCATGAAGGACCAGTGAGTATAACTGCTGATGGAAGTACTATTTATTTTTCTAGCGAAAGTTTTAATTCTAATTTGTATGAAAAGAATAATGCTAAACGATTAAAATTTGGTCAGGTTCATTTGTTTAAAGCTAAAAAAGAAGATGGTAAATGGACGGCAATAACACCGATGCCTTTTAATGATAAAAAATATTCCACTAGTAATCCATCAATTGACAAAGAAGGTAAAATACTTTATTTTTCGTCAAATATGCCTGGCTCAATAGGTGGAATTGATATTTGGAAAGTACAAGTGAATAATGATGGAACTTATGGTATTCCTAAAAATTTAGGTGATAAAATTAATACGGCTGGCGATGAAAGTTTTCCTTTTATTACAGATGAAAATGTGCTGTATTTTGCCTCAAATGGTTTGACTGGCTTTGGTGGTTTGGATGTCTTTTTTGTAGATCTTAATAAAAATGACTTGCCAATCAATGTGGGTAAACCAGTTAACACAGAGAAAGATGATTTTGCATTAACGTATAATTCTGTTAAACAACTAGGGTATGTTTCTAGTAATAGATCTGGTGAAGATCATATTTATTCTTCGATACCAGTTTGTAAAGGGAAGATAAAAGTAGTCGTAAAAAGCTTGAAAGATGGTGCCGTTTTGATGAATTCAAAAGTACTTATTTTGGATGAAAATAGCAATGTAATAGGAACACAAGTATCTAATGAAAAAGGAGAAGTAGTTTACGATGTGGATTGTGAAAAAATATACATAATTGAAGCTTTTAAAGATGGTTATATGACCGCAAAAATTCCTTTGGCAAAAATTATTGGAGGGTCAATAACAGTAGATGTAACTATCAAGCCAATTGATGTAGTCATTACAGAAAAAGAAATCATTTTGAATCCTATTTATTTTGATTTCAATAAAAGTAATATTACTAAACAAGGTGCTGAGGAACTAGATAAATTGGTTTATGTTATGTCGCAAAATGAAGCATTGAAGGTTTATGTTAAATCACATTCAGACTCCAAAGGTGATGATAAATACAATCTAAATCTTTCAGATAAGAGGGCTAAAGCAACTGTTCAATATGTAATATCAAAAGGTATAGATACTTCCCGCATTTCTGGAAAAGGATTTGGAGAAACAGAACTCAAGATTGATTGTAAAAACAAATGTACTGAGGAGCAAAATGCTATAAATAGAAGATCTGAATTTTTGCTTGTGAAATAAACTATGAAAAGCATGTTCTAAAAATCACAAAACATTCATAATTAGTTAGTATCCCTAAACTTTTCAACACTATCACGTTTTCGTAAAGACTATGAAAATTAGTAGTGTTGAAGGTGTTAAAATTTACATAAATTTAACATGTTTAATTGGTAAATATGTAATTAAAGTAGCTGATAAAAACAGAATATTAAAAATATTAGTTATAAAATTAATTTATGCTTAATTATTTAAACAATGATAGATTAATTATTAAAAACAAAAAAACTATATACCCCAAACCAAACTATTTTATAACCTACACTTATGCGAAACTGTACTTTGTCGTCACTTTTTGCCCCAAAAAAGCGATTCCTACTACTTGTTGTTTTATGTTTTTTAACATCTCTATTTTCCAATGCTCAGAACCTCATTTCAAATGGAGGTTTTGAGGGGACTGGAGGTTTTAATAGTAATTATTCTTTAATTACACCTACAGGAAATAGTACGCCAGGTCAATATGCTATAACTACAAATCCTAAACCAGTAAATACTGTAAATTTTATAAATAGTACAGATCATTCTGGGACAGGCAATATGATGATTGTTGATGGACAGAATAATGACATATTTTATAAATATACTAATTTACCAATACAGAGAGGTTTGAATTATACGTTTACGTATTGGATATTGAATGTAAATAACGTAACAAATGGTGCTAATCCTGCTCCAAAAATTGATTTAACATTGTCCAATCAATGTCCATGTACTAAAACATTAATTGCTGGTAACTCGGATGTAGGAGCAATGCCATCAGGTTGGAATAAAGTTTCTTATACTATAAATGTTCCAGGTACAGGTACTGCCTATATTCATTTTGAATTGTCAACAAATAGTGCAGGTGGTGGAGGCAACGATTTTGCCATTGATGATGTCTCTTTGTATGCTCCGCCTGCCCCGTTGACAATTTCAACATCGGTTACTAATCCTTCATGCCCAACTGGAAATGATGGCGTAATTGTAGCTTATCCTAATGGAGGTGTTGCACCATTTACTTTTACATTATCGGGAACGGCATCGGCTACAAATTCTACTGGAATTTTTCAAAATTTAGCGACAGGGCCTTATACGGTATCAGTTACCGATTCGAATTCGCCTGCTACTACTGTGTCAACATCTGCGCCATTACTAGCTCCACTTGATATAACCTTAACGGCGTCACCTACTGGATGTCTATTGTCTGGAGCAACTGTTACTTTAACGGCTGCAAATGGTGGTGCTACTTATGGCTGGTCAGCTTCGCCTGGAGGGGCAATTGCAGATACGAGTAATAGTATAGTTGTAAATCCTACCAGTACTACTATTTATACTGTAACTTCAACAATAATTCCGCCATCTGTTGGTAATTTAATTGGTAATCCAGGATTTGAGAATGGAACTTCTGGATTTTATTCTGATTATGGGTACTCTTTAACTAATACCAGTGGTACGCAGTTTGCTTATGGGATAGTTACAAATCCATCTACATGGTATAATAAATTTACTACATGTATTGATCATACAACAGGAAGTGGTAAAATGCTTGTTGCGGATGGAGCTACTATTGCTAATAGCGTTATTTGGTCACAAACAGTTCCTGTAGAAACATCAAAGAGTTACAATTTTTCTTTTTGGGTACAAAATATAGGAGATGGAAGTGTAGCGACTTTTCAAGTACTTGTTAATGGAGTGCCAATAACAATTAGTCCAATTTCTGCAACCAATGTTGTTATAGCAGGTACTCCAGCTACAACAACTTGTAATTGGACAAAAATAACAGGGACGTGGAATTCGAGTGTGGCAACATTGGCTACAATAAAAATTATTGATACAAATATTTCAGGAGGCGGAAATGATTTTGCAATTGACGATTTGTCTTTTAGTACCATATCTACGAAATCTTGTTCTTTATCTACTACAAAAACGGTTACGATTGGTGGAACGGCTCCGATTATTGGTTTCTCCTATACAACACCAGTTTGTAAAACAGGAACTAATCCAGTACCAACAGGTGATCCAGGATTTGTAACAGGAGGGACTTATAGTTCAACTTTAGGCTTAAGCTTAAATGCTTCCACAGGCGAAATCGATTTGGTAACTTCAACGGTTGGAACTTATACGATTACTTATTCGGTAGGTGCAAATGCTGCTACTTGCCAATTAGCTGGTTCTTCTGGGGCTACTATCACGATTAATCCGCAACCAATAGCGGGAACATCAGGTAATACAACAGTTTGCGAAAGTAGTGTTGCTTCAATAGATTTATTCAGTTTAATTACAGGAGAGCAATCAGGGGGAACTTGGACAAGAACAACAGGAATTGGAGGAACGTTTAATTCAGCGGCAGGAACTTTTATTCCAGCAGTTGGAGCGACAACTAGTACTTTTACGTATACTTTAATTGGAACTTCACCTTGTATAAATAGTTCTAGTGTTGCTACAGTGAATATTAATTTGCAACCTATAGCGGGAACATCAGGTAATGTAACAGTTTGCGAAAGTAGTGTTGCTTCAATAGATTTATTCAGTTTAATTATAGGAGAACAATCAGGAGGAACCTGGACAAGAACAACAGGAACAGGAGGAACGTTTAATTCAGCGGCAGGAACTTTTATTCCAGCAGTTGGAGCGACAACTAGTACTTTTACGTATACTTTGACAGGAACTTCACCTTGTATAAATAGTTCTAGTGTTGCTACAGTGAATATTAATTTGCAACCAATAGCGGGAACATCAGGTAATGCAACAGTTTGCGAAAGTAGTGTTGCTTCAATAGATTTATTCAGTTTAATTACAGGAGAGCAATCAGGAGGAACTTGGACAAGAACAACAGGAATTGGAGGAACGTTTAATTCGGCGACAGGAACTTTTATTCCAGCAGTTGGAGCGACAACTAGTACTTTTACGTATACTTTAATTGGAACTTCACCTTGTATAAATAGTTTTAGTGTTGCTACGGTGAATATTAATTTGCAACCTATAGCGGGAACATCAGGTAATGCAACAGTTTGCGAAAGTAGTGTTGCTTCAATAGATTTATTCAGTTTAATTACAGGAGAACAATCAGGAGGAACCTGGACAAGAACAACAGGAACAGGAGGAACGTTTAATTCAGCTGCAGGAACTTTTATTCCAGCAGTTGGAGCAACAACGAGTACTTTTACTTATACATTAACAGGAACCTCGCCGTGTATAAATAGTTCTAGTGTTGCTACAGTGAATATTAATTTGCAACCAATAGCGGGAACCTCTGGTAATACAACAGTTTGCGAAAGTAGTGTAGCTTCAATAGATTTATTCAGCTTAATTACAGGAGAACAATCAGGAGGAATCTGGACAAGAACAACAGGAATTGGAGGGACGTTTAATTCAGCTGCAGGAACTTTTATTCCAGCAGTTGGAGCGACAACTAGTACTTTTACGTATACTTTAATTGGAACTTCACCTTGTATAAATAGTTCTAGTGTTGCTACAGTGAATATTAATTTGCAACCTATAGCGGGAACATCAGGTAATACAACAGTTTGCGAAAGTAGTGTTGCTTCAATAGATTTATTCAGTTTAATTACAGGAGAACAATCAGGAGGAACCTGGACAAGAACAACAGGAATAGGAGGAACTTTTAATTCAGCTGCAGGAACTTTTATTCCAGCAGTTGGAGCAACAACTAGTACTTTTACGTATACTTTAATTGGAACTTCACCTTGTATAAATAGTTCTAGTATTGCTACAGTAAATATTAATTTGCAACCCATAGCGGGAACATCAGGTAATGCAACAGTTTGCGAAAGTAGTGTTGCTTCAATAGATTTATTCAGTTTAATTACAGGAGAACAATCAGGAGGAACTTGGACAAGAACAACAGGAATTGGAGGAACGTTTAATTCAGCTGCAGGAACTTTTATTCCAGCAGTTGGAGCGACAACTAGTACTTTTACGTATACTTTAATTGGAACTTCACCTTGTATAAATAGTTCTAGTATTGCTACAGTAAATATTAATTTGCAACCAATAGCGGGAACATCAGGTAATGCAACAGTTTGCGAAAGTAGTGTTGCTTCAATAGATTTATTCAGTTTAATTACAGGAGAACAATCAGGAGGAACTTGGACAAGAACAACAGGAACAGGAGGAACGTTTAATTCAGCTGCAGGAACTTTTATTCCAGCAGTTGGAGCAACAACTAGTACTTTTACGTATACTTTAATTGGAACTTCACCTTGTATAAATAGTTCTAGTGTTGCTACAGTGAATATTAATTTGCAACCCATAGCGGGAACATCAGGTAATACAACAATTTGCGAAAGTAGTGTTGCTTCAATAGATTTATTTAGTTTAATTACAGGAGAACAATCAGGAGGAACCTGGACAAGAACAACAGGAACAGGAGGAACTTTTAATTCAGCTGCAGGAACCTTTATTCCAGCAGTTGGAGCGACAACGAGTACTTTTACTTATACTTTGACAGGAACCTCGCCTTGTATTAATAGTTCTAGTGTTGCTACAGTGAATATTAATTTGCAACCTATAGCGGGAACATCAGGTAATACAACAATTTGCGAAAGTAGTGTTGCTTCAATAGATTTATTTAGTTTAATTACAGGAGAACAATCAGGAGGAACCTGGACAAGAACAACAGGAACAGGAGGAACTTTTAATTCAGCTGCAGGAACCTTTATTTCAGCAGTTGGAGCGACAACGAGTACTTTTACTTATACTTTGACAGGAACCTCGCCTTGTATTAATAGTTCTAGTGTTGCTACAGTAAATATTAATGCCGTTCCAATATTAGCTATTAATTGCGGTGTTTCTACACCAGTAAGCGTAACATTTAATTGGAATTCTATTTCTGGAGCTACTAGTTATGATTACAGTTATAGTGTTGATGGAGGACTTTCAGTTATTGGGTCAGTTACAACTACAACATTAACAATTAATAGTTTAACTCCAGGTCAAAATGTTGCTATTTCTCTTACTTCAGTTGGGAATAATTGTATTACAACAGCTAATGGAAATTGTGTTTCTTCAAATTGCCCTCTCCCAATAGTTAATCCAATTTCTGATATTACAACAGTTTGTGCCAATGGTACAGTAATAGTGCCAAGTTTTGTAAGTACGCCAGCGGGAGCAACATTCAATTGGGCTAATAATAATACAGCTATTGGTATTGGAGCTAATGGTATTGGAGATATTCCGTCATTTACAGGAATTAATGCAAGTTCTATTATCCAGACCGCAACAATATCTGTAACTGCTTTTGACGGTATTTGTACTGGTCCAGCTTCAATTTTTAAAATTAGTATCAACCCATTGCCAACTGCGACTATATCAGGAACAACAGCTATTTGTTCAGGAACAGGGACTAATATTACCTTTTCAGGAACTCCTAATGCAAGTGTGACTTATAAAATAAATAGCGGACTTGATCAAACAATAATTTTAGATGCAGCTGGATCAGCAATATTACCAACAGGAGTATTAATAGCAAATACAGATTATAGTTTAGTTAAAGTAACGGATGGAACCACAAGTTGTTCACAAGCCCAAACTGGAACTGCTACAATTTCAATAAATGCATTGCCAACGTCGGCTATATCAGGAACAACATCTATTTGCTCAGGAGCAGGAACTAATATTACTTTTTCAGGAACTCCTAATGCAACGGTAACTTATAAAATAAATAGCGGAATAGATCAAACAATAGTTTTGGACGTAGCTGGATCGGCAATATTATCAACTGGAGTATTAACAGCTAATACAGATTATAGTTTAGTAAAAGTGTTGAATTCAGTTACTAGTTGTTCACAGACCCAAACTGGAACTGCTACAATTTCTATAAATGCATTGCCAACGGCGGCTATATCAGGCACAACATCTATTTGCTCAGGAGCAGGAACTAATATTACTTTTTCAGGAACACCTAGTGCAACGGTGACTTATAAAATAAATAGCGGACTAGATCAAACAATAGTTTTGGACGTAGCTGGATCGGCAATATTACCAACTGGAGTATTAACAGCTAATACAGATTATAGTTTAGTTAAAGTATTGAATTCAGTTACAAGTTGTTCACAGCCCCAAACCGGAACAGCTACAATTTCTATGAATGCATTGCCAACGGCAACTATATCAGGAACAACTGCTATTTGCTCAGGAACAGGAACAAATGTTACTTTTTCAGGAACTCCAAATGCAACGGTAACTTATAAAATAAATAGCGGACTCGATCAAACAATAGTTTTGGATGCAGCAGGATCGGCAATATTACCAACTGGAGTATTAACAGCAAATACAGATTATAGTTTAGTAAAAGTGTTGAATTCAGTTACAAGTTGTTCACAGACCCAAACTGGAACAGCTACGATTTCTATAAATGCATTGCCAACGGCAACGATATCAGGAACAACAGCTATTTGTTCAGGAACAGGAACTAATATTACTTTTTCAGGAACTCCTAATGCAACAGTGACTTATAAAGTAAATAGCGGACTGGACCAAACAATAGTTTTGGATGTTTCTGGATCAGCAATATTGGCAACAGGAATATTAACAGCTAATACAGATTACAGTTTAGTAAAAGTATTGAATTCAGTTACAAGTTGTTCGCAAACCCAAACTGGAATAGCTATGATTTCTATAAATGCATTGCCACTAGCAACTATAACAGGAACAACAGCTATTTGCTCAGGAACAGGAACTAATATTACTTTTTCAGGAACACCTAGTGCAACGGTAACTTATAAAGTAAATAGCGGACTCGATCAAACAATAGTTTTGGATGCAGCAGGATCGGCAATATTGCCAACAGGAACCTTAACAACTAATACGGATTACAGTTTAGTAAAAGTATTGAATTCAGTTACTAGTTGTTCGCAAACCCAAACTGGAACTGCTACGATTTCTATAAATGCATTGCCAACGGCAACTATATCAGGAACAACAGCGATTTGCTCAGGAGCAGGAACTAATATTACTTTTTCAGGAACTCCTAATGCAACAGTGACTTATAAAGTAAATAGCGGACTCGATCAAACAATAGTTTTGGATGCAGCAGGATCGGCAATATTACCAACAGGAACATTAACAACTAATACAGATTACAGTTTAGTAAAAGTATTGAATTCAGTTACTAGTTGTTCGCAAACCCAAACTGGAACTGCTACGATTTCTATAAATGCATTGCCAACGGCAACTATATCAGGAACAACAGCGATTTGCTCAGGAGCAGGAACTAATATTACTTTTTCAGGAACTCCAAATGCAACGGTAACTTATAAAATAAATAGCGGACTAGACCAAACAATAGTTTTGGACGTAGCTGGATCAGCAATATTACCAACAGGAATATTAGCAGTTATTACAGATTATAGTTTAGTTAAAGTAACAGATGGAGTCACGAGTTGTTCACAAACACAAACGGGAACTGCTACGATTTCTATAAATGCATTGCCAACGGCAACGATATCAGGAACAACAGTTATTTGCTCAGGAACAGGAACAAATGTTACTTTTTCAGGAACTCCTAATGCAACTGTTACTTATAAAGTAAATAGTGGACTAGACCAAACAATAGTTTTGGATGCTTCTGGATCGGCAATATTACCAACAGGAGTATTAACGGCTAATACAGATTATAGCTTAATAAAAGTGTTAAATTCTGTTACAAGCTGTTCACAAACACAAACAGGAGTAGTTACGATTTCTATAAATGCATTACCAACGGCAACTATATTGGGAACAACTTCTATTTGCTATGGAACAGGAACCGATATTACTTTTTTAGGAACATCTAATGCAACTGTGACTTATAAAATAAATAGTGGAGTCGATCAAACAATTGTTTTGGATGCTTCTGGTTCGGCAACATTGCCAACAGGAACATTAATAGCTATTACAGATTATAGTTTAGTTAAAGTAACAGATGCAACCACAAGTTGTTCACAAGCACAAACAGGAACAGCTACGATTTCTATAAATGCATTGCCAACAGCAACTATATCAGGAACAACAGCTATTTGCTCAGGAACTGGTGCTAATATTACTTTTTCAGGAACTCCTAATGCAATGGTAAGTTATAAAATAGATAATGGATCCAATCGAACAATCGTTTTAGACGCTTCTGGATCAGTCATATTGCCAACAGGAACCTTAACAGCTAATACAGATTATAGTTTGGTAAAAGTAACGGATGGAACCACAAGTTGTTCGCAAACACAAACTGGAATAGCTACGATTTCTATAAATGCATTGCCAACGGCAACTATATTGGGAACAACATCTATTTGCTCAGGAACAGGAACAAATGTTACTTTTTCAGGAACAGCGAATGCAACGGTGACTTATAAAATAAATAGCGGACAAGACCAAACAATAGTTTTGGATGCTTCTGGATTTGCAATATTGCCAACAGGAACCTTAACAGCTAATACAGATTATAGTTTAGTAAAAGTGTTGAATTCAGTTACAAGCTGTTCACAAGCCCAAACAGGAACGGCTACAATTTCAATAAATGCATTGCCAACGGCAACTATATCAGGAACAACAGCTATTTGCTCAGGAACAGGAACTAATATTACTTTTTCAGGAACTCCTAATGCAACGGTGACTTATAAAGTTAATAGTGGACTAGACCAAACAATAGTTTTGGATGCTTCTGGATCAGTAATATTGCCAACAGGAACCTTAACAGCTAATACAAATTACAGTTTGGTAAAAGTGTTGAATTCAGTTACAAGTTGTTCACAAACCCAAACTGGAACGGCTACGATTTCAATAAATGCATTGCCAACGGCAACGATATCAGGAACAACAGCTATTTGCTCAGGAACAGGAACTAATATTACTTTTTCAGGAACACCTAGTGCAACGGTAACTTATAAAATGAATAGTGGAGTCGATCAAACAATTGTTTTGGATGCAGCTGGATCGGCAATATTACCAACTGGAACTTTAACAGCTATTACAGATTATAGTTTAGTTAAAGTAACGGATGCAACTACAAGTTGTTCACAAGCACAAACTGGAACGGCTACAATTTCTATAAATGCATTGCCAACGGCAACTATATCAGGAACAACAGCGATTTGCTCAGGAGCAGGAACTAATATTACTTTTTCAGGAACTCCAAATGCAACGGTAACTTATAAAATAAATAGCGGACTCGATCAAACAATAGTTTTGGATGCAGCAGGATCGGTAATATTACCAACTGGAGTATTAACAGCTAATACAGATTACAGTTTAGTTAAAGTATTGAATTCAGTTACAAGTTGTTCGCAAACCCAAACGGGAACAGCTACTATTTCTATAAATGCATTACCAACAGCAACTATATCAGGAACAATATCTATTTGTTCAGGAACAGGAACAAATGTTACTTTTTCAGGTACACCTAATGCAACAGTGACTTATAAAGTAAATAGCGGACTTGATAAGACAATAGTTTTGGATGCAGCAGGATCGGCAATATTACCAACAGGAACATTAACAACTAGTACAGATTATAGTTTAGTTAAAGTAATGAATTCAGTTACAAGTTGTTCACAAACTCAAACCGGAACGGCTACAATAACTATAATTCCATTGCCTACAATAGTTTTAACATCAGCTGGTATAACTTCAAATCAAACACTATGTATCAATACAGCTTTAGATGCAATAACATACTCAATAGGGGGAAGTGCTACTGGAGCTAATGTTACTGGATTACCAGCTGGAGTAACGGATAGTTTTGTTGGAGGAGTTGTTACTATTAGCGGTGCATCAACTGTATCAGGCTTATTTAATTACAAAGTGACGACAACAGGAGGATGCTTACCATCAGTAATTTTAGAAGGAACAATTAAAGTAAAAGAACCATCGACTCTTACATTGTCTTCGTCTATACCAACTACCGCGCAAACAATATGTTTTAACGATTCTATTTCTCCAATTTCTTATATGATCGGAGGTAGTGCCAATAATGCAGGAGTGTCAGGATTGCCATCAGGGTTAACCTATAGTATATTAGCAGGGACAGTTACTATTAATGGTACACCAACAGTATCTGGTATATTTAATTATAAAGTTACTACAATAGGAGGTTGTTCGCCAGATGCAAGTTTAGATGGGACAATAACTGTCAACTCATTACCTATAGTAAATTTCACTGGAGCTACAGATATTTGTTCTGGGGATACGACTGATATAGTATTGACAAGTACATTAGCAGGAACAACATTTTCTTGGAATGCCGTTCAAAACAACGTTTCTGGAGCTTCAACAGGAAATGGTAATACAATTAGTCAAGTTCTTACGGCAACTGGGAATAATTTAGGGCAAGTAGTTTATAATGTAACTCCAGTTATAGGAAATTGTAACGGATTGGCTAAAATGATAACAATAAATGTTAGCCCTGTTCCAAATGTTATTCCAAATACAGCAAAGAATACACTATGTTCAGGAGAAACAACAAATATTGATTTATCAAGTGATATAGTAGGAACTACATTTTCTTGGACAATTAATGCTGTTGGAGTAATAGGTGCTTCAGCAGGAAATGGTCAAAAGATAAATCAATTATTATCTAATACAGGTTTTGTACCTGGAACTGTAGATTATATTATAACTCCTTTAATTAATGGTTGTGCAGGAACTCCAGTGACTGTCACGATTATTGTTAATCCTTTGCCGGAAGTCTTGGGTACACCTCCAGGGACAATTTGTAGTGGATACAATACTAATATTATTTTGTCACCTACAATTGTTGGAACTACTTTTGATTGGACTGTAGTGCAAACTGGCGTTACAGGTGCAATTGAAGGAACTGGAAATATAATTAATCAAACTTTAGAGACAACAGGGACTTTACAAGGAAAAGTAACGTATACAATTATACCTTCTCTTAATGGCTGTACAGGTGTTCCTCTGGATATTATAGTAAATGTAAATCCAGCACCAAAACCAACTCTTGAGGATGGTGTTATTTGTGTCGAAGAAGCAACTGGATTAGCTTATAAAACGTATGTTTTGGATTCAGGTTTAAGTGCATCAAAATATAATTTCCAATGGTATTTTAATACTTTGCCTATTGATGGAGCTATATCAAATACTTATGAAGCAACTCAGTCAGGAGATTATATGGTAAAAGCCATCAATAATGTAACAGGTTGTGATGGAGTATCAGAAACGGCTAAAGTAACATCTTCTTTTCCGGGATTAGCAATTAAAACTTTGCAAACATTGGCTTTCTCTGATAATGCGACAGTGACTGTAACAGTTTCAGGAGGAAATGCAGATTTTGAATATCAATTAGACAATGGTTCTTTTCAAACTTCAAATGTTTTTGATAATCTGAAGTCAGGAAAGCATACAATAACTGTTAGCGATACAAACGGATGTACTAATTTAACACAAGACTTTTTTGTGATTGGGTATCCTAAATTTTTCTCTCCAAATGGGGATACTCATAATGATAAATGGAATGTTGTAGGGTTAGAAGATCAACAGAAATCAGTTATTTATATTTTTGATAGATATGGAAAGTTGATAAAACAAATAAGTCCGACTGGAGAAGGTTGGGATGGACTGTATAATGGACAACCTTTACCGGCAACAGATTATTGGTTTACTGTTGAATTCACTGAGCAGTCTGAAACTAAATTGTTCAAAGCGCATTTCTCACTAATACGTTAACCAATTAAACAAAAATGACTCCAAGCTATTGGAGTCATTTTTTTATATAATCGATTATTTTTTATAACGAATAAAAACTTTTTTATAATTATCTATTGCTTAATCGAGCTTTCTCTTTAATTATATCACTTATTTTTCGGTTCTCGATTTTACTTTCAAGCCATGAAATAATATCCAGGTATAAAAAAGCTCTTTTCTCGTAGGTATTTTTTTCTAGTTCAATAAAGCGTTCTCTCATTTTTATAAACTCTTTCTTAATGTCACTCGGATATAAGTTGCTTAAGTTTTTTAGAAAACGAATAATTTCTTTTTGAACCTCATGTAAGTCATTCATTTTGATTAAGAATTTATAAGTACTTAATAATTGACTTTCTAAATTAAAATCTTTCCCCGACTCATAATGTGCAATTAAGCATAATAAACGAGCAAAACAGGCTAAATCTTCTCGAACATAAAGATTTTTGTTGTTGATGATTTTTTCTAAATAAACAATACATTCTGAGTACTTTTCATTTCCAAAATAAATACTGGCTATTTTATAATAAAACATCATTTCGTGATGTTCATCCAAATGCTCATTGTGTATTTTTATTTTTTTTAGAATTTCAGGGATGAGATATTCACTTTCGGCAAAAGTACCTTCTAAAATATGATAGTTTAATTTGTTATTGTAAATATATAGAAAGGATAGAGAAGCAATGTTATCATTGACAGGAAATCGAGGGTCACTGATGGTTTCTTCTAAAAGGTTTAAATATTTTTTAAAATTGGTTTTGTATTTCAACATGAATAAAGATTCCAGTAAATAATGATTTCCTTTTAGAAAAAAAACAGGATTTAGGAAAATCATATTTTTATTATCGTAAAATAAAGTTACCCATTTAGTAGCATATTTATAACAGGAAAGAAAGTCTTGTACTAAGAAACTTCGCCAAAGATTAGCATTATAGAACCAATATTTTTCTCTAAAACCAAATTTAGATTGGTCCAAACGCGCAATATGTTTTACAAAATAATCATCAATATATTTGTATTCTTTATCGCTTTTTACGTAACCAGTTTTAAGCATAATACCATATAACTGAAGCGATAAATTAGATAATTTACTCGAAATAGTATTGCGATAGTTTAACTCTTTAGCTTGAATAACCAATTCATCTGCCCGACCTTGAATACTTCTGGTAATGTATTGTGATTCGATTAGCTTCTCAAATTCAACAATTTCAAAAGCCATGTATTTTTCATCATTTTCGATGGCTTGTTGCTTTGTTTTATCTAATATTTTAAGACTTTGCTTGTAAAGGCCTTTATTATAAAGTATGGCTGCAAAATCGATTTGTTCACGAAGTTGATACCTAATATTCTGACTGGGAATATTCAAACGGATACTTACTAATATTTGTTTGTAGAGGTATGATTTTAAATTAGATAATTGGACTTTTTTAATCAAACCGTTCTTAAGTATCAGTTTCTCATCATATACTTCTGATTTATCTAAAATATTAAATAATTCAATGAATTTTGTATTTGAACTGGTCTCTAAGCGGCTGGCAAAAATTTTAAATTGTCTTTTTTCAGATTTGGAAAGGGATTTTATTAATACAAATAAAAAATCTTTTTGATGGTTAGCCATTGTATTATAAAAGTGTTTAACTTGCTGGTTTACAGCTAATTGATTTGTTATTTTTTACGTTATAAATAGTATATTTACTTAAAAGCTGGTTTAGTTTTGAGTAAATGAAAAGTAAATTTGTTTTAAGATGTGAAATTACATTAAATAAATTAAAATGAATAGAGAGAAAGTCCAAATTTTTGATACCACTTTAAGAGACGGTGAACAGGTCCCAGGATGTAAATTAGACACCAATCAAAAACTCGTTATAGCCAATCGCCTTGACGAAATGGGAGTAGACATCATTGAAGCTGGTTTTCCTGTTTCTAGTCCAGGTGATTTTTTATCTGTCTCCGAAATATGTAAAATTGTAAAAAATGCAACTGTTTGTGGACTTACCAGAGCTGTTGAAAATGATATAGATGTTGCAGCACAAGCTCTGAAACATGCAGTTAGACCTAGAATACATACAGGAATTGGAACTTCGGATTCACATATTATTCATAAATTACAAACTACACCTGAGGATATAATTGCTAGAGCAAAACATGCGGTTGCTCATGCTAAAAAATATGTTGAAGATGTAGAGTTTTATGCTGAAGATGCAGGTAGAACTGATAATGCATTCTTGGCTAGAGTTTGCGAAGAAGTAATCAAATCGGGTGCTACTGTACTTAATATTCCTGATACAACAGGATATTGTTTACCTGAAGAATATGGTGCGAAAATAAAGTATCTTAAAGAAAATGTAAAAGGTATTGACAATGTTACAATTTCTTGTCATTGTCATAATGATTTAGGAATGGCAACCGCAAATTCAATCGCAGGTGCTGTTAATGGTGCTCGTCAAATAGAATGTACAATAAACGGAATAGGTGAGAGAGCTGGAAATACTGCACTTGAAGAAGTGGTAATGATTTTCAAGCAACACCCTTACTTAAATTTATATACCGATATTGATAGTAAGCAATTGAACGAAATGAGTCGATTGGTTTCTGATAGTATGGGAATGATTGTACAGCCTAATAAAGCTATTGTTGGAGCTAATGCTTTCGCTCACAGTTCTGGAATTCATCAAGATGGTGTGATTAAAAATAGAGCTACTTATGAAATCATGGATCCTTTGGATGTAGGTGTCAATGAATCGTCAATTATTCTTACTGCAAGAAGCGGTAGAGCAGCTTTGGCTTATAGAGCTAAAAAAGTTGGGTACGAGCTTACAAAAACACAATTAGATATTGTGTATGTTGAGTTTTTAAAGTTTGCGGATATCAAAAAAGAAGTCTTGGATAATGATATTCATCAAATTATTGAAGCTAGTAGGATATACGTTGATAATTTTTAATATAAATAGTACTTCTAAAAATAAATAACAATGAACTTAAAGATAGCAGTGCTTTCAGGTGATGGTGTAGGTCCAGAGGTAATTTTACAAGCAAAAAAAGCGTTGTATGCTATTAGTGTTGCCTATGATCATGAATTTATTTTTGAAGATGCTTTAATAGGAGCAGTTGCTATTGAAAAAACGAGAAATCCTTTGCCAGAACAAACCTTAAATCTTTGTTTAAATACTGATGCTGTTTTGTTTGGAGCTATTGGGAATCCTAAGTATGATAATAATCCAGAATCTAAAGTTCGTCCAGAGCAAGGATTGTTAAAACTTAGACAAGAATTAGGCCTTTATGCTAATATTAGACCAATAAAACCATTCAAAAATCTTTTAGATGCTTCTCCAATAAAAAAAGAAGTAATCGAAAATGTAGATTTTGTAATTTATAGAGAGTTAACCGGTGGATCGTATTATGGCGATAAAGTCATAAACGACGAGGGAACTTTTGCATCAGATATATGTGAATATTCAGAAAATGAGATTAATCGCATTACACATAAAGCTTTTAAAGCTGCTCAAGGCAGAAGAAAAAAAGTAACATTAGTAGATAAAGCTAATGTATTGGAAACGTCTAGATTGTGGAGAAAAATTGTTAAAGAAATAGCTAAGCAATATCCAGATGTAAAATTAGAATGTCAGTACATTGACAATGTTGCCATGCAAATAATTACAGATCCTAAACAATATGATGTAATCTTAACAGAGAATTTGTTTGGGGATATATTATCAGATGAAGCTTGTGCTATTATGGGGTCTATAGGGTTGATGGCATCTGCTTCAATAGGAGATAATAATGCTTTATTTGAGCCTATACATGGTTCTTATCCGCAAGCAAAGAAGAAGAATATTGCTAATCCGATTGCTTCCATTTTATCAGCTGCTATGTTGTTAGAACATTTTGGATTGATAAAAGAAGCTCAGAAAGTGTATGAAGCTGTTGAGAAAGCTATTGAATATAAGGTTGTTACTATTGATTTAAACCCAGGTTCGAGATTTGGGACAAATGATGTTGGGGATTTTATATCCAATGTTATATTAAGTAAAGATGATTTATATTTTAAAAATGATAATGTTCAAATTGGACAATCAACTATCGTTTAATTAATAAAAATCATAAAATATTGCGTTATATCACTAATTGCTGTTAGTTTGTTGATAAAAAGTTTTTCTATTTGAATTTATTTTGTACTTTTGCAAAGTCAAAAAAGAAAAAATGAAACACATTATCAACGTCCTTTTAGTATTAAGTGTCATTGTGATTATCACATATGAAAAGGGATTGTTATAAATATAAGTGAAAGCATATATATAAAACCTCCCAATAATTTTGGGAGGTTTTTTTTTTAAATAAAAATAAATACACAATTAAAATAGAATGGAATTAAATAAATACAGCAAAACAATCACACAAGACGAAACACAACCAGCTTCTCAGGCTATGTTCTACGGAATTGGTTTAACAGAAGAGGATCTTAAAAAAGCGCAGGTAGGAATTGTAAGTATGGGTTATGATGGAAATCCTTGTAACATGCACTTAAATGACTTGGCTAAAGATGTTAAGGCTGGCGTCTGGAAAGAAGATTTAGTTGGTTTAATTTTTAATACTATTGGTGTAAGTGATGGTATCTCTAATGGTAATGATGGAATGCGTTTTTCTTTGGTTTCACGTGATGTAATTGCAGATTCTATTGAAACGGTTATGGGAGCTCAATGGTACGATGGTTTGATCGCTGTTCCAGGTTGTGATAAAAATATGCCTGGAGCTTTAATGGCAATGGGTAGAGTAAATCGTCCATCTATTATGGTTTATGGCGGATCTATTCATCCAGGAAAATGGAAAGGTGAAGATTTGAATATCGTTTCAGCTTTTGAAGCTTTAGGTAAAAAAATCAAGAATACAATTACACCTGAAGATTTTAAAGGTGTAATTCAAAATGCATGCCCCGGTGCTGGTGCTTGTGGTGGAATGTATACAGCAAACACTATGTCATCAGCGATTGAAGCCTTAGGAATGAGTTTACCTTATAGTTCTTCAAATCCTGCTTTGAGTCCAGAAAAGAAACAAGAATGTGTTGATGCTGGTAAAGCTATCAAAATATTATTGGAAAAAGATATTAAACCTAGAGATATTATGACTCGTAAAGCATTTGAAAATGCAATTACGATGGTAGCTGTTTTAGGAGGTTCTACAAATGCGGTAATGCACTTAATTGCAATGGCTCACTCTGTAGGTATTGAATTGACATTAAAAGATTTCCAAGATATTAGTGATAAAACTCCATTATTAGCAGACTTGAAACCAAGTGGTAAATACTTAATGGAAGATTTACACAATGTAGGAGGTGTTCCAGCAGTAATGAAATATTTATTGAAAGAAGGTTTATTGCACGGGGATTGTTTGACTGTAACAGGAAAAACAATTGCTGAAAACTTAGAATCAATTCCAGCTTTACATGATGGTCAAGAAGTAATTTTTGAAATTCAAAAAGCATTAAAAGCTACTGGAAATATTCAAATTTTATACGGAAACCTAGCTTCAGAAGGTTGTGTTGCTAAAATTTCTGGAAAAGAAGGTGAGTTTTTCGAAGGTACTGCTGTAGTTTTTGAAGGAGAAAAAGATGTAATTAGAGGAATACAAGCAGGTGAAGTGAAGCCAGGAAATGTAGTCATCATTCGTTACTGTGGTCCAAAAGGTGGTCCAGGTATGTCTGAAATGTTAAAACCAACATCTGCTATTATGGGAGCTGGTTTAGGAAATTCAGTTGCATTGATAACTGACGGACGTTTCTCGGGAGGCTCACACGGATTTGTAGTTGGACACGTTACTCCAGAAGCTTATGAGGGTGGTGGAATTGCATTAATAGAAAACGGTGATGTAATTACAATTGATGCTGTGAAAAACACGATTGATATGAAAATTTCTGATGAAGAATTTGCAAAACGTAAAGCAAATTGGAAACAGCCAGAATCACCAATTAAACAAGGAGTTTTACTTAAATATATGCGTTCGGTCTCTAGTGCTTCTCATGGATGTGTTACTGACAAATAATTTAAATTAAAACAAATATTCTTGTAAATCTTCAAAACAAAGATTTATAAGTAAAAAAATATAAAATGGAAAATACTAAAATATCAGGCGCAGAAGCCGTTATTAGATGCTTATTAGCCGAAGGAGTAGATTTGCTTTATGGTTACCCAGGTGGTGCTATAATGCCGGTTTACGACGAATTATATAAATTTCAGGATCAATTGCATCACGTATTGGTGCGTCACGAGCAAGGTGCTGCACATGCAGCGCAAGGTTTTGCAAGAGCTACAGGCAAAGTTGGGGTTTGTATTGCTACCTCAGGACCAGGAGCAACTAATTTAGTTACAGGTATTGCTGATGCACAAATTGATTCTACACCTTTAGTGTGTATTACGGGGCAAGTAGGGAAACATTTGTTAGGTTCTGATGCATTTCAAGAAACTGATATCATTGGTATTTCAACTCCGGTAACGAAATGGAATTATCAAATTACAGAAGCTCATGAAATTCCAGCAATCATGGCTAAAGCTTTTTATATTGCTCGTTCTGGTCGTCCAGGTCCAGTTTTGATTGATATAACTAAAAATGCTCAGTTTGATTTATTGGATTTTAGTTATGAAAAATGTACTTCAATTAGAAGTTACCATCCAAAACCAGTTTTGAATCTTCAAAAAGTTCAACAGGCTGCAGATATAATTAATAATGCTAAAAAACCATATATAATTTTTGGTCAAGGTATTATATTAAGTCAAGCTGAAGAAGAATTAAAAAGATTCATTGAGAAGTCTGGAATTCCAGCGGCTTGGACTATTTTAGGACTTTCGGCTTTACCAACAGATCATCCTTTGAATGTTGGAATGGTAGGAATGCATGGTAATTATGGTCCGAATGTTTTGACTAATGAATGTGATGTTTTAATTGCATTAGGAATGCGTTTTGATGACCGTGTTACAGGAAGTTTAGAAACATACGCTAAGCAAGCGAAAGTAATTCATATAGAAATTGATGCAGCTGAAATCGATAAAAATGTAAAAACAGAAGTTGCAGTTTTAGCAGATCTTAAAGAAGCACTAACAGCTTTGATTCCATTAATTGACAAAAAATCACACGATTCTTGGCATAATGAGTTCAAAAAGAAATACGAAATTGAATTAGACGCAGTTATCAACGAAGAATTAGCGCCAACAAACGGAAAAGGAATTTCAATGGGTGAAACTATCGAAATGATTAATAAACACTCGAAAGGGGATGCGATTATGGTTTCGGATGTAGGACAACATCAAATGTTTGCTTGCCGTTATGCTAAATTCAATTCAACTAAAAGTAATGTTACTTCTGGTGGATTAGGAACAATGGGATTTGCTTTACCAGCTGCTATTGGGGCAAAAATGGGAAAACCTGAGCGCGAAGTTGTAGCTATTATTGGAGACGGAGGTTTTCAAATGAATATACAAGAATTAGGAACAATTTATCAAACAAAAGTTCCAGTTAAAATTGTTGTATTAAATAATGAATTCTTAGGAATGGTTAGACAATGGCAAGAATTGTTTTTTGACTACAGATATGCTTCTACAGTAATGATTAATCCTAACTTTTGTGCTATTGCAGAAGGATATTATATCAAAGCAAGAAAAGTAACTAAAAGAGAAGAATTAGATGAAGCAATAGCAGAAATGTTAGCTTCAAAAGATTCGTATTTCCTTGAAGTTATGGTAGAAAAAGAAAACAACGTATTCCCAATGATTCCAACAGGAGCTTCGGTTTCGGATATGAGATTAAGTTAAAAAATTATGGAAAATAAAATATTCACGATTTCTGTTTATTCAGAAAATAACGTTGGTTTATTGAATAGAATTTCAGTAATATTTCTGAAACGTCATATCAATATTTTGAGTTTGAATGTATCCGAATCGGAAATTGAAGGGGTATCTCGTTTTATTGTTGTAGTAAAAACTACTGAAAAATGGGTTCAAAATATTGTAGGTCAAATTGAAAAGCAAATCGAAGTCATAAAGGCTTTTTATCATATTGATGAAGAAACTATCTTTTTAGAAAGCGCAATTTTCAAAATAGAATCTAGTTTGTTATTTGATGAGAGACAAATTCAAAACATCATCAAAGAAAGCCATTCTGAAATTGTAACGGTTTCAAGAGACTTTTTTGTGATTTCAAAAACTGGAAAACGTTCAGAAATTCAAGACTTATATGAAAAATTGAAACCTTTTGGAATTATGCAATTTGTTCGTTCTGGAAGAATATCGGTTTCAAAAGAAAAAATGGAGATATCAACATTATTAGAATCATTATAATAAATATACAATCTGTTAAAATATAATTAAGACAGATTAGAATTCAATTATTAAATTTTACATTCATTAAATATTAAAAAAAAATGGCAAATTATTTCAATTCATTACCACTTAGACAACAATTAGAACAATTAGGAGTTTGCGAATTCATGGATCAATCTGAATTTTCAAATGGAATAGATGCATTAGCAGGAAAAAAAGTAGTCATTGTAGGTTGTGGAGCTCAAGGTTTGAACCAAGGTTTAAATATGAGAGATTCAGGTTTAGATATTTCTTATGCGTTACGTGCTGATGCTATTGCAGAGAAAAGAGCTTCTTTTAAAAATGCAACTGATAATGGTTTCAAAGTAGGTACTTATGAAGAATTAATCCCGACTGCTGATTTAGTTTGTAATTTAACTCCAGATAAACAGCATACAGCTGTAGTTACAGCTATCATGCCATTGATGAAACAAGGAGCAACTTTAGCTTATTCTCATGGTTTTAATATTGTTGAAGAAGGAATGCAAATCCGTAAAGACTTAACAGTTATTATGTGTGCTCCTAAATGCCCAGGATCTGAAGTACGTGAAGAGTACAAAAGAGGTTTTGGTGTACCAACTCTTATCGCAGTTCACCCAGAAAACGATCCAAATGGTTTTGGTTTAGATCAAGCAAAAGCATATGCAGTTGCAACTGGAGGTAACAGAGCAGGAGTATTACGTTCTTCTTTTGTAGCAGAAGTAAAATCAGATTTAATGGGAGAGCAAACTATCCTTTGTGGTTTGTTACAAACAGGTTCTATTTTATGTTTTGATAAAATGGTTGCTGAAGGTGTAGATCCAGGATATGCTTCTAAATTAATCCAATACGGATGGGAAACTATCACTGAAGGATTAAAATATGGTGGAATTACAAATATGATGGACAGATTGTCTAATCCTGCTAAAATTGCTGCATTCAATGTTGCTGAAGAATTAAAAGACATTATGCGTCCATTGTTCAGAAAACATATGGATGATATTATCTCTGGTCACTTCTCTAAAACAATGATGGAAGACTGGGCTAATGATGATGTTAATTTGTTATCTTGGAGAGCAGCTACAGGAGATACGAATTTCGAAAAAACTCCAGCTGGAAATTTTGAAATTTCTGAGCAAGAATATTATGATAACGGAGTATTGATGGTTGCAATGGTAAAAGCGGGTGTAGAATTAGCTTTCGAAGCAATGACAGATTCAGGAATTATTGAAGAATCAGCATACTACGAGTCATTACACGAAACTCCACTTATTGCTAACACAATTGCAAGAAAGAAATTATTCGAAATGAACCGTGTAATTTCTGATACTGCTGAGTACGGATGTTATTTGTTTGATCATGCATGTAAGCCATTAATTGCTGAGTATGTGAAAAATGCACCAAGTAATTTAGTTGGACGTCCATTTAATAACGGAAGTAATGGAGTAGATAATAAAGAATTAATTGAAGTTAATGCAATTATCAGAAACCACCCTGTTGAAGAAGTAGGAGCATGGTTGAGAGAATCGATGACTGCAATGAAAAAAATTGTATAATAAAAATAAAAATTAGGAATTACCATGCCATGAGGGTGTGCTGGGATTTGCATAATATCATAAAGGTTTAAATATTTTGAATTAGTAAGCACTTATTGGACAATTGAAAGATATTTATGCATAATTACATTCACTTAACTTCGAACGAGCTGTAAGTTAAGTGAAGTAATCCCTAGTTTATTATGAGATCTTATGATTTCAAAAGAGAATAAGATTGTTGTTAAATATATTGTTAATAAAAGGGCATTTTAGTTTCTAACTATGCCCTTTTCTTGTTTTAAATTCGAATATAATTCTAAAACGTTATGAAAAAATCATTAAATTTTGAAGAAGTACGATTTTTTATTATTTTTTTAGAACATTTTACAAATTAATAGTTTTGAAAACCGAAGAGATTTAATACTTTTATAAAAAATTTAAAAAGATGAGTTATTTTAAAATTGATAGTTTAGAACAATACTTTAAACATTATAATAAATCGATACGTGAACCTCGAAAATTTTGGGGTAAAATTGCTGAAGAGAACTTCACATGGTATCAATACTGGGACAAAGTTGTCGATTTTAATATGGCTGACGCCGAAGTAAAATGGTTTGTTGATGCAAAAGTTAATATTACTAAAAACTGTATTGATAGACATCTTGCCAAAAAAGGAGATAAAACGGCAATAATTTTTGAACCAAATGATCCTTCTGAAGAAGCGTTGCATATAAGTTATAACGAACTTTATGAACGTGTATCCAAAATGGCCAATGTTTTAAGAGAACAAGGTATTACCAAAGGGGATCGCGTTTGTATTTATTTACCAATGATACCAGAATTGGCAGTATCGGTTTTGGCTTGCGCTAGAATTGGAGCAATTCATTCAGTTGTATTTGCAGGTTTCTCAGCATCGGCGGTTGCTTCAAGAATAAATGATAGCCAATGTAAAATGGTAATTACTTCTGACGGTGGATACCGTGGAAATAAAACCATTGATTTGAAAGGGATAATTGATGATGCTTTGCAAAATTGTCCAAGTGTTACTAAAGTTTTAGTTGCTAAGAGAACAAATGCAGAAATTCAAATGAAAGCAGGTCGTGATCAATGGTTAGCACCGCTTCTGGATAATGCACTTAATAATAGTGTTGCTGAAATTATGGATGCCGAAGATCCATTGTTTATATTGTATACTTCAGGATCAACAGGTAGACCTAAGGGAATGGTTCATACTACGGCTGGTTATATGGTTTATACAGCTTATACCTTTAAGAATGTTTTTAATTATGAAGATAATGACATTTTTTGGTGTACTGCCGATATAGGTTGGATTACTGGACATTCTTATATTTTATATGGACCATTATTGAATGGTGCAACTACAGTAATTTTTGAAGGAATTCCTTCTTATCCTGATTTCAGTCGTTTTTGGGAAACAATAGAAAAGCATAAAGTAACTCAGTTTTATACAGCACCAACTGCAATTCGTGCATTGGCAAAAGAGAATTTATCTTATGTTCAAAAGTTTCCATTAAAATCATTAAAAGTAATTGGTTCTGTTGGGGAACCTATTAATGAAGAAGCTTGGCATTGGTATAATGATCACGTAGGAGGGAAGCGTTGCCCAGTAGTAGATACTTGGTGGCAAACAGAAACTGGCGGAATTATGATTGCCCCATTGGCATTTTTAACTCCAACAAAACCAACCTATGCAACATTGCCATTACCAGGAATACAGCCTGTTTTAATGGATGATAAACGTAATGAAATCGAAGGAAATCAAGTTGATGGTAGTTTGTGTATAAAATTCCCATGGCCTGGTATTGCCAGAACCATTTGGGGAGATCATCAAAGATATAAAGACACTTATTTTTCAGCCTTTCCAGGTAAATATTTTACAGGAGATGGAGCACTACGTGACGAAGTTGGATATTATAGAATTACAGGTCGTGTAGATGATGTAGTGATTGTTTCAGGTCATAATTTAGGAACAGCACCAATCGAAGATGCTATTAATGAGCACCCAGCTGTTGCAGAATCTGCAATCGTAGGATTCCCACATGA
The DNA here is from genome assembly GCF_002813295.1 of Flavobacterium sp. 5. Lineage (NCBI taxonomy): Bacteria > Pseudomonadati > Bacteroidota > Flavobacteriia > Flavobacteriales > Flavobacteriaceae > Flavobacterium > Flavobacterium sp. 5. Next base: position 4,416,935 of record NZ_PHUE01000001.1, read on the forward strand.
TATTAAAGGGAATGCATTATATGGTTACGTAATATTAAAAGAATCTGGCGAATACAGAGATAGAGATAATTTAATTAAAGAGATCAATCAGCATGTTGCTGATCATATTGGTCCAATTGCTAAATTAGATAAAATTCAATTTGTAACTGGTTTGCCAAAAACTAGATCGGGAAAAATTATGCGTCGTATTTTAAGAAAAATTGCCGAAGGTGATTATTCTAATTTTGGTGATATTACAACACTCTTGAATCCTGAAATTGTTGATGAGATTGTTAAAGGAAAAATAGTATAACCTTATTCAATCTAAATATATAAACTGCTTCAATCCTGAAGCAGTTTTTTTATGCCCTAAAATCAGATAATAGTACTAATACATGAGCTTTTGTTATATGGCAAATGAATTATAATTATGAATTCATACAACAAGCTATATGAATAATTTAGAAATCACTTGAACAATAGGTAATTTCGTTTTTGGTGTTACAAATTATTTTTTTCTTTTTAATGTTAAAATTTTATTAATTGAAGTAACATTTTTTTTATTTTCAAGTCTATTGAATATAAGTTTTTATAAAAAGAAGTTTTTTTTAAATCTGAATGTTAAAATAAATAATCTAAATTTTTAATTTTCTCAATAAAAATGGCCTTAAAGTTAATAAAAAGTTAAAATTAAGTACTATGTAATACAGAATACCTTTTTAAAGACATATATTTGTATAGGATATTATTATATGATCCAAGTTTATTAATCAATCATCAATCAAAAATTAATTATTATGAAAAAATCAATCGTTTATTTAGGAGTAGCTTTAGTAGCTTTTGCAAATGTTTCTTTAGCTTCAAATGTGAATTCATTTTCAAATGCCTCTCACAAAGTTGAATTTTATGATGCAGTTTCACCGTTAGGGAATGCTGTTTTCAAAGGAGATTTAGAAACTGTAAAAAAGTTTGTTGAATACGGTGCAGACGTAAATGAAAAATCAAACGGAATGAGCCCTCTAATGATTGCTGCTCGTTACAATAAAATAGAAATCATTAAATATTTAATTTCTAAAGGTGCTCGTGTTAATCAAAAAGATGAGAATGGATTTACAGCTTTAAAATATGCACAATTATCAAATGCTACAGAAGCTATTCAACTTTTACAACAATAAATAGTCTAAAAAACTTAATGAGACATCATCATAGATGATGTCTCATTTAAAATCAATCAATCAATCAATCAATCAATCAATCAATCAAAAAATAGTAATCATGAAAAATTCAGTTTTAATCTTAGGAATTGCATTAGTATCATTTTCAAATATTTGTAATGCAAAAAGCACAGTTAGTTTATCTAATAATTTAATTCAAAATTTCATTTTTTCAGATGACAATGCAGAAACAAAAATCAATGAAGTAACAAAAATTGTAAAACCTTCTATGTTTGAAAATGTTGATGTATTCAATCCAGAAACAGTTATTGCCTATAGTCCAAAAACTGCAAAAGAGATCATCGCCGAAGGTGATAAAATTATTGATAACAAAACAACTGATGATGTAGAATTTATGGAATATGAAGAATCAATGAGAGAAATAGTAGCTCAATCTGATTTGGTTACTGAAAATGTTATTTCAAACGAAACTCATCCTCTTTATATTGAAAGAACAATAGAAGATGAAATAACTGAATTGGAATTGATTATTGAAAGTGCTAATGACAATGATTTAAGACCTTTAGATTTTAAAAAAATTAATTGTAATTCATTGATGAATAATTCATTGAATTCTAAAAAATTTATCGGAATGAATTAATTCCCAAGGGCTAATATATTGAATAAAGTCACAAGACTTCAAAAAAAGCACCATTATAAAGAGTATAATGATGCTTTTTTTATGTAATGATGTTATATTAGTTTGATTTAGCCAATTCTTTATCTTGTGTCTTTGAAAACACTAATAAAGCTGTAATAGATCCAATAGTTGCAAACAACATATCAGATTGAGTGTCCCAAACATACCCTTGAGTTCCTAAAAATGCATCTCCACCATCTCCAGTTGCTATAGAAACAAACCATTCAATCCATTCATAGGCAGCACTAATTGCCAAACAAATACAAACAATTATAAAGTTGAAAAAACTTTTATTTGATATTACTTTTTTTCGAATAAATAGTTCTCGAATAATCATGGCAGGTACAAAACCTTGTGCAAAATGCCCAACTTTATCGTAATTATTTCGGCTTTGATGAAATACATCTTTTATGTAATCAAAAAAAGGAACCTCTGCATACGTATAATGTCCGCCAATGAAAAGAATGATACAATGAATTAAAATCAAAGTATAGGTAAAATTGGTAAATCTAAATTTTTTGAAAGTCAATGCTAAGATCAAAAGTCCAATTATTGCTGGAATAATTTCTAAAAAACAAGTAAATCCTTCTTTTGCACCGATGATTGACCAAAGTAAAGTAGCTGTAAATATCGATAATAATGCATAAATGTATTTCATATGGTAGGGGCTGTAAGGATTGTTTTTATTTAATAACTGGTATCATCAAGTTTTACTTTTCCATTGAATGTTCTGTATAAAAAGAAAAAATAAGCGACTAATAAAGGAGCGCCAATACAAACAATAGTCAACATAATGCCTAATGATTTTTGCGAAGAGGCCGCATTGTAAATCGTTACGTCAAATTTTGGGTCTATTGTCGAAATTAAAAGGGTTGGGTACAATTGCAAAGCCACTAGAATTAGCAAAAAGGCCATTGTCAAAGAAGAAAAAATCAATGCTAACATGTATCTTTCTTTAGAAACCAGTCGCGGTACATTGGCTACAGCCAAAAAGGAAATAACAGGAACGGTAAAGTAAATAGGATTTTCTCTAAAATTTTCTGTTACTTCGGGTATAAATACTAAGGTATAAAGTGTTGTAATTCCAAAGCTGATGATGAAAAAAATCATTCCTTTCTGAAGTAAAAATGTCAATCTTAGATGTAATCTTCCTTCTGTTTTTAATAAAAGATAAATAGCGCCTTGTGTCATAAAAATGGACAAAGTGGTAAATCCAACCATTATAGCATAAGGATTTAGGAAGTAGAAAAATGTACCACCTTGATAACTGAAATTTGGTCCCAAAGCGAAACCTTGTAAAATATTTGCTAATATAACTCCAAGTAAAAAAGCAATTAGAATACTGGAAACACTATAAATAATATCCCAACTTTTTCTCCACCACACCATCTCTTCGATACTTCTAAATTTAATGGCGGCAGCTCTAAGTACATTCAATACCAAAAAAAGCATAAACGGAACATACATTGCAGATAGCATAGTGGCATACATAACTGGAAAACCAGCAAATAAAGCACCTCCACCAATAATCAGCCAAACTTGATTCGCATCCCAAACAGGAGCAATAGCGTTTATAGCAATTCTACGGCTTAAATCTTTTCTAAAAAATAAATGCCATGCACCAGAACCAAAGTCAAATCCTTCTAAAATAGCATAACCGGAGAACAATAACCCGATTACTAAATACCATAACGTTGGATAGTCAATTCCTAAAAAAGTTTCCATAATATTAAACAGATTGAAAATTTACAGTTTCTTTTGACTCTTCATAAGGACCATGTTTTATTTTTTTGTTGACAGTGTATAGAAATAAGACAAGCAATAGAGAATAGACTACTGTGAACATGACTAAAGAAAATACAATCTGATTGGCCGAGACTTCTTGAGAAAAAGCATGACTGGTTCTTAATTGACCATAGACTACCCAAGGTTGTCTTCCCATTTCGGCAGTAAACCAACCTACTTGATTTGCTATCTGAGGTAAAATTACTGCAAAAGAAAAAATCCATAAAAGCCATTTGGTTTCAAATAATTTATCTTTCCACCATAAAAAACTAGCATATAAGGTCAGTCCAATTAATGCCATTCCTATAGCAACCATAATATGATAAAACTGAAAAACAGCGTTTATTTGACTGGGTCTGTCTTCAACAGGAAAATTATTTAGTCCTTTTATAGGAGCATTAAAATCTTGATGAACTAAGAATGATAATCCGCCAGGAATTCCAATTCCAGTCACTTTTTGTTTTTCTTTATCTACCCAACCAACAAGATATAAGTCAGCAGGCTTGTCTTTTTCAAAATGACCTTCCATAGTGGCTAGTTTTGCAGGCTGATTAACAGCAACTCCGTCAGCAGTACTATGACCAGAAAGTAATTGGGTAAGCGAAAATAGAGTAGCAACCACCAATGAAATTTTGAATGCCTTTTTAGATATTTCAACATAGCGTCCTTTTCGAATATAATAGGCATGAACACTTAAAACTAAAAAAGCTCCAGCTAAAATAGCACCTTGCCAAGTATGAATGATTCTATCGACACTTGAAGGATTGAATACCATTGCCCAAAAATTGGTTACTTCAGCACGGGCATGTAGGCCTGTACCAACAATATGATACCCTGCTGGTGTTTGTTGCCAAGAATTAGCAACGACAATCCAAACTGCAGAGAACATAGAACCCAAAAACACCCCTAAAGTAGATACAAAATGAACCCAAGGTTTTACACGATTCCAACCAAAAAGCAATATTCCAAGAAAAGTACTTTCCAAACCAAAAGCAAATAAACCTTCGGCGGCTAGAGCACTTCCAAAAATATCACCAACATATCGCGAATATACAGCCCAGTTGGTTCCAAATTCAAATTCCATTATAATTCCGGTAGCAACTCCGATTCCAAATGTTACTGCAAATATTTTAATCCAAAAGCGAGTCAGAATTTCGTAATCTTTATTTCCTGTTTTCAGGTAAAGACCTTCCATGATTACCATTATTAAGCCAATTCCAATGCTTAATGGTGGATATATATAATGAAAAGCAATTGTAAAGGCAAACTGTATGCGGGCGAGTATTTCTACATCCATGATGAAAATATTTTGTTTGAAACTTGATGTAAATTTACGATAGAAAGCTAACTTTATCGGGTATCAAATTAATTTTATTACTGTTTTTTGTTATTCTTCTATTCTTAGTTAAGAAAAGATTTTTATATAAAAAAAAGTCAAGATATTTTAGAAGATTACAAAAAAAAAGCACCATTATAAAATGGTGCTCCTTATATTATTTAAAATAAGAAAACGTTTCGTTGTTTTCAATCTTCAATAGCGTTTCATAAATCAACTTGATGACGTTTTCGACATCTTCACGGTGTACCATTTCGACTGTCGTGTGCATGTATCGTAGTGGAAGCGAAATCAAAGCCGAAGCAACACCACCATTACTATAAGCAAAAGCATCAGTATCAGTACCAGTAACTCTTGAAGAGGCCAAACGTTGAAACGGAATGTTTTTCTCCACTGCAGTATCCAGAATTAATTCTCTCAAATTGTTTTGAACAGCAGGAGCATAAGTAACAACAGGACCTTTACCAATTTTAGTATCCCCTTCAATTTTCTTGTCAATCATAGGAGTTGTCGAGTCATGACAAACATCAGTAACAATTGCTACATTCGGTTTTATGGTTTGCGTAATCATTTCGGCACCTCTCAAACCAACTTCTTCCTGAACAGCATTAGTTATATATAAACCAAAAGGAAGTTTGATATTATTTTCATGTAATAGTCTTGCTACTTCAGCAATCATAAAACCTCCCATTCGATTATCGATAGCACGACAAACAAATTTATTCTCGTTCATAATCATGAACTCATCAGGATATGTAATTACACAACCAACATGAACACCAAGTTTTTCAACCTGTTCTTTGGTTTCGCAACCCAAATCAATAAAAATATTACTAATCTTAGGGTTTTCTTCCTTGTCTCTATTTCGAGTATGAATAGCTGGCCATCCAAAAACTCCTTTTACAATACCCTTTTTGGTATGAATATTAACGCGTTTCGATGGAGCAATCTGGTGGTCAGACCCACCATTTCGTATCACATATACCAGTCCATCGTCTGTTATATAGTTTACATACCATGCAATTTCATCAGCATGTCCTTCAATAACAACTTTGTAAGGAGCATCAGGATTTATAATCCCAACAGCCGTTCCATAGGTATCAGTAATAAAAGTGTCAACATAAGGTTTCAAATAATCCATCCATATTTTTTGCCCTTCACTTTCAAAGCCAGTAGGAGAGGCGTTATTCAAATATTTCTCTAAAAAGGTTAGCGATGATGCATTCAATATTGATTCAGTACTCATATAATTTATTTTTTCGCTAAATTAAATATTTGTCTTCATAGTTCTATATTTAATGTATAATTTTGTGTTAAAAATATTTTTCTATGAAGCTTTATAAAATTCTAATTTTTTGCTTTTTGACCTCACTATCGGTTCATGCCCAAGACCCCAAAAATGATAACATACCAATGGGCTATGTCTTAACAGAAGCAGATAGTATATTTGGCGACACCATCGTACTGCCTGAATTAGTAATCGAAACACACAAAATGAGTGATGAAGATAAAAAGCAATTTTTATTACTTCAAAAAAGAGTTTACGCCACCTATCCATACGCAAGAATTGCTGCCGAAAGATTGACTTCATTAAATAGAGGTATGCAAAAGTTTACCAACAAAAGAGATCAAAAAAGGTATTTCAAGATAGTAGAAGATTATTTAAGCAATGAGTTTGAAGCTCGTCTAAAAAAGCTCTCCAAAAAACAAGGGCAAATCTTGGTTAAATTAATAGATAGACAAACAGGATCCACAACATACGAGTTAATTAAGAACCTCAAAAGTGGTTTCAAAGCATTTGTGTCCAATACAACGGCCAGTATGTTCAGTATTGACTTAAAAATGAAGTATCTGCCTTTCGAGGTCAATGAAGATTATTTAATAGAGACCATTTTAGTCAGGGGCTTTGAATCCGGTAGACTTAGAAAACAAGATGCAGCACAACCCATAGATTATGAAAAGCTAGACGAAGCTTGGGAGAAAAAATAAACCAAAACATTTATATAATAGGAGAGAGATGATTACTAAAGGTAATTATCTCTCTTTTTTTGTTTCAATAATAATCAGGAGCTATTTCCTGCTATCCGTTCCAATCTTGTGGGCCGAACCCCGGCCCACAAGGATTTCCACTACTATCAGGGCTAGGGCATGAGGTTTCATAAGAGAGATTTGTTTTTTAGATACACCTATTATATATGTATAGCACCTTTTTGATGCAAGCCCCCCCCCATATTCTGAACCCTTCAGAATAACAACCCAACCATATTTTAGATTAAAAAGCAACCACCACATCTAAAACCAATGATATTATACTTTTTATATATAACATTTATATAAAAAGTATAAATAATTTATATAAAAAGTATAAATGATTTATATGAAAAGTATAATTGTTTCATATGAAAAGTATAATTGATTTATACAAAACGTATAAATGATTTATACAAAATGTATAATTGATTTGTATAAAAAATATAAATGATTTATATAAAACGTATAAATGATTTGTATAAAAAATATAAATGATTTATACGAAAGGTATAATTGTTTTATACGAAAAGTATAAATGATTTATATAAAAAGTATAAATGATTTATACGAAAGGTATAATTGTTTTATACAAAAAGTATAATTGTTTTATACAAAACGTATAAATGATTTATATGAAAGGTATAAATGTTATATACAAAAAGTACATTGTGTAGTAAGTACAGTCAAAAACGATACTTCTATGTGCTTAAAACAATAAAAATTTAGAATCACCACTCAGTACCTATATATAGTATAGCGAATAAACCATGTATTATTCCCAAAGAAACCTCCAAAACCCTAGCAAAACCGATAAAACACCTCAAAATCCAATACCCAAATTCAAAAATCATCAAAAAGTGACTTTGTAACCCGCCTTAAACCAGTGTATTAAAAAATAAACAAAAAATAGTTGTAAAAAGGCATTGCAGAAACGAATAAACGTGGTACTTTTGCACCCGCAACAGCGAATAAGTTCTTGGAAAATCTGGCAAGTAATTCAAAATCAAAACGAAAATTTATTTTCAAAAAAGATTCAGAAAAGCTTGTGAGAAATAAAAGAGTTAGTTACTTTTGCACCCCGCTAAATTAGCAACGATCTTTGAAATACTGATAAGAAAACGAGAAGCAAACGAAAAAGAAATTTTTCTAAAAAAACTTCAAAAAGTTCTTGCCAGTTAAAAAGAAATTGCTACTTTTGCACCCGCTTTGAGAAACAAGCGAAATACAAAAAGACACGTTCCTAGACATATTGAATTGACAGCCGTTTCGTTGAAAAACGAAACAAATAAAATAAGAGTAATAGAATCGTATAGATTTGAATAAACACCGATAGAAACTGAGTCGAATAATAATAGCTTGATTTATCAAGCAAACAATATACGATGAAGAGTTTGATCCTGGCTCAGGATGAACGCTAGCGGCAGGCTTAACACATGCAAGTCGAGGGGTATATTTCTTCGGAATTAGAGACCGGCGCACGGGTGCGTAACGCGTATGCAATCTACCTTTTACAGAGGGATAGCCCAGAGAAATTTGGATTAATACCTCATAGTATTACGAATCGGCATCGATTTGTAATTAAAGTCACAACGGTAAAAGATGAGCATGCGTCCCATTAGCTAGTTGGTAAGGTAACGGCTTACCAAGGCTACGATGGGTAGGGGTCCTGAGAGGGAGATCCCCCACACTGGTACTGAGACACGGACCAGACTCCTACGGGAGGCAGCAGTGAGGAATATTGGACAATGGGCGCAAGCCTGATCCAGCCATGCCGCGTGCAGGATGACGGTCCTATGGATTGTAAACTGCTTTTGCACAGGAAGAAACAACTCTACGTGTAGAGTCTTGACGGTACTGTGAGAATAAGGATCGGCTAACTCCGTGCCAGCAGCCGCGGTAATACGGAGGATCCAAGCGTTATCCGGAATCATTGGGTTTAAAGGGTCCGTAGGCGGTTTTGTAAGTCAGTGGTGAAAGCCCATCGCTCAACGGTGGAACGGCCATTGATACTGCAAGACTTGAATTATTAGGAAGTAACTAGAATATGTAGTGTAGCGGTGAAATGCTTAGAGATTACATGGAATACCAATTGCGAAGGCAGGTTACTACTAATGGATTGACGCTGATGGACGAAAGCGTGGGTAGCGAACAGGATTAGATACCCTGGTAGTCCACGCCGTAAACGATGGATACTAGCTGTTGGGAGCAATCTCAGTGGCTAAGCGAAAGTGATAAGTATCCCACCTGGGGAGTACGTTCGCAAGAATGAAACTCAAAGGAATTGACGGGGGCCCGCACAAGCGGTGGAGCATGTGGTTTAATTCGATGATACGCGAGGAACCTTACCAAGGCTTAAATGTAGATTGACCGGTTTGGAAACAGACTTTTCGCAAGACAATTTACAAGGTGCTGCATGGTTGTCGTCAGCTCGTGCCGTGAGGTGTCAGGTTAAGTCCTATAACGAGCGCAACCCCTGTTGTTAGTTGCCAGCGAGTCATGTCGGGAACTCTAACGAGACTGCCAGTGCAAACTGTGAGGAAGGTGGGGATGACGTCAAATCATCACGGCCCTTACGCCTTGGGCTACACACGTGCTACAATGGCCGGTACAGAGAGCAGCCACTGGGCGACCAGGAGCGAATCTACAAAACCGGTCACAGTTCGGATCGGAGTCTGCAACTCGACTCCGTGAAGCTGGAATCGCTAGTAATCGGATATCAGCCATGATCCGGTGAATACGTTCCCGGGCCTTGTACACACCGCCCGTCAAGCCATGGAAGCTGGGGGTGCCTGAAGTCGGTGACCGCAAGGAGCTGCCTAGGGTAAAACTGGTAACTAGGGCTAAGTCGTAACAAGGTAGCCGTACCGGAAGGTGCGGCTGGAACACCTCCTTTCTAGAGCCTTAGTTGTTAGCAATTTATTGCACGCTAGGGAAAGAAGACGAAGAATTTATAGGTTACAAATTAAAGATTATATTACTCTTGCTGTTAATTTAAAAAAATAAAGAATAAAAGTAGAGGCGTTGCAGTGCAACGACTAATACAATTTAAGAATAAAGAGTGTCTCGTAGCTCAGCTGGTTAGAGTACTACACTGATAATGTAGGGGTCGACAGTTCGAGTCTGTCCGAGACAACTATTTTAAGAGTTATAAGTCATAAGTTATGAGTTATAAGTTTAAAAGAATTGAAATTCTTAAAAAAAGGAAATTTTAGAAGTTGAGCGTTTATGAGCAAATTCATAACTCATAATTCATAACTCATCATTTAAAAATGGGGGATTAGCTCAGCTGGCTAGAGCGCCTGCCTTGCACGCAGGAGGTCAACGGTTCGACTCCGTTATTCTCCACAATCCGGTAGAGACGTTGCATTGCAACGTCTCTACTAAGGAAAAAGTTCATTGACATATTGAGATAAGAAATAATAAAAAGTAGAAAGCGTTTTTTACTATTTATAGTAAAAGACAAAAAAAAACGGTCTTAATTAATTTTAAGATTGGTACAATAAGCAAAATAAGGGCGTATGGGGGATGCCTTGGCTCTCAGAGGCGATGAAAGGCGTGATAAGCTGCGAAAAGTTACGGGGACGAGCACACATCGATTGATCCGTAAATACCTGAATGGGGCAACCCACTATGTTGAAGACATAGTACACCGATAGGTGGGCAAACCCGCTGAACTGAAACATCTAAGTAGGCGGAGGAGAAGAAAACAAAAGTGATTCCGTAAGTAGTGGCGAGCGAACGCGGATTAGCCCAAACCAATGTTGTTACGGCAATGTTGGGGTTGTAGGACCACGACATTTCTTGCATAAAGAATTAGAATCTACTGGAAAGTAGAGCCAAAGAAGGTGATAGCCCTGTATAAGTAATGAATGTAAAGGATAGTGGTATCCTGAGTAGGGCGGGGCACGTGAAACCCTGTCTGAATTTGGCGGGACCATCCGCTAAGGCTAAATACTCCTGAGAGACCGATAGTGAACCAGTACCGTGAGGGAAAGGTGAAAAGAACCGTGAATAACGGAGTGAAATAGATCCTGAAACCATACGCTTACAAGCGGTCGGAGCCCTTTTGTGGGGTGACGGCGTGCCTTTTGCATAATGAGCCTACGAGTTAACGTTGCTGGCAAGGATAAATGGTTAAGCCATGGATCCGTAGCGAAAGCGAGTCTGAATAGGGCGCTTTAGTCAGTAGTGTTAGACGCGAAACCGTGTGATCTACCCATGGGCAGGATGAAGCGCTGGTAACACAGTGTGGAGGTCCGAACCGGTTGACGTTGAAAAGTCTTCGGATGACCTGTGGGTAGGGGTGAAAGGCCAATCAAACTCGGAAATAGCTCGTACTCCCCGAAATGCATTTAGGTGCAGCGCACGGCGTAAAGTTATATAGAGGTAGAGCTACTGATTGGATGCGGGGGCTTCACCGCCTACCAATTCCTGACAAACTCCGAATGCTATATAATGTTTCCGTGCAGTGAGGGCTTGGGTGCTAAGGTCCAAGTCCGAGAGGGAAAGAACCCAGACCATCAGCTAAGGTCCCCAAATATATGTTAAGTTGAAAGAACGAGGTTTGTCTGCCCAGACAGCTAGGATGTTGGCTTGGAAGCAGCCATTCATTTAAAGAGTGCGTAACAGCTCACTAGTCGAGCGGACGAGCATGGATAATAATCGGGCATAAACATATTACCGAAGCTATGGATTTGTAATTTATTACAAGTGGTAGGGGAGCATTCTAACAGGGTTGAAGGTGTGTTGTAAAGCATGCTGGACTGGTTAGAAAAGAAAATGTAGGCATAAGTAACGATAATGCGGGCGAGAAACCCGCACACCGAAAGACTAAGGTTTCCACAGCTATGCTAATCAGCTGTGGGTTAGTCGGGACCTAAGGCGAACCCGAAAGGGACAGTCGATGGACCACGGGTTAATATTCCCGTACTACTAATTACTGTGATGGGGTGACGGAGTGATGAAAGCGCCGCGAACTGACGGAATAGTTCGTTGAAGTACCTACCTATAAGCTGCGCAGGCAAATCCACGCGGCTTGGGGAAATACGATAGTACTCGGAGTCTTCGGACAAAGAGATAGTGCGCCTAAGGGCTTCCAAGAAAAACCTCTAAACTTCAGGTAATTAGTACCCGTACCGCAAACCGACACAGGTAGTCGAGGAGAGAATCCTAAGGTGCTCGAGAGATTCATGGCTAAGGAATTAGGCAAAATAGACCCGTAACTTCGGGAGAAGGGTCGCCCCGAGTAATCGGGGCCGCAGTGAAGAGGTCCAGGCGACTGTTTATCAAAAACACAGGGCTCTGCAAAATCGTAAGATGAAGTATAGGGCCTGACACCTGCCCGGTGCTGGAAGGTTAAGAGGAGATGTTATCTTCGGAGAAGCATTGAATTGAAGCCCCAGTAAACGGCGGCCGTAACTATAACGGTCCTAAGGTAGCGAAATTCCTTGTCGGGTAAGTTCCGACCTGCACGAATGGTGTAACGATCTGGACACTGTCTCAGCCATGAGCTCGGTGAAATTGTAGTAACGGTGAAGATGCCGTTTACCCGCAGTGGGACGAAAAGACCCTGTGCACCTTTACTATAGCTTAGTATTGACCTTGGATAAATGATGTGTAGGATAGGTTGGAGACTGTGAAGTGGCGTCGCTAGGCGTTGTGGAGTCATTGTTGAAATACAACCCTTTGTTTATCTGAGGCCTAACCCCGCTTTGCGGGGGACATTGCTTGGTGGGTAGTTTGACTGGGGTGGTCGCCTCCAAAAGAGTAACGGAGGCTTCTAAAGGTTCCCTCAGTACGCTTGGTAACCGTGCGTAGAGTGCAATGGCATAAGGGAGCTTGACTGAGAGACATACAGGTCGATCAGGTACGAAAGTAGAGCATAGTGATCCGGTGGTTCCGCATGGAAGGGCCATCGCTCAAAGGATAAAAGGTACGCCGGGGATAACAGGCTGATCTCCCCCAAGAGCTCATATCGACGGGGGGGTTTGGCACCTCGATGTCGGCTCGTCACATCCTGGGGCTGGAGAAGGTCCCAAGGGTTGGGCTGTTCGCCCATTAAAGTGGCACGCGAGCTGGGTTCAGAACGTCGTGAGACAGTTCGGTCTCTATCTACTGTGGGCGCAAGAAATTTGAGTGGATCTGATTCTAGTACGAGAGGACCGAATTGGACAAACCTCTAGTGTATCTGTTGTCCCGCCAGGGGCACCGCAGAGTAGCTACGTTTGGAAGGGATAAGCGCTGAAAGCATATAAGCGCGAAACCCACCACAAGATGAGATTTCTTTTAAGGGTCGTGGGAGATGACCACGTTGATAGGCTATAGATGTAAAGGCAGTAATGTCATAGTCGAGTAGTACTAATAACCCGTAAGCTTATGTACACCCTTTTCCCGAGTCGCAAGACTCGGGAAGAAACTTTCTAATACATTTTTTATATTCTTTATCTCAGTATGTTAAGATATTGTTGCAATGCACGAGTTCTAAATTAGGAATTACGACTTGCAAGATGATTGTCCAAAGCAATTATAACTTCTTAAGGTGGTTATTGCGGCGGGGCTCACCTCTTCCCATCCCGAACAGAGTAGTTAAGCCCGCCTGCGCAGATGGTACTGCAGTTATGTGGGAGAGTATGTCGCTGCCTTTTTTTATAAAAACCCTGTTTCGATAAGAAACAGGGTTTTTTGTTTTACAAAAAACTCAGTTTATATAAAAAAATAACTATTGTATATTGCCCCAAACAGTTACTGAATTACCATAGAGGTGGATATATCGTTTTCGTGGAGTTAAAATAGCACTTATATTAGAGAATGTAGTTGTGTTTTTATAGGAATTATGAGACTACTTTAGCTATAGAAATAATTACTAATTTAAAACGCAGTATCATGAAAACGATTTTAAAATTCAGTTTAGTAGTATTAGTAGCAATGACTACAATGAGTACTTATGCAATCAATAGTGATTTTTTACTTAATGTAAAAAAGGGAGAAGGTAAAGAAATTAGTTTTTCGGTAAATGAGATACAAAAAGCTACTGTAACGATCTATGATGAGTCCCATAATGTGATTTATAATGAAACAGTAACCGGTAAAGGAGGAATAACAAGAGCATATAGTCTTGAGGAGTTTCCACAGGGGATTTACTTTTTGGAAGTAGAGACTAACTTAAAGAAAGTAACTCATGAGATTGTAGTTGCTGATACAGCCACTACCTTATCTAGAAAAGCAATCGCTGAAGTCTATAAAGGCGATTTGAAAATGAAAAATCAAAATGTGGCAGAAGTAAACTAATTGTTTTAGGATTAAACAACTTCGAATAAGAACAGCTCTTTGGGTAGTCATGGTCGGAAGAAAATCTTCCGACTTTTTTTGCTTTCAATTATTTATTTAACGAGATTTTTCTTGTTTATAGTATTGATTTTACGTATATTTATTACTGGTAAATCAGTAATCTATGACAAATTTTAAAGACCACAAAGTATCCGTTAAAGAGTTATTAGGCTTCATTCCAGAGGCTCTCTTATCTCATCTTTCCACCAGTACTAAAGTAGATCATTATTCAAAAGTTCTTCATGGCAAAAAAGTATTTTATCTGCTTTTATATTCTATAATGGACAACGAAAAGCTCAGCCAACGAACATTGGAAGACACCTTTAACTATTCAGGTTTTAAATCTATATTTAACTTGGATGAATCAGAAACTATCCGAAGAAGTTCAATTTCTGAGAGACTCTCGAAGATTGATGCGAGTTATTTCAAAGAAATTTTTGAATGTATGTATGATCGTTTTTCTGAGAGTTACAATCAGTTAGAAAGAAGCAAGTATAATTTAATTCGGGTAGATAGTACCATTGTTGCAGAAGCTGCTGGGAAACTCAAAGAAGGTATTGATCAAAAAAGCGGTAAAAAACTTATAAAATATAGTATTTTCTTTGACGGAATTCTTCCTTCTGGTGTTGAGATATTTAATGCTCAAAGATATTCAGCAGAAGATAATGCTCTTCCCGAAGCTATTTTAAATCAAGTAAAAAAAGATACTGAACATAGCAATATTTACATTATCGACAGAGGTATTCAATCCACCCGAACTATGAAAGACTTTGATAAAAAGAATATCAAATTTGTTATCAGGTCTAAGGAAAACCGAAAACATCAAGAAATACGGTCTTTGATTCAGGAAAATCAGGATTTAGATATTGGAGAAAATATCTTAATTCAAGACAGTATTGTCAACCTTTACACAGGTGTTCCAATAAAAAACAAGCGATGGAACACACATCATCGCCAAGAAAAAGTCAATAATCAATTCAGGCTAGTGGTTGTGAAAAACAAACAAAATCCCGAAAAAGTTTTTTGGTTTATTACTAATGATTTTCAACTTACTGCTAAAGAAGTTGCTGATTATTACAGGAAAAGATGGGATATTGAAGTTTTTTTTAGATTTATCAAACAAGAACTCAATTTTAGTCATCTTGTTTCACTCAGCAAAAATGGAATAGAAGTAATGGTTTATATGACTTTAATTGTTGCAATGCTTATCCTTATGTATAAAAAAGCAAATAATATTGGTTATAAAACCGCTAAAAGAAGATTTGTTTTGGAACTTAGAGAACTTATTATTGCAATAATGATAACGTTGACAGGTGGAGATCCTTCAAAAGTCTTTAAAACATAAGTGGCCGGAATTTCTTCCGACCACTACTAGCTCTTTGGGGGCTGTTTTTTTGTTTTAAGAACTTTTAAAACCTCAAATGTTCTTCATGAAACCGAATTTGTATGAGGGATGGAAATTATACTTGATTTAACTTATTCTATAATGTTAATAATATTTTGTTTACTTATTTTATATTTGATCAAATTATTAATAATTTATGAAAGTTAAGGACAATTTATACAATCAAAGAATTTTTTCAATAGATGCTCTACATGTAATAACAATTTTTGTAATGATTTTTGTAATGAGTTGGCAAGTGTTAAAGATGTGCCACAATGGATGAAACATATGTCTGCAGATGAAGATGCTATGACTTTTGTAGATGTTGTTTTTCCTGCTTTTTTATTTATTGTTGGAATGTCTGTACCTTTTATTTAATACTAGATTACTTAAAGGAGATAGTTTTAAAACTATTTGGTTTCATACTCTAAAAAGAGCTTAGCTCTAATTATTATAGGTGTTTTTATGATAAATGTTGTGTATGGTTACGATGTGTCAAAAATGATTATAGCTCCAGCAATTTTGGGCCTTTTAGCTTATGTGATAACTATTCCGATTTGGAACAAATATGCTAAAGATTTTCCAATTTGGATAAAACATACTTTCCAATATGGTGGAATACTAGTTTTAGTTGCTCTTTACTTTTTATACGTTCAAGATACGGGTGAAATTGAGATGACACCAAAATGGTGAAGGATTCTTGGTTTAATTGGTTGGGCATATCTTTTTACTGTATTGTATTATTGGCTTGTTTCAGGGAAATTATGGGCTATGATTTTGTTTCTAATTGTTTGCATTACTGCTAATTCAATGAATTTTATAGAAGGAATGATAACAAATTCAGCATTAAGTTTTGTTGCAGGACATTTGACACATGCAACATTGGTAACTGCGGGAATAATTATTTCACTATTATTTTTTGATAGAAAAGTACCTTTAAAAATCTATAGGGCAGTATTAAGCTTTGTAGTGTTCTTTTTTGTGATTGGGTATTTACTTCGTCCATATTTTCGGAATTTCAAAAATAAAAAGGACTCCATCTTGGACATTTTTTTGAGCTGCAATTTGTACGATTTTATTTTATTTCCTTTATCGGGTAATGGAAATAAAGAAACAAACTAAATGGAGTAACTTCTTTATGCCTGCCGCTGCAAATCCTTTGTTGATTTATATTTTACCAGGTGTCATTTATTATTTTACTCTAGCATTTGATTTTCATATAATTCTAGAGTATTTTACAGAAGGTCTTCCAGGAATTATATGGTCGTTGGTTTTTTCAACAATAATGCTTGGAGTGATGAAAATATGGAATAAATATAAGATTCAGTTGCATTTGTAAAGTTTTAGATTTTATTATTTATTTCAGCTACAATTTTTGGGGACATACAAAATAAAAATTGTATCTGAAACTTTTAATAAATCCATTGAATTCTGAATTGTAAACTATTGGTTATCCCGGTTATGCCATCTTTTTCTAAATTACTGATACCATAAACTAATCCGGCTTTCCAGTATTGGGTAGCCCACCAGTTCAGTCCAAAACTATAGCGATTGTTTATACCGCCATGAACCTCTTTTGTTTCTAGATCATTTTCTCCAACACGAACAAAAATTTCCCATGCACCATATTTTTCAGTTGGTTTTATTCTTCGGGCATAAGCTGCTTTTTGGTCATATGGTCTTTGCTCACCGCTTAAAACGTAACTTCCAGTCACATAATATCCGCTAAATTGTTCCATTCCAAAGTCTTTTGTGGCTGTCCAGTTGTGAACATATTCCATTAAAACAGAAAAGTTATCTAAGCTCCAAAGTTGTTCCATACTAAGGTTTAATTGATGCGAAGCATCCATATCACCTGTATCAACGTAACTTGTGGTTATATTTGATTCGTTTTTACCTTTTAATCGAACAATGTCATTTTTTGAATCAACATAGCGCACGCCAACTCCCATGTGCATAAATTCCTTTCCTTCATTTTGCCATTTGGGCAGTCCTGTAATTCTGGCGGTAAAAGTAGTATTTGAAGATGAAAAACTTTTATCATCCCCTATAAAATCTTTAAAAACTCCGGCAGCAGCTGTCAATCGGTTATTCATGAAAAAGTGATGATAAATAATCCCAATATTGCGGCTATTGAAAAAAGGACTAAGTAATCTTTCAAAATGAGGTAAGTTGGCAGCGTCTCCTACCATTTCATAAACAAAAGTTTCTTTTATTTTTCCAACAGTAATATCGCTGTTTTCAGATAATGGTATTACAAACTTTAAGTCGGTAATTCCAAAATTTGGATCGTCTTCTGCTCTGTCAAAACCTTTGTATTCAACACTTATTAAGTACTTCCACGGATTTTTAAAATTTATTTTACCGCTTAACATAACTCTTGCACTTCTGATGTCAAATCGACTTTCTTGCGAACCAACTTGATTTTTACTGTCTTCGTCCTGAATATTGAGATTGTAATCTAAAATAGGTGCAAAACCTAGTTTGGTTGTAAACCATTTATTGTGTGATTTGGTCCATCTCATTCCTTTGTGAGTTGCATCAGGAATTAAATAGTTCTTAGTTGTATCAGCTAAAATTTGAGTTTGTGAGTCATCAACTAAATCAGTATGCTGTGAGAAAATTTTATTACTGAAGAAAAAGAAAAACAAGAAAATTGAAGTTTTTAAAATAAAGCTTTTTATCATTTTTTCTGAATTTAAATTACTACAGGCCTTTAATTTTTTAGCTCTTAATGTAATAGTGTTTTAAAATTATATTATTGGAGGTTTAAACCTTTGTGTATCTTTTTTAACTGGTAATGGTGTTGAATTTCAAGTAAATATAGGAATAGTTTTTATTTTATTAAGAGTCAATTAAAATATTGCTGTTATATGAGTTCTCGATTGCGAGAGGGATAGAAGCAAGCTGCCGAAGTAGCATGTATAGTCCGACCGTATCCTGATAAAAGGGCGTATATGCACAGGTAGATTAATCTTTTTATTAGGATACGGTCTCGTCCAGATAGTTGTAGCTAGATTTTTTTATTAAAATAGGGTATGGTTATTATTTTGTGTTGTCAATGATTTAAATTCTGAAAGGTTTCTGATAAGTGAAAATTGTTAAAAGTATTTTTACTTTAGAAATGAAAAAAAATGCCTTATTTTTACACTAAAATAATTTAAATATACATAGAATGGAATGGATTACTGCCAGAGAATTTGAAGATATAACCTATAAAAAATGTAATGGTGTAGCAAGAATCGCATTTAATAGACCTGATGTGCGCAACGCTTTTAGACCTAAAACAACTTCTGAATTATATCAGGCATTTTATGATGCACAGGAGGATACTTCAATTGGTGTAGTTTTATTGTCTGCAGAGGGGCCGTCTTCAAAAGATGGAGTGTATTCTTTTTGTAGTGGAGGAGACCAAAATGCTCGCGGGCATCAAGGATATGTTGGGGATGATGGACAACATCGTTTGAATATTCTTGAAGTTCAACGTTTGATTCGTTTTATGCCTAAAGTTGTTATTGCCGTGGTTCCAGGTTGGGCAGTTGGAGGAGGGCATAGTCTGCATGTAGTTTGCGATATGACTTTAGCTAGTAAAGAACATGCAATTTTTAAGCAAACGGATGCTGATGTTACAAGCTTTGATGGTGGGTATGGTTCTGCTTATCTTGCTAAAATGGTGGGACAGAAAAAAGCACGTGAAATTTTCTTTTTAGGTAGGAATTATTCAGCCCAAGAAGCTATGGATATGGGGATGGTTAATGCTGTTATTCCTCATGATGAATTGGAAGATACTGCTTATGAATGGGCACAAGAGATTCTTGGTAAATCGCCAATGGCTATCAAAATGCTGAAATTCGCAATGAATCTTACTGATGATGGCATGGTGGGACAACAAGTATTTGCGGGTGAAGCAACCCGATTAGCATATATGACAGAAGAGGCTAAAGAAGGTAGGAATGCATTCCTTGAAAAGCGCAAGCCAAATTTTGAAAAGAAATGGTTGCCATAAAAAGTTTAAATATTTAAAAATTATTGATTTCAAGTTTGGAACCAATAATTTAAAACTTTAAACCTGAAACAAAACTTATAAATGGAAGATTTTACAAACGAAACTATTGATACCACATTACTTCCAAAATTTGAGGAAGTTCAATTTTCTTTACTCCATCCTGATTATTGGAAAGTAATCTTAGCAGGATTAACTTTGTTTTTTGTAGTAATAGCAATAGGTGTTGGAACTATATTGTATTTTAATGAAGAACTTTTTCTATTTATTACTGAACTAAGTATTATTTATATTGTTTTGTTACTGCTAGTTGTGTTCATGTCGAGAATAAGTTTTAAGAAAAAAGGATTTGCATTTCGTACTCATGATGTTTTATTTAGACATGGAATAATTGCGACAAATACACTTGTAATACCTTATAACAGAGTGCAACATGTAGCTTTACATGAAGGATTGCTGTCTAGGTTTTTTGGTTTGGCAAGTATTGAGGTTTTTACAGCTGGAGGTAGTTCTAGTGATATTCAGATTCCTGGAATAGCCAAAGTACAAGCCGAAAACATCAAACAATTGTTGATGGGCAAAATTCAAAAACAACTATAATGGAATCCAATTTTAGCCAGCCTCAAAGGCAATCCATTGTTGGGATTTTTGTAATGTTTATCTATTCTTTTCAGAGATATGCAAAAGCGTTATGGCCTTTGTTGGTAATTTGTATCTTGAAATTTAATGAATTTGATAAACTTAATATACTAATAGGAATTATAAGTGTTGTAACTATTTTAATTTTTGTAGGAATTACATCTTATTTTAGATATTTGAACTTTACGTTTTATATCGACCAAGAAAATGATGAGTTTGTTATTACTGAAGGTGTTTTTAATAAAACAAAAACGGCTATACAGCTTAACAAAATTCAGCAAGTAAATATTAATCAATCTTTAATGCAGAGATTAGTTGGTGTTTATGAATTAGTTGTAGATACCGCAGGTTCAAATAAAAAAGAAGGAAGTATCAAAGCCATTTCACATGAATTGGCATTGGACTTAAAAGCACGTTTATTAGAGAACGAAAATAAAAAGTTAAAAAATGTTGATAATGTGATTAATAATTCATCAGAAATTTTGAATAAAAAAACTTTTGATGCTGAAGATCCATTTATAGAAATCAGTTTTTTGAGTTTATTGAAAATCGGATTTACTTCCAATTATGTGAAAAGCTTTTTTTTATTATTAGCTTTCTTTTTTACACTTTTCGATCATATCAAACAATTCACTGGAAGAGATATTCTGCATGATGAAAAAATAGAAAATTATGTAGACAAAAGTCATATGTTAACTGCTGTTTTGATACTGTTTATTATTTTCTTTTCAATAGTTATCATTGTCAATTTAGTCAAAACGATTTTTAAATATTTTGGTTACAAAATTGCAAAACAAAATGGTTCTTTATTGCTTTCTTACGGATTGTTAAATACTAAAAGCACTATTCTAAAACCTGAAAAAGTTCAAATTACGAGTATTACTCAGAACTATTTTCAGAAAAAAATGAATGTTTTAGGGCTTAAAATATCACAGGCAACAGGAGGTGAGAAGGAAGATCATAAATTAGCAATAGAAATTCCAGGCTGTAATGATTTTGAAAAAGAGGCTATTTTAAAATTACTTTTTCAACAGATTCCTGAAAAAGGAGTAATGTTAAAACCCAATTTTAGAAAACTAGGATTTTCAGTTTTTTTAACTGTTGGAGTACCGTTGTTGGGGTATTATTTTCTCAGAGACTTGATAATAGAACAAATACCAATGATAGATTATTTAGTATTATTTTTTGTTCTTTTTATTGGAGTAATTCAGTTCTATTTATTCAAAAATAATAGACTTTATATTAACGATGATTTTATAATTCTTCAAAGTGGAGCTTGGGATATTACTAATAAAATTATCAAACCAAGTAAAATTCAGGCGATTACTACATCTCAACTCTTTTGGCACAAAAATATCAACATTGGTTCTTTAACTTTGCATACTGCAGGAGGGAATATTAGTTTTCAATTAGGTAATTTTACAGCTATAAAGCAATATATCAATCTTTGGTTATATAGGATGGAAACTTCTGACAGCAATTGGATGTAGTATTTATAAATTAAAGCTGATATTGAGATTATTAAATATTAAAACAAACAAAATAATATAATGAAACACTGGATTGAAGCAGCAAGATTAAGAACATTACCATTATCCGTTTCGGGAATAATTGTCGGAAGCATGTATGCATTGGCAAATCCTACCGATAATGTACTTACACCAACAGAGGTTTTCAATTGGGAAGTATTTGCTTTCGCATTATTAACGACTTTGGGATTACAGGTACTCTCTAATTTTGCGAATGATTATGGTGACGGAATCAAAGGAACCGATAATGAAGATAGAGTAGGGCCAAAACGCGCTATTCAAAGTGGAGTAATAACACCTCAAGCAATGAAACGTGCTTTAGTGATTACTTCAATATTAACTTTGGCTTCGGCAATATTTTTGATTTATGTTGCATTTGGAGAAAGTAATCTCGTGTATTCTTTATTTTATCTGGTATTGGGTATAATGGCAATAATTTCTGCAATTCGCTATACTGTTGGGAAATCAGCCTATGGTTATCGCGGATATGGAGATATTTTTGTTTTTGTTTTCTTTGGATTAGTAAGTACTTTGGGAGTCAATTTTTTGTATTCAAAACAATTGGATTTCGTGCTTGTTCTACCAGCCGTTGCAATAGGTTTACTAAGTGTTGGAGTTCTGAATTTAAATAATATGCGTGATCAAGCTTCTGATACTAAATCAGGGAAAAATACCCTTGTAGTAAAAATGGGAGCTGCAAATGCTAAAAAATATCATTATTTTCTAATTGTAGGAGCAATGGTTTCGGTTGTCGCTTTTGCAATATTGAGTGATTTCCATTTTGATCAATATTTGTTTTTATTAGCATATATTCCGTTAACGAAACATTTAATCACAGTGTCCAAAAATCAAGATCCAAAATTACTTGATCCAGAATTGAAAAAAGTAGCGTTGAGTACCTTTTTGCTTTCAATACTATTGTCAATTTGTATGATTTCACTAATTTCAGATATTATTGTGAACGTTTTCTTAGGAGGAAGATGATTTTGTGTCAAATTCTATTTTTTTAATTTTAAAACTATAAAAAGATGAAAATAACATTCTACGGTCATGCCTCTTTAGGAATTGAAGTAAGTGGTAAAAATATACTTGTTGATCCTTATATTTCTGCAAATCCAAAAGCAGCCCACATTGATATTAATGACCTAAAAGCTGATTTTATTTTATTGACTCATGCTCATGGGGATCATATACTAGATGTTGAAGATATTGCAAAAAGAACCAATGCAGTGATTGTTTCCAATGCCGAAATTTCAGCTTATTATGGTAAAAAAGGATTTCAATCCCATCCAATGAATCACGGTGGAAGCTGGAATTTCGATTTCGGAAAAGTAAAATATGTTAACGCAATTCACTCCAGTACTTTTCCAGATGGATCATCTGGTGGGAATCCAGGTGGTTTTGTAATCGAAGGAGAACATAAAAATATCTACATTGCTGGTGATACTGCACTTACGATGGATATGAAACTGATTCCGATGCGAACTAAGCTCGATTTGGCTATTTTACCAATTGGAGATAATTTTACCATGGATGTTGATGATGCTATAATCGCTTCCGATTTTGTGGATTGTGATAAAGTTCTGGGGTATCATTTTGATACTTTTGGGTACATTGAGATCAATCACGAAGAAGCTATCAAGAAATTCTTCGACAAAGGCAAAGACTTGATGTTGCTGGAAATTGGTGGTTTTATTGAATTGTAATATCATAAAAAAAAGAGAAAGGAGCTTTTTCCTGCTATCCGTTTCAATCTTTTCTATTTTTAAAGAAAAAATAGAAAAGGATTTCCACTTCAAATGAAATTTACTGAACACCTATGAAAATAAAATCCAAGTAAAGTAATCAGGGCCAAGGTATTCCGAATTTCATAATCATTTGTTTTTAAACTAGATCAATTTCCTATAATGACCAAACAACTTCTTTTATTTATAGTATTTCTATTTGTAATAAATACATTCGCACAACAACAAGATGGGTATTGGGATAAAGAGCGATCAACTACCAAAGAAATAAAAGTTTCTGCAAGAGATCGTATTGTTGTACAAATTGATGATTTACCACTTGGAACAACAGAAATTGTTTATAGAATTACCCTTTTGGATGAAAATCAGCAATTAGCTAGTAGCTTGGTTTCTGTTTTAAAATCAATTCCTGATCCTACCGGAATTAGTCAAGGTTCTGCAGGTGCTGTTTTTGTTTTGTCAAAAATCTCAGGTGACGATAAATGTACCTATGCTATCTTCTCCAAACAAGATTTGGCAACACAATATCAAGATTCAGGAAAAACTCTAGAGTCTTGTTTAATTCAATCTGAGCCTGTTAGTAAAGATGCAAAACGTCTTTCTGTAGATAAATCTAGTTGTTTAAGTAATGATAATGGTTCTTTATGGTTTGGTTTTGAAAGCAAAAATTGGATCATGAATCAAAAAATCATATTGGAAGTTGTGCCTTGGGTGGATAAAAAATTAAGCCGTGGATGGACATTAGAAAACCGAAAACACATAATCAGTCAATGTAAAACTTCGAATTTAGCTCAAAAAATGAACAATTCGGATAGCTTTTGTGTTTGTGTGTTGGATAAAATTCAAGCTAAATACAAATTTCAAGAGTTTCAAAAGTTGTTAATGATGGAGCAGTCCAAAGTTTATAAAGATGCAGGTGATGTTTGTTTAGGGGAAATAAGCACTTCTCCAGCCCTTTCTGCTGATTTACGTAAAGATGCATCGCTTTTGATTAAAAATGGTAAATATGGTGCTGCAATTGAAAAATTAGCAGTAGTTATCAATAGTAACAAAGCGACAATTTTGGATTATAATACTATCGGGAGCTGTTATCTTTTAACTAAGCAATATGGTAAAGGACTAAAATACTTGCAGGATGCAGAAAAATTGGATAATACCGAGCTATTAGTTCAGTTAAATTTAGCGCATGCGTATTTACTCAATGATAACTACAAAGAAGCCAAAAAGATTTACAAAAAATACCAAAATCAAAATGTAACGGATAATTTGAGTTGGGTTCAGAAAACTGAACAGGATTTTAAGGCATTCCAAAAAGTGGGAATTCAGAATGAGGATTTTGAGCGTGTATTAAAATTGATTAAAGAATAGTATCGCAATTCAATGAAAGCAGCCTATCATAAATATATTTTAAATTTCAAACGCCCATCAGGGACTTCTCGCGGCGTCATGATAGAAAAAGAAACCTGGTTTATTGTTTTGGAGCATAACGGTAAAAAAGGAATAGGAGAGTGCGGTATTTTGAGGGGCTTGAGTATTGATGATCGTTCCGATTATGAAGAAAAATTACAATGGACTTGTACTAATATTCATCTTGGTAAAGATCAGCTTTGGGAAGCTTTATTAGAGTTTCCATCAATACAGTTTGGAATTGAAATAGCGTTCCAATCTTTGGATAGTGAAAATCCCTTTTTACTCTTTCCTTCTGACTTTACAAATGGGGTCAAATCTATCGTTATAAATGGATTAGTTTGGATGGGAGAAGAGGCTTTTATGAAGCAACAAATTGAAGAGAAATTAGCTGATGGTTATAATTGTATTAAACTCAAAATTGGCGCTATAGATTTTGATAAAGAACTGCAATTATTGCGATTTATTCGACAAAATTTTGCACCAGAACAAATCGAAATCAGAGTAGATGCTAATGGTGCTTTTGATTCAAATGAAGCTTTATTTAAATTGATTCAATTGTCTGAATTTAAACTACATAGTATTGAGCAGCCAATACAGAAAAACAACACTGACAGTATGGCAGAGTTGTGTAAAGTGACTCCTTTTCCGATTGCATTAGATGAGGAATTGATTGGTGTGTTTACAGTTGTAGAAAAAGAAAATTTATTGCTCAAAATCAAGCCGCAATACATCATTTTGAAACCTAGTTTTGTTGGAGGATTTAGAGGGACTCAAGAATGGATTTTATTGGCTGAAAAACATAATATAGGATGGTGGATAACATCCGCTTTGGAAAGTAATATTGGACTGAATGCGATTGCTCAATGGACTTTTTTATTAAATAATTCGATGCCTCAAGGATTAGGAACAGGGGTTTTGTATACTAATAATTTCGATTGTCCTTTGCGAGTTTCTCAAGGACAATTATGGTATAGTTCTGAATTAAACTGGAATTTGGATATCGATACTTTTTAGTTCTTCCTTTAAAAGAAAAAAAGGTTCAAAACAAATGTGTTTTGAACCTTTTTTATATATTGAAACCTGAATTTAGAATGTTAATATGGTAAAACTCTTTTGTTTTTTTGTTCTTCTAAGAGTTCTGCTACTGCTAAGTAAAAGGCGCTGCTTCCGCAAATTACACCAATTGCTCCCGCAACTGGAGCTAATGATTCAATACCGGTAATTTTTTCTATAGCTAAAACGAAAAACAAGATCGTTAATGATAAAAATACAAATTGTTGCACTTTACTACCTCCCCAAGTTCCCCACCACATAAAAGCAGTGAAAATTCCCCAAAGAGTTAAATAACAACCAAAAAATGGTGCTGGAGTTGTTCCTGCCATTTCAAAACCGGTATTTGGAAAAAGCCAAATACCAACCAAAGTTAGCCAAAAGAAGCCATAAGAAGTGAAAGCTGTTCCAGCAAATGTTTTTCCATTTTTATAAGATAGTATTCCTGCGATTATTTGGGCTAGGCCACCATAAAAAATTCCCATCGAAATAATTACGGCACTAACAGGGAAAAAACCCAAATTGTGAATATTTAATAAAATTGTAGTCATCCCGAAACCCAAAAGACCTAAAGGCGCTGGATTAGCTAATTTGTTCTCCATTTTTTTTAGTTTTTTAATAGTTAGAAAAATCTAATATAGCGTTATAGTTTGTTATCAATTGGTATAAAAATAACAATTTATGATATTAAATGCTCATGTAAAGAAAAGAAAGTAATTTATGCGTCTAAATCTAAACCAAAAGTGGTTCTTAATAATTCAATGTTTGGATTTATTTCTAAAAGACGGTTGTAACGATCTTGATCCGTAAAGCTTCTTTTTATATCTATACTTTCATTTACAATGACTTCAATATTTATGTCGTGATTATGTAAATGTCCTCGTAAATGCCTTAAAAGACCAATCATTTCGCTTTCGAAATCTAGTTTAGATCCTTCGTTAGGTAATTCAAAAGTAATTTTAGTATTGTTTAATTTTGGGTCATTAATTAATAATAAGGACTCCATTATTTTATACCCTTTATTTCCAAGACGTTCAGCATATTTAGTCCATTGCAAAAGCATTTCTGTTTCTGTAAATGATTCAGTAGGAAGTATAGTATTGTCTTCTTTTACAAATCCTTTTAAGTTTTCTTCTAAAGCTTTTTTTGCTCGAATACTGCTAAGGGACAAAGCAGAAAATTTTGCTTCGTTGTTTATTGTGCTTGATGTTGTATTGTTTTGAATTTGTGGTTTTTCTACAGCAACATCAATTGGTTTTACGGTTTCAGGCGTAAGGACTTTTGATTCAGTATTTTGATTATTGCCCTCTTTATTGCTGTTGGCATTGATAATAGTGTTTTCTTTTTTAGAAACTTCAACTATTGAATAATCAGTTTTTCTGAAATAAGTAGGAGGGATTATAAATTGTTCAACTTTTTTTTTTCTCCATCATAATTGATAGAGGCTAGTTGCATTAGGCAAAGTTCAACAAGTAGTCGTTGATTTTGACTTGCTTTGTATTTTAAATCACAATCGTTGGCGATTTCGATGCCTTTTAATAAAAAATCTTGACTACATTTTTGGGCTTGAATACCGTACATTTTTTGAGCTTGCTCGCCAACTTCAAGTAAAATAAGGGTTGAAGGAGTTTTGCTTACTAATAAATCTCTAAAATGACTAGCTAGTCCAGAAACAAAATGGTGTGCGTCAAAACCTTTGGCGAGGATATCATTGAAAGCGATTAATAAGTCAGGTATTTTATTTTCCAGAAGTAAATCGGTAATTGTAACGTAGGTTTCGTAGTCTAAAACATTTAAATTTTCGGTTACGGCCTGACGAGTTAAGTTGTTTCCGCAAAAAGAAACCACTCTATCGAAAATTGATAAAGCATCTCGCATAGCGCCATCTGCTTTTTGGGCAATGATATGCAAAGCGTCATCTTCAAAAAAAACACCTTGACTAGTAGCTACTTCTGCTAGATGTTCTTTAGCGTCTTTTACGGTAATTCTTTTGAAATCAAATATTTGACAACGAGATAATATCGTTGGAATAATTTTATGTTTTTCAGTGGTTGCCAATATAAAAATGGCGTGTTTTGGCGGTTCTTCTAAAGTTTTTAAAAATGCATTAAAAGCCGCTGAAGATAACATATGTACCTCGTCAATGATATATACTTTATATTGCCCTGTTTGTGGAGGAATACGTACTTGATCGATTAAATTTCGAATATCATCTACCGAATTGTTTGAAGCAGCATCTAGTTCGAACACATTAAATGCAAAATCTTCATTGGGATCATCATAACCTGGTTGATTTATTTTTCGAGCTAGAATACGTGCGCAAGTTGTTTTTCCTACACCACGTGGACCAGTGAATAAAAGAGCTGAAGCTAAGTGATTGCTTTCAATAGCGTTAAGTAAGGTATTGGTAATCGCTTTTTGCCCCACTACATCTTTAAATGTTTGGGGACGATATTTACGGGCCGATACTACAAATTGTTCCATGCTTTTCTTTATTCGAAAGCAAATATAGGATTTGAAAATTCAAAAAACAAGTCACAAAATTTTAATTTTTCCACTTATTAATTTCTACTAAAAAGAAATGGTGAATTCGTTTTTCTGCTAACATTTGTGTATTTTCACAGTACTTTGTAGTTATGACTTTATAAATCGTCTTAATATGAATATTATCAAAGGGATTGTAATTGTTGGAGGAGGATTAGCTGGACTTACGGCGGCAATACATTTGTCAAAAATTGGACTTAAAGTTATTTTAATTGAGAAAAATGAATATCCAAAGCATAAGGTTTGTGGAGAGTATATTTCAAATGAAATTGTACCTTATTTAAATTGGCTTTCATTGGATATTTCTCAATTAAATCCTACTCAAATTTCAAAGCTAGATTTTTCTACTGCCGATGGTGAATTAATTCAATGTAATTTACCTCTTGGCGGATTTGGGGTTAGTCGCTATGCTTTGGATGATTTCCTTTATAGAAAAGCAATTCAGAATGGTTGTGAAATCATACAGGATAGTGTAGATGATATTGTTTATAAAAATGATTTTTTTACAATTTCTACTTTGAATAACAGAACGATTACAGCTGGAATTGTAATTGGTGCTTTCGGAAAGAGATCTAATATAGATCAAAAATTAAAACGTGAATTTATTACTAAGAAATCGTATTGGTTGGCAGTAAAAGCTCATTATTCAGGTGAATATTCTAATGAATTAGTAGGATTGCACAATTTTAAAGGAGGGTATTGTGGTGTTTCAAAGGTAGAGAATGACGCTGTAAATATTTGTTATTTGGCTAGTTATGATTCATTTAAAAAATATAAAAGTATTGAAGATTTTCAAAATCAGGTTGTAGTTAAGAATCCATATTTAAAATTAATTTTTGATACTAGTGAATTACTTTTTGATACTCCTCTAACAATTAGTCAAATATCATTTGATGCTAAAAACACGGTAGAAAATCATATTTTGATGATTGGTGATACTGCTGGTTTGATTCATCCTTTATGCGGAAACGGTATGGCTATGGCTATTCATAGTGCTAAAATTGTTTCTGAACTGATAGAAAAATTACATAAAAATGAAATAAAATCTAGAAAGCAATTGGAAAAGAGATACATAAAGGAATGGAATCTGAACTTTAAAAAAAGATTAAGAATGGGGCGTTTTTTAACATTTATATTACAAAAACAAAAAACTAGTGCTTTTTTGATGAAAATAATGATTAAATTCCCAAAGTTATTACCAATTATAATAAAGAGAACTCATGGTAAGTTAATAGTTGTAAATGATTAGTATTTTTTGATCTTTAAATTATGATTAATAAAAGCAAGATGTTTATAAAAACAAAATATAGAACCGATGATCCTGAAATAATAGATGATTTTGATTTGGGAGGAGATGTTTTGAAAGAATCATTGGATAAAATTGCACAAATTAATCAGTTATTGGGAGGTAATAAGTTGACTTTAAAAGGAGTTGAAAAATTATTAAAAAAAGTTCCTAGTTTGAATTTGATTACGATTGTGGATGTTGGTTGTGGTAATGGAGATATGTTGCGGAAATTAGCTGATTTCGGTGTTCGAAATAACTTGAATTTTGAACTTGTTGGAATTGATGCTAATAAGTATACTGTGAATTACGCGAACGTTTTGTCTAAAAATTATTCAAATATAAAGTATAGATGTGAAGATGTTTTTAGTGAATCTTTTAGTGAGTTAAAATACGATATAGTATTGTTTACCTTAACATTACATCATTTTGAAAATAAAGAAATTGTTGAAATTTTAAATTTATTTAATACTAATTCTAAGTTTGGATTAGTTATCAATGATTTACATCGAAGTATTATAGCTTATCGATTGTTTCAAGTGATTTGTTTTGTGTTTCGTCTGAATGAAATGTCTCGAAAAGACGGCTTGACTTCTATTTTAAGAGGATTTAAAAAACGAGAATTGCTTGAGTTTTCAGAAAATTTGAAATTTAAAAAATATAGCATTAAGTGGAAATGGGCTTTCCGATATCAATGGATAATTGAGAAATAAAATTAGGTTTAGTTTTTTAATTTTAAAATGTAACTATCAAAAAAATAATGAACGTAAAAATAAAATGTGTTGCGAAGCAGTTGCCTAAGTTTTCAAGGAGTACTGAAGAGATTCTTCCTTTTTTGGATATTTGGTTAGAAGGGCAAGAAGATCGTTTTATTCGAAAAGTAAAGAAAATTTTTGAAGGTGCTGCAGTTGATAAACGGTATTCTATAATGGATCCTATAGCTGTTTTTGAAAATACTTCTTTTGAGGATAAAAATGATATTTACTGTAGAGAAGTAATTATTCTGGGAGAAAAAGTATTAGATAAAGCGTTAAAAAAAGCTGAGTGGTTATCAGAGGAGTTAGATTTTATTATTACTGTAAGTTGTACCGGTATCATGATTCCTTCATTAGATGCCTATTTGATTAATAGTTTGAAATTGAGACAGGATATTGTAAGATTGCCGGTTACAGAAATGGGTTGTGCAGCGGGAATTTCGGGAATTATCTACGCGAAAAATTTCCTAAAAGCGAACCCTGGTAAAAAAGCCGCTGTTATTGCTGTAGAAAGTCCTACAGCTACGTTTCAATTGAATGATTTTTCAATGGCAAACATTGTAAGTGCAGCTATTTTTGGTGATGGAGCAGCATGTGTATTGCTTTCTTCGGTTGAAGAGGAAGAGGGGGTTGAAATTATTGACGAAGAAATGTATCATTTTTATGATAATATTGATATGATGGGGTTTAAACTTACAAATTCTGGATTGCAAATGGTTTTGGATATTGAAGTACCAAATACTATCGCTTCTCATTTTGAAGCTATTGTGCATCCTTTTTTGGAAAAAAACAGTTTAAAAATAAAGGATATTGATCATTTAATTTTTCACCCAGGAGGAAAAAAAATTATACAAATTGTAGAAGAGCTCTTTTTTGATTATGGAAAAAACATTGATGACACGAAAGAGGTTTTAAAATTATATGGGAATATGTCAAGCGCAACTGTATTGTATGTTTTAGAGCGATTTATGGATAAAAAACCTCAAAAAGGATCAAAAGGCTTGATGTTGAGTTTTGGGCCTGGATTTTCGGCTCAAAGAGTGTTATTGGGGTTCTAGATAGTATGTAAAAGTTTTTTTTTCTAAAATAAATTGGTTAATAAATGGATATAATATCAAAATTACCTTATTCTAAGCCGTTTTTGTTTGTTGATAAGATTATCGAAATTAGTGAAGATGGAGTAGTGGGGGAATATTTTTTTGATGAGAATTTGGATTTCTACAAAGGCCATTTTAAAGACAATCCAGTTACACCAGGAGTTATTTTGATAGAAGTTATGGCACAAATTGGATTAGTGTGTTTAGGTATCTATTTGTTAAAAGAAAAAATAAATTTAAAAACTGCAATTTGTTTAACATCAACCGATATTGAATTTTTAAAAGCAGTTTTCCCTAAGGAGAAAGTTACTGTGATTTCGGAAAAAATCTATTTCAGATTTGGAAAGTTAAAGTGTAAAGTAAGTATGAAAAATGAAAAGGATGAAATAGTTTGTAATGGGATAATTTCGGGAATGATGGTTTAAATCTAATTAAATACATGAAAAATCGAGTTGTTGTAACGGGTTTAGGTGTTGTTGCTCCAAATGGGGTAGGGCTTGATGTGTTTCAACATGCGGTAAAAAATGGAATTTCAGGTATTAGGTATTTTGAAGAATTGGAAAGATTAAAATTTTCATGTCAAATAGCTGGAATGCCAAATGTTTCTACAGAATTAGCGTTACAGTATTTTACTGAATTAGAACTTAAAAATTTTAATTCTTCTGGTATTTTATATGGTGTTATAGCAGGAATTGATGCTTGGAAAGATGCTGGACTATCAATAGAGCATTTCGATGAGCCAGATTGGGATAGCGGGACTGTTTTCGGATCTGGAACCTCTGGAATTGATAAATTTAGGGAAAGTATTTATAAAATTGATGATTTTAAAGTTAGGAATTTAGGCAGCTCTTCAGTAATTCAAACAATGAATAGTGGAGTGAGTGCTTATTTAGGAGGTAAATTAGGATTAGGGAATTTGGTATCTTCAAATTCTTCTGCCTGTACTACTGGTGCCGAAAGCATTATTATGGGGTATGATCGTATTCGATCAGGGCAAGCTAAACGTATTTTAGCTGGAAGTACAAGTGATTCCGGACCATATATTTGGGGAGGATTTGATGCGATGCGGGTATGTACCTACAAGCACAATGATTTTCCAGAGATAGCTTCTAGGCCTATGTCAGCTAGTGCCTCGGGATTTGTCCCGGCTAGTGGTGCTGGAGCTTTAGTTTTGGAAGATTTGGAAACGGCATTAGCACGTGGAGCAAGAATATATGCTGAAGTGTTAGGAGGTGCTTTGAACTCTGGAGGACAAAGAGGTTTAGGGACATTAACGGCTCCAAATCCTATAGCAGTCCAAAGATGCATTCAAAATGCGATGAAAAATTCAGGTATTTCGAGTGAAGAAGTTGATGCTATTAATGGTCATCTTACTGCAACTGCTAAGGATGGTTTGGAAATTTCAAATTGGAGTGCGGCATTAAATCGAAAAGGAATTGATTTTCCATATATTAATTCCTTGAAATCGACTGTCGGACATTGCTTGTCGGCTGCTGGAAGTATTGAGAGTGTTGCTACTGTTTTACAATTGCATGAGGGATATGTTTTTCCAAATCGGAATTGTGAAGATTTGCATTCCGAAATTGAGTCAATAGTAGATTCTTCTAGAATTCCAACTCAATTGATTGAAACAGAAATAAATATTATTTTAAAAGCTAGTTTTGGATTTGGAGATGTAAATGGATGTGTTGTTTTTAAAAAATATATATCTTAGTAGCTTTAATATTAAATAGTTAATGTATAAAAATATAGTTTTATGGATAGAGAAGAAGCATTAGAACAGTTGAAAAATATAGTGAAGCCTTATGTTCAAGATCAGGAAGCTTTAGATTCTCTTTCTGAAGAAACAGATTTTATAAATGATTTAAAAATAAATTCGGCTAATCTTGTTGATGTGATATTAGATATTGAAGAAAAGTTTGACATCATAATTGATAACGAGTCAATGAAACAAATGGTCAATGTAAAAGAGGCAATTGGTATTATTGAAACTGAATTACTGAAACAATGATTGGGAATGATATAGTTGATCTTAGGTTAGCTAGAAAAGAAAGTAATTGGAAAAGGAAAGGTTTTTTGGAAAAAATTTTTTCTTTTGAAGAACAAATATTGATTCATAATGATTCTAATCCTGAACTGATGGTTTGGAATCTATGGAGTAGAAAAGAAGCGGCTTATAAAATTTATAATCGATGTACAGGAATTAAAGGTTATTTTCCATGGTTATTACAATGTTATTATGATGATGGAAATTCCGGAAAAGTTGTTATAGATGATTTTGTTTTCTATACTCAAACACAAATCACGGATGCTTACGTTTATTCTGTAGCTGCTACTGATATAGCAGTTTTTACTAAAATAAAATCTTTAGTAACAACTGAAAATATAAAAAAGACCAATGGAATACCTAATATTTTAGATAACAGTACAAATACAATTCAACCTGTTTCTATAACCCATCATGGACGTTTTCAAAAGATAATTTCCTTGTAAAACGATCTGAAATTATTTAATTCCTAATCTTTTTTTCAACTTTAAAAATAATAGAGCAATAGTGTAAGCATCTTCCGAAGGGGAATTGCGATAACTTTTTGGTAGTTTGAAAATTTCGGATAGTTCGTCTAGTGAAAACTGCTTGTCATTTATATCTACAAGTTTTCGATACATGACATCAATATCTAAGGCTTCATTTTTTAATCGACCACATCCTAATCTTATCAAGGCATTATTAATCATGTCAACATCAAAATCAACATGATGGCCTATTAAAATAGCATTTCCGATATATTCTATAAAGGCATGCATTGCTTCGGGTTCACTTAATTTTTTCATTTTACTTTCAAGGATAAATTCATTTGAAAGTCCGTTGTCATGAAAAAATTTGTATTGAAGCAAAATAGATTCAAAATTATCTCCGATATGAATTCGGTTGTTAATTATTGCAAATGATCCAATTGATAATATGACATCACTTTCGGGATTTAAGCCAGAAGTTTCAGTTGTAAATACAACGTATCGTTTTGATTTTTGCTCAAACTTAGAAAGATAAGTTTTCCAAAATTCTGGATGTTCTTTGTTTATGTTTTTTAGCCAATCAAGCATGTTTATGAAAATTGCGTTAGTTTGAAATTACTTTTAATTAACTCTTCGAGTTCTTTCATTGGGGCTAAGGCATTCTTTAATTTTTCTTTGTCTAATTTTGTTAATTCTTTCAAATTAATGAATTGACCTGCATTTTCGTTTTTTAGCCCTTCATTTACTCTAAACTTTGATAAAGTTAAAAATGCTTCCGCGCAATTAAGATAAGTGTCAGAATTTTTGGAATCAATAATTGCTAATTGTTTAAAGCGTAAATAGGTATTGTTTAATCCTTTGATGTTAAAATGTAAAGCAAATAACCTAGCGCCATCAATTAATGGCATTAAAGCTTTTGTTTTAATGTCAAATTCGTCTTTGTGTGGTTCTTCTTCTTCTACAGCAAATTTCTTAAAAAAAGTAAGGGGCGAATTTTTTCTTAAGGCGTCATTGCCTAGAAAATCAAAAAACAAAGAATTGTCCTCTAAATTTTTTTCAATTACATTTTCGATAGCTTCAAATATTTTTTTCTCACCAAAAACGAGTTCTAAATCAAAGAAAATACTACTCAGATCATTGCTATTTTCACCTGGAGTATTCATCCAGCTATCATATTGCTTAGTCCAGTCAGTCAATGATTTACACCAAAGCATATTACTTGCCATATGTCCATTTGGACACAATTCATAACCTACTTTTTCTAGTGTTGCAGTTGTCTTTTTTCCTAATTTCAAAAAGTAATCTCTTACATCTCTGTATTTGTCCGGTAAAACATCTTCAAAGATTAAAATACTATCTTGATCTGTAAGTAATAATTGTTCTTTTCTTCCTTGGCTTCCAATGCTTAGCCAAACAAATCGAGCAGGAGGTGAACCTAGGTCTAATATTGACAATTCGACTGCGCGTTTTAAAATAGCTGAATTTATTTCGCTCGCGATATTGTAAATATTTGAAAGTGGTATATTTTTATGAATTGAATTTTGAATCAATTCAGTTAAGCGTTCTCTAAGATTTTTAAGTTCTTTAGCATTAGATGCTCTTTTAATTTCTTTGATTAGAACACCTGGATTATTGGCCTGTGCAATAATTAAATCATGTTCGGAAATCATTCCTTTGACAACAGATTTATCTGTTCCGTCTAAAGTAACACATAAGTGAGTTACATTATTTTTCAACATCATGAGTTGCGCTTCAGCCAATGAAATATTTTCAACAACAGTTACTACAGGCGAAGACATAATAGTTTTCATAGTTACTGTTAATGGAAATTGTCCCGTAGCAATTTTGGAGCACATATCAGTATGAGTAACGATTCCAATAGGTAAATGGTTATCGCAAATCACAACACTAGACGAGAGATTTTCGGTCATTAGAAATGCAATGTCCTTTGCTACATCATTAATCGTTGCTATTAGTGGTGATCTATTATAGGTTAAAGACTGAAAATATTGCATTTCTGACTTTTGGTCAATGTAAAATACATTATCAGTAGCTAATTTACCTCTTAAATTTTCTTTTTCTTTTGGATTCCAAGTATTTGTAGCAAAGCTTTCTAAAAGAAAGTTAAGTACATCTGGATTATTAGCTACAAAAGGTCTAAATGTCGCAATAGGAATAGCATATACAATACTTTCTTCACGAGATTTAGCAGTCATCATGTAATTATTTTTAGCAAAAAAAGGTCTTAGTCCGAAAACATCACCAGAATGACACTTATTTAAAAGTGTTTCTTCAGCATCAGCAATAACAGATAAATGAATTGTACCAGAAGACACAACATAGAAACAATCGTGTAGTTTGTCATTTATTTGGAATAAAGTTTCGTTCTTCTCCAAATTTAAAACTCTAATATTTGTAGCTATTACAGACAATTCTTGAAAAGTCAAGTTATCAAAAGGTGGGTATACCTTTAAAAAATCAGCTATATTTTCGGCAATTGTATTCATAGTTAGTTTGTAAAGTAATGCACGTAAAAATAATAAAAATAGGTATCAAAACGAAAGGATATAATTTATATTTGATTTATTTATTCTTAGTTAAAATTATCATAAATATCCAATAAATAACATGGCAATAATTATAAATATTTAATTTTAATAGCAAATAAACAAAGAAACTATGAAAATTTTAAAAATCACATTACTAATATTTTGCACTTTTTTTGCAATATCATTTGTAAATGCACAGGAAAAACCAAAAAGCCCGCCAGAAACAGCAACTGGAAAAATCAATGGTACTACAATTCAAATAAATTACGGAAGTCCTTCAGTTAGAGAAAGAAAAATATGGGGAGAATTAGTTCCTTTTGACCAAGTTTGGAGAGCTGGAGCGAATGAGGCAACAACTTTTGAAACTGACAAAGACCTTACAATTGAAGGCGCTAAATTACCAGCAGGTAAATATTCTTTTTTTATAATTCCTAATAAAACAGAAAGTACCATTATTTTTAATAAAGAAGCCAAGCAATGGGGGGCTTATAAATATAATGAAAAAGAAGATCAGCTTCGTGTGAAAGTAAAACCACAAACAACAAGTTCAAAGGTTGAAAAATTAGTTTATGCCATAAATGCAAATGATGTAACTTTAAGTTGGGACAATTGGAATATTGGTTTTAAAGTAAAATAATTGAATAATTAGTTAGTTAAAAAATCATTGTCGTTTTGGCAATGATTTTTTTTTGACATTTTTGAAACGCAAGGTTTATAAAGAGATAAGTAGTGTTTTTTGAATTAAAGATATACGAACAGATTAAAGAAAACATTATGTTCTAATAAAATTCTATTTTACATAATATAAATTATAGTTCATTTATGTTGATCTAAATTTGACTGAAGAACTGCTATTAGTTTGTTATCCATTTGTAACCGTTTAATATTTTAATAACTGAGTTAATTCTAAATTTTATTAATTTAAAAGCCAAATGAAAAAACAACTATTAATGTATAATAGTTTAGAACATAATTTTAAAAGTTACTTTTGCAAAAAAAAAATAAAAAGGTTTTCTAAAAATGACTAAAGCAAAATATTTTCAATTAATTCTGATTTTAGGATCCATGACGGCACTTGGGCCATTTTCAATTGATATGTATTTACCTGGATTTTCAGGAATTGCTCAAGATCTTAATACTACAGTAACCAATGTTTCTATGTCATTATCCAGTTATTTTATTGGAATTTCATTTGGGCAGTTATTATATGGACCATTATTAGATCGTTTTGGAAGAAAAAAACCTTTGTTTATTGGTCTGTTGGTATATATTTTAGCTTCTTTGGCCTGTGTTTTTGTAGCTGATATAAATACGTTCATTGGACTTAGATTTATTCAGGCTGTTGGAAGCTGTGCTGCTACAGTGGCATCTGTTGCGATGGTTAGAGATTTATTTCCAGTAAAGGAAATACCAAATGTGCTTTCTAAGTTAATGTTAGTATTAGGGCTTTCACCAATGCTTGCGCCGACTATTGGTGGTTATGTTACAAGCTATTACGGATGGCACGTTGTATTTTTAATTCTAATGGGAATGGGAATTTTTGTCCTTATTACTTCTCAAATGGGATTGCCTATTACTCGTAAACCAGATACTACAATTTCTTTAAGACCAAGACCAATAATTAAAAATTTTATCTCAATTATAAAAGTACCGCAGTTTTACACATATGCTTTGACTGGAGCAATCTCATTTTCAGGAT
Source organism: Flavobacterium sp. 5 (assembly GCF_002813295.1). Lineage (NCBI taxonomy): Bacteria > Pseudomonadati > Bacteroidota > Flavobacteriia > Flavobacteriales > Flavobacteriaceae > Flavobacterium > Flavobacterium sp. 5. The sequence goes on from NZ_PHUE01000001.1 coordinate 4,455,449, forward strand.
TGTTTACTTATGTAGCTGCTTCACCAATTTTATTTATGACCATCTTGAAAGTTGATGCGCAAATTTATGGATGGATTTTTGCTTTTATGTCTGTAAGTTTTATTGGTGCCAGTCAGCTTAATTCTCTTTTCTTAAGACGTTTTTCTAGCGAACAGATGATTTTTGCATCATTAATTACTCAAATAATTTTCAGTAGTATTTTTTTAATTTTGGCTATAAATGATTCTTTGGATTTGTATACCACGATTATTATGTTGTTTTTGTTTTTGGGATGTTTAGGTATTTCAAACCCAAATACAGCAGCTTTGACTCTTGCTCCTTTTTCCAAAAATGCAGGAAGTGCTTCAGCATTGATGGGTGCTACTCAATTGGGACTTGGCGCTTTTGCTTCTTTTGCAGTAGGTATTTTTGTGAAAAATTCTATGGTTCCGATGGTTGCCATTATGACTTGTACCACGATTATTGCTTTTATTATTTTGAATATTGGTAAAAGAAAAATAAAGAAAACAATTCTGAATTCCGGAGATGATGAAATTATGATGGGGCATTAAATTTTTATCAATATTTTTTCAAAACTAGACATAGTATTGATTCACTTTACGGGTATAGATTACTTCATCAGTTCGCTTTCGCTTGTGCAAATCTATCTCTCGTTTTTTTTTTAATTACTTGCCTGCCAAATTCTTGCATATAGTTTGCTTGATTTTTTCAACGAATTACAAAAAATGAGTGTCAAATTTGATAAAAATAAGAGCAATCAATGTACATTAGCAACTAGTTTATATTGAATAATTTTTTAAGAAACACACATTATGAAACACTTTAAAAGCATCTTTTTATTTTTTCTATGCATAACCCGCTTTTTCTGTGCCAATGCCCAAGATAATGCAGCTATTAAAGAATTTAATTTTGGTAATAATACTGATAAAAAATCGGGTACACTCATAAATAAAGTTGTTGCTTATACTAAAGCTATTGGATACGGATTTGATTTACAATCCGATAAAAATGTAACATTTGACGAAAGATCAATATCGGCTAAGAGTCCGTTCTATTTTTCGATAAAACTTCCAGAAGGAAATTATAGTGTGGAGGTCGTTTTGGGTGGCAACAACAGCGGAATTACAACTGTAAAGACAGAGTCCAGAAGATTGATGTTACGAGAAATTAAAACTGCGGCAAAAGAAACTAAAACTGCACGTTTTGTGGTCAATATCAGAACCGGAAAATTTGATGTAACCAATACCATTAATCTTAAACCTGCTGAGATTAAGGGGTTGAATTGGGATGAGAAATTAACTTTGGAGTTTTTGGGGACATCAATTGTTCAAGGCATCAAAATTACTCCTATTTCAAAAATCAAAACAATTTATATGGCTGGGGATTCTACCGTTATGGAACATGATTTGGAACCCTGGGCATCTTGGCCACAGTTTTTTCCAAATTATTTGACTACAGATGTAGTGGTTGCCAATTATGCTTGTTCCGGTTTAACGCTCCGTTCTTTTATGTCTGGATATCGATTAGATAAAATTTTATACTTAATGGAACCAGGTGATTATCTTTTTATTGAGTTTGGCCACAATGATGAAAAAGCAACAGGTGAAGGAAAAGAAGCTTCGGGAGCGTATACAGCATTACTAAAGGATTTTATTACCAAAACAAGAAATAAAGGAGGTACTCCAATATTAGTAACTCCGGTGCAAAGACGTTATTTTAATTCTAATGGAACTTTAAAGCCTACTCACGGCGAGTTTCCAGATGCAATGCGAAAAGTGGCTCAAGAGATGCAGGTTCCTTTGATAGATGTTACTAAAATGACAACTTCTTTATACCAAAGCTGGGGTAATGAACTTTCAAAAAAAGCATTCGTTTATTATGCAGACGACACCTTTCCTGGACAAATAAATGCTTTGGCTGATAATGCCCACCTTAATAGCTTTGGTGCCAATGAATTGGCTAAATGCATAGTACAGAATATTAAAAATGCAGGTTTGGATCTTGCTAAAAATATTAAACCTACAGTTCCTTATTATATTTTTAAAAACCCAAGCAAACCAAGTGATTGGACTCTGCCGATGAGCGCCCGATTTGAAATTACCAAACCTGATGGTGAATAAAATTTTAGATTTATAGTAGTTTTTAAAATTGCTTATAGCTATTAATATACAAAACAAACCTTCTCAAAGCGTCTTAAATAAGGATCTATAGCAAGGTTTGTTTTATACTTTGTATTTCTTAAATATGTATCTTCTTATCTACAATTAGAGATTGAATAAAAAAGTTATTAGCTTTATGCATCGACTTTTGCTCTCTTCTCAGGTCTGATGATCATTCTTAAAGATTGATCTTTTGATAAATACGCAATCATCCAATGATAAAAAGTATTTAATCGGTTGCGATATGTGATTAATGACATAAGGTGTACAAATAACCAAATCATCCATGCAAAAAAACCTTTGAAATGCATTTTTGGTTTAGGTAAATCTACAACAGCCTTGTTTTTTCCTATAATTGCCATAGAACCTTTGTCATTGTATTTAAAAGGTTGTAAAGGCTTATTTTGCACTAATAATTTGAAATTTTTAGCCAAATTAACTCCTTGCTGAATTGCTACTTGTGCTAATTGAGGATGTCCTTCAGGAAAACTTTTATCATCAAATTGAATTGAAGTATCACCAATGGCATATATATTTTCGGTAGAAGTTACTTTTTGGAAAGCATCTGTTGTCATTCTTTTGCCGCGACCATAACTTTCGTTTGGAATTCCTTCAAATTCCCGAGCTGAAACCCCTGCTGCCCAAATTAAGTTTTTGGTTTTAATAGTTTTTCCATCATTAAAAAAAACAGTATCATCTTTATAATCAACTACTCGGGTGTTTAATTTTATAACAACTTCTAGTTTTGATAAGGCTTCATAGGTGTCTTTTTGTGATTCTTCACTCATTGGTGATAACAAAGCATCGCCTCCATCAACCAAATAAATATTACTGGCAGATGTATCGAGTTCTGGATATTCTTTGAGTAAAATGTTTTTACGCATCTCTGCAAACATCCCGGAAACTTCAACTCCTGTAGGACCACCACCTGCAATGACAATGGTTAAGAGTGTTCTGCGTTTGCGAATATCTTTGCAAATGGCTGCTTTTTCTAGATTTTTTAGTAAAGCATTACGCATCTCAAGTGCATCATTAAGCGTTTTCATTGGGATGGCATTTTTTTTGACATTTTCCATACCAAAAAAATTAGTTTCTGCGCCCGTTGCAAATACTAAGTGGTCATACTGTAATTCCCCATTATTTAGGATAATTTTGTTTTCGGCTGGAATCACTTTTTGTAATTCACCCAAACGAAATTGCAGATTTTTTTTGCCTGCAAAAAACTTTCTGAAAGGATAACTGATGCTTGAAGGTTCTAAAAAGGCTGTTGCTACTTGATAGATGAGTGGAGGGAAAAAATTGTAATTGTTTTTATCTACAAGGGTTACTTCTATCCCTTTTTCGTTTGCTAGTTCTTTTGCTAAGTTAATACCAGCAAAGCCTCCGCCTATAATTACTATTTGCATATCGTACTTTTATAAAAAGATTATATTTATAAAAGTACGATTTAAATCAGGAGTAAAACCTTAGTTTTTGAATTTTTTAACAGGCTTTTCTGTAGGTTCAGTTTTGTTTTGCAATATATAATTCGCTAACAATTTTTCAATTAATTCGTCTTTGGTAAGATGATGAAAAATGGTTTTTATTTTTGTTTTCAATTCGGCATCAACATCATGATTGGGTTTAGTTTTGAAGATTTGTTTCGCCCACAAAAGTGTATTATTCTCCTCAATACTAGCCACGGATGGTTTTTTGTATTTGGTAAATTGAATTCCTAGTTCTTTTTCAAAATCAGCAATTTCAGCAACTTCTTCAGGCTGTAAAACAGTTAAAGATAACCCTTTTGCCCCTGCCCTAGCCGTTCTACCGCTTCTGTGTACGTATACTTCGTATACATCAGGTAAATGATAATTAACTACATAAGATATTTCCTTTACATCAATTCCTCTTGCAGCTAAATCGGTAGCTACTAAAATATTGATATGTCCTTCACGAAATTGATCCATGATTCGGTCACGGATTCCTTGGGATAAACTTCCATGCAATGCTCCTGATGAAAATCTATTGATAGCAAGATTCTTTGCTAATTTATTAACGGCTGCTTTGGTTTTACAAAAGATAATACCTCGTTCTCCTTCTTTTGAATTAAGAAAATGCATCAAAACATCAAGTTTTTCTATTGGATCTACTACAATATAATTGTGATCAATGCCTTGATTACCCACAGTTTCCATACTAGCACTAACCTGAACTACATTTTTATTTAAGTAATTCTGAATTAATTGCTTGATGGTTCCAGGCATTGTTGCCGAAAACAAGAAGGTTCGGTATGTTTTTGGTAACTCGGTGATGATTTCGTCTAAGCCTTCTTTTAAAATAGAGACCATTTCATCGGCTTCATCCAGAACTAGAAATTTAGTTTCTTTTAGGCTAATAGCTTTGCGTTGCAACAAATCAATCAAACGACCTGGTGTTGCAACAACAATGTGTGTTGGTTCATTTAATCTTTCGATTTGTGGTTTAATTGGAATTCCACCGCAAACTGCTGCTATTGAAACTTCGGGAATGTATTTTGCAAAACTTTCCAGATTGTTGAAAATTTGTTGTCCCAATTCTCGTGTAGGCACTAGAATTACAGCTTGTACGATTGGAGATTGTGTATCTACTAATTGCAATAAAGGCAATCCAAAAGCTGCTGTTTTACCTGTTCCGGTTTTAGCAAGTCCCACGACATCAGTATTGTTTGCTAACAATAAAGGAATAGTTTTTTGCTGAATTTCGGTTGGGGTTACAATTCCCATTTCGGTAATCGCTTTTAGTACAAGAGCTGAAACTCCTAAATCTGAGAATTGATTTGACATATTTTTGTTTTTAATTGTAAATGTTGTTGAATTGCGGAATGTGTTTTAGCCCCGATAGTAGTGGAAATCCTTTTCTTTTTTTCTTTAAAAAAGAAAAGATTGGAACGTATAGCGGGATTAGCTCCTAATTTTTATTATTGTGTTGACTTCAAAAAACTATAAAGACGTACTAATTAGTACGTCTCTACAAAATTATTTAATCGGCTTCGTTCATGATTTTCTCACGATATTTTTTACCGATTAATAAAGTCATTTTTAGCTTGTAATCTTCCATTAGCCATTCTCTGTAGTTTTTACTGCATTGACTTAGGCATTTTGAGAAACGTTTTACACGGTATTCAATATCTGCTTCCAATTCTCTTGAAAGTGCTTTGGCTTCATTTAATTCTTCGGTATTGTCGACACACATTGCAGCATGCTGATCTATCGATTTTTCTAAAACTACTTTAGATCTTAAGTTCTGAGCTATAGCGAGTTTGTGTTCTTCATCTACATCAAAAGTTACCTCTGCAGTTTTGCTAAATTTAGCGCGTAATTCAGGAGGCATCGTATATTTGAAATGCACTTCAATTTCACTGTCGTCTCTTAAATTCTCCAAGTAAAACTCAGGTGATTTAAAGATATGCTGCCAGTTTACAGGATCGCTCCATAGTCCAAAACGAGCTGCGTTATTACCTAAATCGATAACTGCAAATTCATCCTTTCCAGGTAATTTTCGAGAGCCACGACCAATCATTTGGAAATATAAAGTCAAAGATTTGGTTGCTCTGTTCAAAATAATCGTCTCAACCGTTGGCTCATCAAAACCAGTTGTAAGGATTCCTACAGAAGTTAGAATCGCATCTGGTGTGTGTTTGAACCAGTGCAGGATTTCTTTTCGTTCTTCGGTACTGCTGGTATTATCCAAGTGACGAATACCATAACCTGCTTCTCTAAATGTTTCGTAAACATATAAAGAGGTGTTGATACCATTGTTGAAGATCAAGGTTTTTTTGCCTAAAGATTTTTCGGTGTAAGCGTGCAGTAATTTTTCCTGCATGGCCATATTGGTATATAAATCATCGGATGATTTTACTGTGTAATCTCCGTTGATACCTACTTTTAAAGAGGTTAAACCAACATCGTAACTATAAGTAACTGCTTTTGCCAAAAAACCATTATCTATTAATGAGCTAATCGTGTCTCCCACGATAAGTTCATCATAGCTTTGGTGCATTGGCAATTTAATATTAGAACTCAGTGGCGTTGCTGTAACTCCAAGTATGAATGCGTTTTTGAATGATTTTAATAATTTTCTAAAGGAATTGTAATGCGCCTCATCGATAATTACCAAACCAATATTATCTAAATGAAGTTTTTCGTCATTGATACGGTTTTTCAAAGTTTCGACCATGGCAACAAAACATGAATAATCGTTTTGGTCTGGAAGTTCTTTTACTTTACTGTTGATGATTTTGTTTTTTACATCAAATCCTTTAAGCATTTTTGAAGTTTGCTTACACAATTCGATACGGTGTGTAAGTACAACCACTTTTTTGTCGTGTTGTGACAAATAACGGCGCACGATTTCAGAAAAAATCACAGTTTTCCCTCCACCTGTAGGCAATTGATATAATAAATGATGTTGAGCAGGTGCATTGTCTATACGCTCAAATATGGCGTCAATGTCTCCTTTTTGATAAGCGTAAAGTTCTTTTCTTACTTCAGTTTCAATTTCTATACTCTCTTGATGCATTGTTTATTTTTGGATTTTTGCAAAAATACGCCTAAAAAACAGTTATTAAGCCATGTTTTTAAAAAAATTATGCTTGGAAATAAATTAAAATGATTTTTTAAACTGACTTTTAATTTTCTAAAAGCTCAATATTTGCTTTGAAATCAGACAGATTCTGCCATTTTTGTTGCAAAACTTCGTCACAAATGGCAATTAATCGATTTTTAAATTCGCTTATAATTCCATTTGAAATAATGAAATTTAAGGCTTGTTCGAATGAATTAAACATGCTTTTGTAAAATAATTCTTGTCTTATTATGTTTTCTGATGCAAAAGTCTGGGCGATTTCGATGTTATAAAGCATCACATCGGCAATAACGAAGGGGTCTACTCCTAAAACAATGAAGTGTTTGATATATTTTTGAGCAACAGAACGTCTCATTTTAGGTTTTTTTCTTTTGCCTTTTGTCTGCAACGGAAAATATTCATGAGATATTTTTAGTTTGCATTCCTGTAATAATGTTTCTTCTTTTGGGTTGAATACAAAATTATAATACACTTTTACCGGACTGAACTTTTCATACAATTCAAGAATCTGCTCTTCGAGCTGTTCTTTATTGAGTTCATTCAAATATTTTTTTAAATCTCGCTTGCTCATTGTAAAAGTTTAAGAATACAAAAGTAATTTCTTTATTTATCAATACCGCAATTACCAATGTTATTACTTAATTTTGCTTTCGAAATTTAGTTTATGTAAATAATCGTTACATTAACTTACTTTTTTTAATCTAATTTATTTATTTCACATGCTTAAAATTTTCAAGGTTGTAGCCATTTTAGAAGGTATCTCCTATTTGGTGTTGTTTTCAAATATGCTTTTTATAAAACCAACAAATTTAGTACTTTATAAAACATTGCTATACCCTATCGGGATGAGCCATGGTGTATTGTTTATTGGTTATATATTATTAGCTTTTTTATTGAAAAGCTCTCAAAAATGGGATTTAAAAACCTTTGGAATTATATTGATTGCTTCGTTATTGCCATTTGGAACTTTTTACGTCGAAAAAAAATATTTATAGAAAATGAATAAAATAATTCACTCCATATTTACTTTTCTCTATCCTGTTTTCAGAGATTGGGGAATGAGTAGAAGTATAGCAACGTATTTAAGTTTATTTTTCGACTTAATTATACTTTGCGTTCTGGTGTATGGATTGTTTATTGTTTTTCGATTTATATTGGTAACTGTACTGACTATTGTATCTCAAAATACAAAAACGAAATTTGATGATTTATTGGTAAGTAATAAGACGGCAACTTATGTTTCTTATTTGTTTCCGTTAACTTTTGTTGTTCGGTCGGTTCCGGTAATTCTGGATAAATTTGAATATTGGGAAAATTTCTTTAGCCAAATTGTTCGTGTTTACATTGTTCTAATGATTTTGTGGATAATCCGAAGCGTTTTTAATACTCTTCGAGATTATTTAAAATTGAAACCCCGATACAGCGATAAACCAATTGACAGTTTCATTCAAGTTATTATGATTGTGCTATGGATGATTGGTATTACAGTTATTCTTTCAAAATTATTTGATATTGATCAAAAAGAGTTATTGACCATTTTGGGAGCAGTATCGGCAGTAATTATTTTAATTTTTAGGGATACAATTTTAGGTTTTGTGGCCAGTGTTCAGGTTGCTATAAATGATATGGTTCGTATTGGCGATTGGATTACTATGGAACGTTATGGTGCTGATGGTGATGTGATAGAAATCAGTTTGGCTACAGTAAAAGTTCGAAATTTTGACAATACGACTACAACGATTCCAACCTACAGTCTGAGTTCGGATTCTTTTCAAAACTGGAGAGGAATGCTTAATTCTGATGGAAGACGAATTAAAAGACATATTATAATTAAAGCCAGCAGTATTCGTTTTCTAAAAGAAGAAGAGCTTAATGAATTTAAAAAAATAGAATTTTTGAGAGCTTATATTGAGACTCGTAAAATTGAAATTGATAACTATAATAACAGCCATGAAATTGATAAAAGTCTGGCTATAAATGGAAGAAATCTAACTAATTTTGGTTTGTTTCGTAAATATATTACCCAATACCTTCATCAAACTCCTGGTATAAATAAAGACATGACGATGATTTGCAGGCAATTACAACCAACTCCTTATGGTGTACCTCTTGAAGTTTATGCTTTTTCAAAAGACAAACGTTTTGAAAATTACGAATACATCATGGCAGATATATTTGATCACGTTATTGCTTCGGTTTCCTATTTTGATCTGGAAATTTTTGTAATGCCTGCTGAAAATATTGTTAAGGCTTAACTCTAGGGTGCTTATAACCGGTCTTTTACAAACTCAATTTCAGTTTTTCCGTGAGATTTTGGTTTGCCATCTTCACCAAGGTTAACCATTGTGGTGCTGTCTATAGTAATGATTGTTTCGCGAGTCATCATATTTCTGGCTTCACATTTTAATTCGAGAGAACTACGCCCAAATTTAACTACATCTATTCCAATTTCGATTATATCCCCTTGTCTGGCAGAACTTCTAAAATTTATTTCGGACATGTGTTTGGTTACAATTCTGGAATTTTCTAATTGTATAATGGTGTATAAAGCTAGTTCTTCATCAAGCCAGGCTAATAATTTTCCTCCAAATAAAGTTCCGTTAGGGTTTAGGTCTTCTGGTTTTACCCATTTTCTAGTATGAAATCTCATGTTTTTTTATTTAATAATGCTAAAATAAGATTTTGCTATCAGTAAATTTTATATTTTTAAGAAAAAATAAGATGAATCAGAGAGATAAAATAATCAAGGAAATTCGTGGAGAATCATTAGGAGAAACAAACATTCAGTCATTATCAGATGAGTTGTTTCAAAATGAAGTGCTTAGACCTATTTTGAAATTACAGAATGATTTGTTTATTGCCTCCTTTTTAAATTACATCAGTAAATACAAAAGAGATTTTTATACCAGGACGGTTGAAAATAAGTTGAGTATTATTGAAAATGCAATTCAAAAAGATATTAAATTCAGAAATGCTTTAAAAGGGATGATTATCGGATTATTTACAACTGAAGAATATGCGCTTTATATCAAAAATTCTTCGAGTTTAAATAAAAGGATGATGAATTTATTGATTGACAGATTGAAAAGTCAGGTTCAATTGTTTGATGTTGAAAGTTAGTTTTTTTCATTTTCTTAATGTAATAATGGTTACTATAGAATGTATTATAGTAAGTTTTTTACTGTATATTTTATTTTTTTTTTATTTTTGCCCTTCAACTATAGAGAAAACATTTTCTTAAAAAATTCTGATTTTTTCTGCTTTTTATTACGAGTTGCTTTTTATTTTTGATAATAATTACTAAAACGTTTTATTACTTGTGAATTATGAATTTATTGCAATTAATTAGGAGTATAAATATATATATATTGTTTTTTTACTTATTATTGTAATCTATTAATAAATATATTATTTGCAATTATTAGCTATTATTTTTAATATTTAGAAATTATGGAAAGACGTGAGGCACTAAAAAAAATAGCTTATTTAATGGGCGGGGCAATTTCGACTACAACAATGGGGGTTTTATTTGAAAGTTTTACTGTATTCGAACCAGGAAAGAATACGTATTCCTATTTAGCAACAGATGAAGAAATTCTGGCTGAATTTGCTGAAATTATTTTGCCAACAACTTCATTATCTCCTGGTGCAAAAGCTGCTGGAGTTGGTGCATTAATACCATTAATTATAAAAGATTGCTATCCTCCAAAATTGCAGGAAGTTTTTAAGAATGGATTTGAAGCCATGCAGACTAAATGCAAAACAAAATTCAACAAAGAGTTCTTAAAACTTAATAATGAAGAAAAAAATCAACTCATGAATGAGTTGAAACAAGAAACTATTGATGCCAATAGTGAACCTTCTTTCTTTTTACTTGCTAGAGATCTAACCCTTTTAGGTTATTTCTCTTCTGAAATTGGGTGTACAATGGCTCGAGAATATTTACCTATTCCGGGAAGATATGATGGTGCTGTAGAATATAAACCAGGTCAGAAAGCTTGGGCAACATAGTGCCGAAGTGCTGATGATTATTTTTTATTAATTCAAATAAAGGAACTCGTGAATATTAATACAGATTTAAAAAAACAAAATACTTATGACGCAATCGTTATAGGTTCAGGAATAAGTGGCGGATGGGCAGCGAAAGAATTAACGCAAAAAGGGCTAAAAGTCCTAATGTTAGAACGCGGAGAAAATATTGAACATATTAAAGACTATGATTCGGCAATGAAAGCGCCTTGGGAAATAGCCTACTGTGGGAAAATGACCGAAGAACAAAAGAGAACACATCCAGTGCAAACCAGAGATTATCCATACAGCCAAGCCAATGAAAGCTGGTGGGTAAATGATTTGGAATGCCCATACACTGAAGATAAACGATTTGATTGGTACAGAGGTTTTCATGTTGGTGGAAAGTCATTAATGTGGGGACGTCAAAGCTACCGTTTCAGTGATCACAACTTTGAAGATAATATAAAAGATGGTCATGGTAATGACTGGCCAATCCGATATAAAGATATTGCACCTTGGTATGATTATGTAGAAAAATTTGCTGGAATCAGTGGTCAGACAGAAAGTTGGCCTCTGTTGCCTGATGGTCAGTTTTTACCTCCAATGGATATGAATTGCGTTGAAAAATCAGTAAAAGAACGCATCGAAAAGCATTATAACAAATCCCGAATAATGACTATTGGCCGTACGGCAAATCTGACAGTACCTCATTTAGGAAGAGGTAGTTGCCAGTATAGAAATTTATGCAGTAGAGGTTGTCCTTTTGGTGCCTATTTCAGTACACAGTCTTCTACATTACCGGCTGCCATGGCAACAAAAAAACTAACAGTTCGTCCCTACTCTATCGTCAATCATATAATTTATGATAAAGAAACCAAAAAAGCCAAAGGCGTAATGGTTATTGATAGTCAGACTAATGAAAGTATGGAATTCTATGCTAAAATTGTTTTTGTAAATGGTTCAACACTAGGTTCCACTTTTGTTTTATTGAATTCAACTTCTGAGGCTCATCCAAATGGTTTAGGGAATGGAAGCGGACAACTTGGACACAATTTAATGGATCATCATTTTAGATGTGGCGCAGAAGGAACTGTTGAAGGTTTTGAAGATAAATATACTTATGGGCGAAGAGCCAACGGTATTTACATTCCAAGATACCAGAATTTTAATGATGATAAAAGAGATTATTTGCGAGGTTTTGGATATCAAGGAGCGGCAAGTAGAGGAAACTGGCATAAAGAAGTAGCTGAATTAGACTTTGGTGGAGATTTTAAAGAGATTTTATCAAGACCTGCTGAGTCATGGACAATGGGATTAGGTGGTTTTGGAGAAATGCTTCCTTACTACGAAAACAAAGTTTACATTGATCATTCTAAAAAAGATAAGTGGGGACAACCCGTTTTAGCTATTGACTGTGAATACAAAGAAAATGAAGCCAAAATGCGTGAGGATATGATGTATGATGCTGTCGAAATGCTTGAAGCAGCAGGTGTCAAAAACGTAAAACCTTATGATAACGGTTGTTATCCAGGAATGACTATCCACGAAATGGGAACTGCCCGTATGGGTAATGATCCAAAAGAGTCCGTGTTGAACAAATGGAATCAAATGCATGAAGTAAGTAATGTATTTGTTACTGATGGTTCCTGCATGCCTTCAAGTGCTTGTCAAAATCCTTCATTAACATATATGGCTTTGACTGCCAGAGCTTGTGATTATGCTGTAAAAGAATTAAAGAAAAAAAACATCTAGACGAGGATTATTCGAATATGAGAAAATTAAAAATGGGAATGATTGGCGGCGGCAAAAATGCTTTTATCGGAGCAGTACATCGCATTGCAGCAAATATGGATGGATTAATTGAACTGCATTGTGGTGCATTTAGCTCCAATCCTGATGTATCCCTTGAATCCGGTAAAGAATTAGGTTTGTCTCAAGATAAATGTTATGAATCCTATATTCAAATGATTGAAATCGAAGCAAAGCTCGTTCCTGAGGAAAGAATGGACTTCGTTTCAATAGTGACTCCAAATCATGCACACTTTGCTCCTGCTATGTTAGCATTAGAGAATGGTTTTCATGTTGTTTTGGACAAACCCATGACTTTAAGTCTGGCTGAGGCAAAATTATTAGAACAAAAAGTAAAAGATACTGGACTTTATCTGTGTCTGACACATACCTATGCTGGTTATCCGATGGTGAAACAAGCCAGAAATATGGTAGCTGAAAATGATTTCGGTGCTATTCGAAAAATAATGGTTGAATACCCACAAGGCTGGTTAAGTACTGACTTTGAAAATGCTGGAAACAAACAGGCTGTTTGGAGAACAGATCCATCCAAAAGTGGAATCAGTGGATGTATGGGAGACATCGGAACTCATGCGGCACATTTAGCAGAATATATTTCAGGATTGAAAATTACTCAAATCTGTGCCGATATTAATACTGTCGTTGCCAACAGAAGATTGGATGATGACGGAAACGTACTGCTTAAATTTGATAATGGTGCTAATGGGATCTTAGTGGCCAGTCAAATCGCCGCTGGTGAAGAAAATAGCTTAAAAATTAAAGTATATGGAGAAAAAGGCGGTCTGGAATGGCATCAAATGGAACCAAATACTCTAGTGGTGAAATGGTTAGATGCACCTGCTCAATTGTATCGTACAGGAAACGGTTATTTATCACCAATTGCTGCTTTTAATACCAGAATTCCAAGTGGGCATCCAGAAGGATATTTGGAAGCTTTTGGAAATTTATATAAAAATTTTGCACTGACTTTACAGGCAAAATTAGCGGGTGAAAAACCAACGGAAACAATGCTTGATTTTCCAACAGTAGCAGATGGTGTTCGAGGAATGGCTTTTATAGAAAATGTAATTGCTTCTGGAAAATCAACTCAAAAATGGACTGAATTTATAATTTAAATCATATCAAATGACCACAATGCAAGGACCTGCGGTTTTTTTAGCACAATTTATATCTGATGAAGCTCCTTTTAATTCTTTAGAAGGAATTTGCCAATGGGCTGCTAATCTAGATTTTAAAGGTATACAGATTCCAACATTAGATTCTCGTTTTATTGATTTAAAAAAAGCAGCTGAGAGTAAAACGTATGCTGATGAACTTACAGGTACTGTTGCTTCCTACGGATTAAAAATATCTGAGCTTTCAACCCATTTGCAAGGTCAGCTAGTCGCTGTTCATCCAGCTTATGATGATTTCTTTGACGGATTTGCTCCTCAGACTTTGCGAGGTAACCCAAAAGCAAGACAAGAATGGGCAGTGCAACAGTTGCACTATGCTGCAAAAGCTTCTCAAAATTTAGGACTTAATGCACATGCTACTTTTAGCGGTTCATTATTATGGCAATATTTTCATCCTTGGCCACAGCGTCCACCAGGTTTAATTGAAGATGGATTCAAAGAACTGGCAAATCGCTGGTTGCCAATCCTTAATGAATTTGATAAAAATGGCGTGGATGTCTGCTATGAAATTCATCCAGGAGAAGATTTATTTGATGGTGAAACTTATGAAATGTTTCTCAAAGCCGTAAACAATCATGAACGCGCCTGCATATTGTATGACCCTTCACATTTTGTTCTCCAGCAATTGGATTATATTCAATACATCGATTTTTATCATGAACGAATTAGAGCTTTTCACGTAAAAGATGCAGAATTTAATCCAACAGGAAAACAAGGAACTTTTGGAGGGTATCAAAGTTGGTTAAATCGTGCAGGACGTTATCGTTCGCCTGGTGATGGCCAAATTGATTTTAAAACCATTTTCAGCAAATTAGCACAATATGACTATAAAGGCTGGGCTGTAATGGAATGGGAATGCTGTCTAAAAAATCAAGAAGATGGAGCTCGTGAAGGAGCTGAATTTATAAAAAAACACATTATCAAAGTAACAGATAAAGCTTTTGATGATTTTGCAGCGGTAGAGACCAATTCACAGCTTAATAGAAAAAATCTAGGATTATAAAACAATAAATAAAAACATATGAAAATTAAAATTTTAGTAGCAATACTGATTATAGGTGGTTTAAGTTCTTTCTCTGATATTCAAACAATGCCAAATAAATATAGTAGCGTTAAAGATAATGACCAACCTTCTGAAGGAGAAAAATTAATGGCTAAATTAGATTGTGCCACTTGTCATAAAATAGATAAAAAAGTAGTAGGTCCCTCCTATTTAGATATTGCCAAAAAATATCCAACAAATGACAAAAATATTAATTATTTATCTGATAAAATTATTAAAGGAGGTTCTGGAGTCTGGGGTGGAATACCTATGGCAGCACATAGCGCATTAAAAAAAGATGATGCAAAAAAAATTGCTAAATACATTCTC
The DNA here is from genome assembly GCF_002813295.1 of Flavobacterium sp. 5. Lineage (NCBI taxonomy): Bacteria > Pseudomonadati > Bacteroidota > Flavobacteriia > Flavobacteriales > Flavobacteriaceae > Flavobacterium > Flavobacterium sp. 5. The sequence continues at coordinate 4,470,577 of NZ_PHUE01000001.1, forward strand.
TCATTGAATAAATAAATTGAAAACTATTTATGGATCAAGATTTAAATAAAAAAAATGAACCAGAATCTACTATTCGTAGGGATTTTTTTAAAAAAGGTGTTCTGGCAACTGCTGGCTTAATGATTATTCCCAGGCATGTCATGGGAAGAGGTTTTGTAGCGCCGAGTGACCGATTATTAATTGCCAGTATTGGTGTTGGTGGAAAAGGAAGGTCAGATATAGGTTCTTTTGAAAAAAGTGGTCTTGCAAATGTTGCTTATTTGTGTGATGTTGATACTAGAAGAGCTTCCGATAGTGTGAAATCTTTGCCTAAAGCTAAATTTTACAAGGATTGGCGCGAAATGCTGGACAAAGAGCATAAAAACTTTGATGCCGTTTCAGTTTCTACACCCGATCATAATCATGCTATTCAGGCATTTTCAGCCATGCAATTAGGTAAACATGTATATGTGCAAAAACCAATGGCACATGATATTTACGAAGCTCACATGATGACTCAAGCGGCTGCTCGCTACAAAGTAGTTACGCAAATGGGAAATCAAGGATCTTCAAATGATGGTACTCGAATTCTAAAAGAATGGTACGATGCAGATTTAATTGGGGATGTACATACTGTTTATGCCTGGACAGATAGACCAGTTTGGCCACAAGGGATTCCTTGGTCAACAGCAAAAACTGAAATTCCTAAAGAATTAGATTGGGATTTATGGCTGGGAACTGCTCCGAATAAAAATTATGTTGACAAATTAGTACCTTTCAACTGGCGTGGTTGGTGGGATTATGGAACAGGCGCTTTGGGAGATATGGGTTGTCACTTAATGGAAGCACCATTTTCTGTATTGAATTTAAAATACGCAAAAGATGTACAATGTAGCGTTGGTTCAGTTTATGTTGACGAGTTTAGAAGAGGATATTTCCCTGATAGTTGTCCTCCCTCCAGCCATGTGACATTAACGTTTCCAAAAACTGATAAAACGAAAGGCGATATTAAAATGCATTGGATGGATGGTGGTATTCAGCCAGAACGCCCAGAAGAATTAGGAGCTAACGAGATATTTGGTGATGGAGGAAATGGAACTTTATTCATTGGTACCAAAGGGAAAATGCTTTGCGATACGTATAGTGAAAACCCAAGGTTATTACCTTTAAGCCGTAATGAAAATCTAAAAATAGCCGAAAAATATCCTAGAGTAAAAGATGGTGCTAATGGTCATCAAAAACAATGGATAGAAGGTTGTATTGCTGGATATGGAAAAAAAGAGTTGAGTTCGCCTTTTGAGCTTGCTGGTCCTTTAACAGAAGCTTTATTAATGGCTAATCTTGCCGTTAGAGGTTATGATTTACATAAAGAGGTATTAGGAGAAGATGTGTATCCAGGTCGTTCTGTTAAACTACTTTGGGATAATGAATCTAAGAAAGTAACGAATGTAGACGATGTCAATCAATTTGTAAAACGAAATTATAGAGAAGGTTGGAAAAACCTAAGTTTTTAAAATATTAAAAAATAAATATTAAAATCATGAAAAAAATTATTATTACAGTATTAGCATTTACTTTATTTCAAACATTACAAGCTCAAAAAGGCTTTAAACCTCTTTTTGATGGCAAAACTACAACTGGTTGGCATACATATGGTAAAACTTCGGCTAGTGCTGGTTGGAAAGTTGAAGATGGCGTCTTACATTTTGACCCAGAAGCGGCCAAAAATGGACAAGGAGGCGATTTATTAACTGATTTAGAATATGAAAATTTTCATTTAAAAGTAGATTGGAAAGTGGCACCAAATGCTAACAGTGGAATTATTTTTTATGTTAATGACAATCCACAAAAATATAAAAACACTTATGAAACTGGTTTAGAAATGCAGGTTTTAGATAATGATGGACATCCTGATGGGAAAATTACTAAACACCGTGCTGGTGATTTATATGATTTAATTCAAAGTAAATCAGAACCAGTTAAACCAGTTGGAGAATGGAATACTGCCGAAGTTGTATGTAAAAATGGAAAATTGACTTTGGTTTTAAATGGAGTTATTGTTGTTGAATCAGTACTTTGGGATGATAATTTTAAAGCATTGGTTGCAGGAAGTAAATTTGCTGCTTGGCCTGGTTTTGGAACTTTCAAAAAAGGTCATATTGCTTTGCAAGATCATGGTAATAACGTTTGGTATCGTAATATTATGATTAAAGAGTGGAATACGATGGAAACCACAACTGGCTGTAAATAATTGTTCCAAAAGAAATACTAACTAAAAACCTGCTTCTCTTTATGAATTCAACTATCCGTATTAAATTATCTGTTATGATGTTTCTGGAATTTTTTATCTGGGGGGCATGGTTTGTCACTCTTGGTACTTTTCTGGGAAACAATTTAAAAGCTTCTGGCTCCGAAACTGCAGCTGTTTTTTCAACTCAATCCTGGGGAGCCATCATTGCGCCTTTTATAATTGGTTTAATTGCAGATCGCTATTTTAATGCGGAAAAGATTTTAGGTATTTTACACCTTGCTGGTGCATTTTTAATGTATCAAATGTACCAATCAGATGATGTTGGGTTGTTTTATACCTATGTTTTAAGTTATATGATTTTGTATATGCCAACTTTAGCTTTGGTAAATTCAGTAGCATTTAATCAAATGAAAGATGCTGAGAAAGAGTTTGCTAACATTAGAGTTTGGGGGACCATTGGTTGGATTTTGGCAGGTTTGTCTATTAGTTTCTTATTTCATTGGGATTCTGCAGAGGCTATTTCTAAAGGATTACTTAAAAATACTTTCCTTTTGGCTGGAATAGCGGCTTTTATTTTAGGTTTATTTAGTTTTACATTACCAAAAACACCACCGAAAGCGAGTGAAGAAAAAATTAAGATTGGTGACATTATTGGATTAGATGCATTAAAGCTTTTAAAGGATAAAAATTTTCTAATATTTTTCATCTCGTCGATTCTAATTTGTATTCCTTTGGCTTTTTATTATCAAAATGCACATCCTTTTTTGACTGCTGCAGGAGTCGAAAATCCAACAGGAAAAATGGCAATTGGACAAATCTCCGAAGCTCTTTTTTTATTATTAATTCCTGTGTTTTTTGCCCGTTTTGGTTTCAAAAAAACAATTTTAGTAGGGATGCTTGCCTGGGCGATTCGTTATGTGTTATTTGCTTATGGCAACGGTAGTGATTTGAGTTTTATGCTTATCCTTGGAATAGCTTTACACGGAATTTGTTATGATTTCTTTTTTGTTTCAGGCCAAATTTACACCAATTCAAAAGCTGGAGAAAAATATAAAAGTGCAGCTCAGGGTCTTATAACACTAGCGACTTATGGTATTGGAATGCTAATTGGTTTTGCTGTTGCAGGCTGGATTACTGATAATTATAAAACTGTTGAAGGGACAACTAACTGGCAAATGGTCTGGATAATTCCTGCTGGAATTGCTTTTGCTGTATTCTTGATTTTTGCTCTTTTATTTCAAGAGAAAAAACAAATACAAAACGGAATTTAAGTATTTTAAAACATTGAAAAAATGAGTGATACTTTTGATAGGAGATCAGCTTTAAAAGGAATTCTTGCTGGAACTGTAACTTTAGGAATTTCAAGTGGTTTTACATCTGTTTTGAATTCTTTGGAAGAGGAATCAAAATTAGCATCGAATATACTAAAAGGCAGAATCAATCATTCGGTAGCTCGTTGGTGTTTTAATGATTTTGATATCGAAACCCTTTGTTTAGAAGCAAAAAAAATTGGAATAACAGGAATTGATTTGGTTGGTCCAAAAGATTGGCCAGTACTGAAAAAGCATAATCTTATTTCTACGATGTGTAATGGTGCCGAATTGAATTTAGTAGATGGTTTTAATGATACTAAATTTCATGAGCAACTGATTAAAAATTATACAGAAATGATTCCTTTGGTTGCCAAGGCCGGTTACAAAAACTTAATTTGTTTTAGCGGAAACCGTAGAGAAAAAACAGATGAAGAAGGATGGAACAATTGTGTTCTTGGATTTCAGAAATTGATTCCAATTGCTGAAAAACATAACGTGGTCTTGGTCATGGAATTATTGAACAGCAAGATTAACCACAAAGATTATCAATGTGATAAAACAAATTGGGGAGTGGAATTAGTGAAAAGAATCAATTCGGAAAATTTTAAACTTTTATATGATATTTACCATATGCAGATTGATGAAGGTGATGTAATTCGTACTATTAACGAAAATTATAAGTATATTGCACATTACCACACCGGAGGAGTTCCTGGACGTAACGAAATTGATGAAACTCAAGAACTCAATTACAGTGCTATAATGAAAGCTATTGCTGATACAGGTTTTTCAGGTTATGTAGGACAAGAGTTTATTCCTAAACAAAAAGATAAAATTGCCTCTTTGAAAAAGGCAATTGCAATTTGTGATATTTAATTTAATAAAATATAAAGACAATGATAAAAAGAAGAGATTTTATAATAAATAGTGGCTTGGCATTAGGAACATTAGCAATTGTACCTTCCCTAGCCTTCTCTGCAAAACCAAAAAATATCGGTCTTCAATTGTATACATTGAGAGAATCATTTTCTAAAGATGTAAAAGGTGTTTTAGAACATGTAGCAAAGTCTGGATATAAAGAAGTCGAAACTTACGGTTTCTCCAGTGATAAAGGTTATTTTGGTACATCTGCAAAAGATTTCAAAAAAATACTTACCGATAATGGTCTAAAAGCACCTAGCGGACATTATGATTTTAAATCTTTTTTAAAAGATAATAATGCTGATTTTTTGAAAGCATCAATTGAATGTGCCAATCAACTAGGAAGTGAATACATTGTTATTCCATGGCTGGAAGAAAGTTTAAGAAGTACGTTAGATGATTTCAAACGAATTGCGCAAAAAGCAAACGAAGCTGCTGTTTTATGTAAACATGCAGGGATAAAATTAGCTTATCATAATCATGATTTTGAGTTTACGAAGTTTGGAAGTCAAACAGGTTATGATGTTTTATTGCAAGAAACTGATAAAAAATTAGTTGACTTTGAATTGGATTTGTATTGGGTAGTTCGCTCAGGAAACGATCCTTTGCAATTGTTTAAAGCAAACCCTGGGCGGTTCACAATGTGGCATGTAAAAGACATGGATAAATCCAAAGGAGAATGGAATACTGAAATTGGAGAAGGAAGTATTAATTTCAAAGCTATTTTTGCTGAAGCTAAACTTTCTGGAATGCAGCACTTTTTTGTAGAACAAGAAACTAATTATTCTCCAAATCCAAATGATTCTATTAAAACGAGTTGGGAATATGTATTCAAACAATTAATTTAATTTTAATAATTTACGAAATATTACGACACTAAGTTGCAATAAATAAAACTTTTAACACAAGAAAGACCTGTATTTACAGGTCTTTCTTGTGTTAAACGAAGCGAAAATGATTTAATCAATATTTTTAGAAAGAACATAAAAATTCTTATCAACTTCTACTTTTTCAATTTTAAAAGGACTGTCCAAATCGGTCCAATCTGAAGTTGGGTTCAAGGAAACTTCAGTTCCGTTTATAATTACTTTTACTGGCATTTCAAAGCCAGAAACACTATTTATCCAGCGATATTTTAAAATATTTTCTTTAAATGTATATTCTAATGTTGGAATTCTAGTATCTCTTAAATATTGATTGAAAAATGGATTTAAATCCATACCAGTTTGTTGACTTAAATAATCTTCAATTTGTTTGGTAGTAACGGTTTGATGATAAAAAGTACTATTTAATCCTCTCAAAATATTCCTCCATTTTACATCGTCATTTACAAGTTGGCGTAAAGTGTGCAACATATTTGAGCCTTTGTAATACATATCACCTGATCCTTCACTATTTACATTATAATGACCAATAATTGGTTTATCATTTTCAATGTTTTTTCGGATACCTCTTACATATTCGGCTCCAGCATCTTTTCCGTAATAATATTCCAGAAAAAGGCTTTCAGAATAGCAAGTGAAACTTTCATGAATCCACATGTCAGCAATGTCTTTGTAAGTAATATTATTGGCAAACCACTCATGACCTGATTCGTGAACTATAATAAAATCAAATTTTAATCCCCACCCCGTTCCGCTTAAATCACTACCTAAATAACCGTTTGTATAGCCATTCCCGTAAGTTACACAACTTTGATGCTCCATACCTAAATACGGTACTTCAACCAGTTTATAACTATCTTCATAAAATGGATATGGTCCAAACCAATGTTCAAAGACTTTCAACATTTTTGGCACATCTTTGAATTGTTTCTTAGCTTTTACCAAATTCTCTTTTAAAACATAATAAATGCAATCTAAATCACCTTTCTCGCCTTTGTATTTCTCAGAAAAAGTTGTGTAATCTCCAATATTTATATTTACACCATAATTATTTATTGGATTTTTCACGATCCATGTATACGTTTTAGTACCGTCTTTTAATTCTTTTGCATTTATTAAGCGTCCATTAGAAACATCAGTTAAATTTTTGGGTACATTTACACTAATAGTCATTCCTTCGACTTCATCATACATATGATCTTTGTTTGGCCACCAAACACTTGCTCCTAATCCTTGACACGATGAAGCAATAAAATCTTTTCCATTTTTATCTTTTTTCCAAGTAATTCCTCCATCCCATGGTGGTTTAACTGCTTCTTTAGGTTTTCCTCCAAAGGAAATTACTATTTCTTTTGTTTCTCCTACTTTTTGAAATGTAGATAATTCGATAAAAAAAGCATTTCCGTTTCTTACAAATTTCTGTTCTTTACCATTTTGCGTTACTTTATAAATTTGCATGGGTTCCTGCAAATCAATTTGCATTTTATTATTTTCGGATAAAACGGTATAACTAATTGTATTTGATCCTGTAATTGTTTTTTCTGTTGAATTTACTTTAATATCTAAATGGTAATATTTTAAATCCCACCAAGCTCTTTCTTTCGTAATGCTTCCGCGCAAAGTATCCTGATGAGTAAAATTCGTTTCAGAGGTATTGAGAAGCCCTTGTGCGTTGGTAGTCAGACCCGCTAAAAGGAAGATAAAAATGCAGCCAAAGTAGTTTTTCATTATTTAATTATTTGAAGTAAATATTGGTACTAGTACGAAATTAGTTAGCAACAAATGTAAACATTCAGATTAAGTTTTTTTGAAATTTTATGATTTCTATTTTAGTTAATTATCAGTAAAAGATGTTTTTTGCTATTTAATTTTAATCAAATCATGTTGCAAATCATTATTCTTCTTTATTTTAGTATTTTAAAAACATTTGTTTTATGAAATCGACTTCAATTTTATATGTTTTATTTTTAGTATTTTCTATAACGAGTTATTCTCAAATTATTCCGATTCATAAAATAAGCAAGAACCTCATTATTGATGGGGATTTATCAGATTGGAATATTCCTTTTTTAGGACCGTTTGTCGTTCATAATTCAGGAGTAAAAGGAACACAGAGCACGTTTGTTTCACTTTCGTGGAGTAATGAAAATCTTTACATTGCCTATCGTTCAAAAGATTCTAAAATTATAGGAGCATATAAGGAGAAAGATTCTCAAATATACAATACTGATGATTTAGTAGAAATTTTTATTGATCCTGATGGAAATGGTCAGAATTATGTTGAAATTGGAGTAAATGCTTTCTCAACTAATTATGATATGCTGATTGAATGTATTTCGCCTGATTGTGGCGGTTGGAAAACTTCGTTAGGATTTACAGTTTTGGGGATGGAAACTGTCAGTAAAATGACTTCAGAAGGTTTTTGTACTGAAATAAAAATTCCATTCTCGAGTTTAGAAAGTATTCAAAACGGAAATTTCAGTAAACCAAAAATCGGTACAAAATGGAATGGAAACGTTTTTAGAATTGATTATGGTAATTCTACAGAATATCTTGCTTTACAATATTATAGAAATTCTGAATTTGGTTTTCATCAACCAAAAGAATTTGCTGTTTTTGAATTTGTGGAGTAATGTCCCTAGCCCCGATAGTAATGGAAATCCTTTTGTGCCGGGGTTCGGCACAAAAGATTGTAATGAATAGCGGGATTAGCTCCTAAAAAAATTACTATTTCTGACGTCCTTTTAAAACATTGACAACATCATTCAATTGAAATCCTTTAGCTTGCAATAGAATTAGATAATGGAAAAGTAAATCGGCACTTTCGCTCAAGAATAAATCGTCGTTATCGTCTTTGGCTTCAATAACAACTTCTACAGCTTCCTCTCCTACTTTTTGAGCAATTTTATTGATTCCTTTTTCGAATAAAGATGCTACATAACTTTTCTCAGAATCAGCATTTTCTCTACGAATTTTTATTGTGTTTTCTAAATCAGAAATAAAACCGTAGCTCTCATTATTAGTTTCCTGCCAGCATGTATCTGCTCCTGTGTGACAAGTAGGTCCAACTGGTTTTGCCTGTATCAAAAAAGTATCATCATCACAATCATTTTTTATAGAAACTAAGTTTAAGAAGTTTCCGCTTTCCTCGCCTTTAGTCCAAAGTCTTTTTTTCGAACGGCTGTAAAAAGTTACTTTTTGAGTTTCTAAGGTTTTTTGATATGCCTCTTCATTCATATATCCCAGCATCAAAACATTCTTAGTTTCGCTATCTTGAATTATCGCCGGAATCAATCCGTGTGGCATTTGTGAAAAATCTACTTTCATTGTATTTTTAGATTTTAGAATTCAGAATTTAGATTCTGACTTCAATATTATTATTTTTAAGTTCTTTTTTTAATGTTTTTATTTCAATTTCCTTGAAATGAAAGACACTTGCTGCCAGAGCGGCGTCTGATTTTCCTTCAACAAATGTATCTACAAAATGCTGAATATTCCCTGCTCCACCTGAAGCAATAATTGGAATGTTCACTAATTCGGAAAGTTTAGCCAAAGCTTCATTAGCAAATCCACTTTTAGTACCATCATTATTCATTGAGGTAAAAAGGATTTCACCAGCACCTCGCTTCTCTACTTCCTGTGCCCAATCAAATAATCGAATCTCAGTTGGTACTTTTCCACCAACCAAATGCACGATCCATTCACCATCAATTTGTTTGGCATCAATTGCTACAACGATACATTGGCTTCCAAATTTCTGAGCTAAATCATTAATCAATTGTGGATTTTTTACCGCCGATGAATTGATAGAAACTTTATCAGCTCCATTTTGAAGCAAAACTTCTACGTCTTCAACTGCTGAAATTCCGCCACCTACCGTAAAAGGAATATTAATAGCTGAAGCTACTTTACGAACTAAATCAACTAAAGTCCTTCTTCTTTCTTCGGTTGCCGAAATATCAAGAAAAACCAATTCGTCAGCACCTTCATCCGAATAGATTTTAGCTAATTCTACTGGATCACCAGCATCACGCAAATCTACGAAATTAATACCTTTTACAGTTCTTCCGTTTTTGATATCCAGACAAGGAATTATTCTTTTTGTTAACATTTTTTATTTGATTATGGTTAAAACGTTGCATTGCAACATCTAATCATTATTGTGTGTTTTTTCAATTGTTGCAGTAGAGACGTTGCACTGCAACGTCTAAACATTATGCATGTTTTTTTTTCAATTGTTGCGGTTTAGACGTTGCAGTGCAACGTCTCTACAATGATATGATATATTGTTCCAATTGTTTCAACGAAATTCTACCTTCGTAAATCGCTTTTCCAATAATGGTTCCTTCACAGCCTAATCCTGCTAATTTAGGCAATTCATCAAATGTCGAAATTCCTCCTGAAGCAATTAATTTTATTCCTTTGGCTTCCGTCAAAATTTTAGCATACAAATCAAAACTAGGACCTTCCAGCATTCCATCTTTAGCAATATCAGTACAAATTACATACTGAATTCCTTTAGACTGATATTCTTGAATAAAAGGAACTAAATCTTCATCTGAATCTTCCAACCAACCTGAAACAGCCACTTTTTCATTATTAGCATCAGCTCCTAAAATGATTTTGTCTGAACCATATTCAGCAATCCATTTTTCGAAAATAGAACGGTTTTTCACTGCAATACTTCCTCCGGTAATTTGATTAGCACCACTTTCGAAAGCAATTTTTAAATCAGAATCAGCTTTTAAACCACCACCAAAATCAATTTTTAGCTTCGTTTGTGAAGCGATTTGTTCCAATATTTTATAATTGACAATTTTACTGGATTTTGCTCCATCAAGATCTACCAAATGCAAATATTCAATTCCGTGGGCTTCGAATGATTTCGCTACTTCCAGCGGATTCTCATTGTATATAATTTTGGTATTGTAATCTCCTTTCGATAAACGAACACATTTTCCTTCGATGATATCTATTGCAGGTATTATTCTCATTTAATTAAGTCTTAATGGTTGAAAGTCTATAGTAATAAAGCCTTAGATTTTCAAGTTATATTTTTAAAAAATTCTCTAAAATTTTCTCTCCAACGTCACCACTTTTTTCAGGGTGAAATTGCGTTCCGTAGAAATTATTATTTTCTAAAGCTGAGGAATATTCTAATTCGTAATCCGTAGTAGCTATCGTTTCATCGCAAATTGGCGCATAAAAACTATGTACCAAATACATATATTCTTTTTCGGCAATTCCTTTAAAAAGATCAGATTTCAAGTTGTAAATAGTATTCCAACCCATTTGAGGAACTTTTACTTTATTGGTAAACTTAATTACTTCAACATCAAAAATTCCTAAACCTTTGGTATCACCTTCTTCAGAATGGTTACACATCAATTGCATCCCCAAACAAATTCCAAAAACAGGCTGTTTTAATGTTGGGATCAAAGTGTCTAATCCGCTTTTCTTTAGCATCATCATTGCATAACTCGCCTCTCCCACGCCTGGAAAAATAACTTTATCAGCAGATTTTATTTCCTCAGGATTATTACTCAAAACCGCTTTATATCCCAATCTTTCGATAGCGAACATAATACTTTGGATGTTTCCTGCTCCGTAATTTATAATTACTATTTTCATTAATTTTAGTTGTTAGTTGTTAGTAATTGGTTGATAGTTGCATTCTAATAACTATCAACCAACAACCATAACCTTTATAGCATTCCTTTTGTACTAGGCAAAATCATTTTCTCAGTATCGCGTTTTACAGCAACTTTTATTGCTTTGGCGAAAGCCTTGAAAATAGCTTCAATTTTGTGATGTTCATTATCACCTTCGGCTTTGATGTTGATGTTTGCTTTGGCGCCATCCGAGAATGATTTGAAGAAGTGGAAAAACATCTCAGTAGGCATTTTACCAACCATTTCACGTTTAAATTCGGTTTCCCAAATCAACCAGTTTCTTCCTCCAAAGTCAATTGCTACTTGAGCCAAACAATCATCCATTGGTAAACAGAAACCGTAACGTTCAATACCTAATTTATTCCCTAATGCTTTTGCATAAACTTCACCCAGAGCAATAGCTGTATCTTCAATTGTGTGGTGCTCATCAACTTCTAAATCACCTTTTACTTTGATTTCTAAGTCCATTTGTCCGTGACGTGAAATTTGATCCAGCATATGGTCAAAAAATGCAATTCCTGTGTCAATTTTACTTTGTCCTGTTCCGTCTAAATTTAAATTGATGTAAATATCTGTTTCGTGTGTTTTTCTGGTAATTGAAGCTGTACGTGCTTCTAACTTTAAAAACTCGTATATTTTTTTCCAATCAGTAGATTGCAAAGCAATTGTTGCGTCTAATTCTTCTCTTTTAGTACTGATTTCTGTACTTCCATCTCCATCAGTAGTATTCATGAAAATGGCTTTGGCTCCTAAGTTTTTAGCCAGTTCAACATCCGTTAAACGGTCACCTAGCACAAATGAATTCGTCAAATCGTAATTTGGATTGTCAATATATTTAGTCAACATTCCTGTGCGAGGTTTGCGTGTAGGCGCATTGTCTTCTGGAAAAGAACGGTCTACAAAAATATCATCAAATAAAACGCCTTCGTTTTCAAAAGCTCTTAAAATAAAATTTTGTGTTGGCCAAAAAGTATCTTCTGGAAAACTATCTGTTCCCAAGCCATCTTGGTTGGTTACCATTGCCAATTCGTAATCCAATTCGGTAGCAATTTTAGCTAAATACTGAAATGCTTTTGGGTAAAATTCTAATTTATCTAAACTGTCTAATTGGTATCCTTCTGGTTCCAAAACAATCGTTCCATCACGATCTATAAAAAGTATTTTTTTCATTGTTATATAGCTAAAAGTGCCTCCATTAATTTTTTATTTTCTTCTACTGTTCCAATAGTCAAACGCAAAGTGTTTTCACATAGAGGTTGAGTAGTTCTGTTACGAATTACAATTCCTTTTTTAATTAATTCATCATAACGTTTATTAGCGTTATCCACTTTTATCAAAATGAAATTCGCTTCGGTTGGATAAATTTTTTCTACAAAAGATACTTTATCTAAAACTGAAAGTAATTCGGTTCTTTGTGCTATGATTGAGGCAATTTCGTTTGAAATTTTAACTTCATCACTCAAACGTTCCAAAGCACGAAGTTGTGTCAATTCGTTTACGTTATATGGTGGTTTGATTTTGTTCAATACCGTAATTACTTCTGTAGATGCATAGCAAACTCCTAAACGAATTCCTGCCAAACCATACGCTTTTGATAAAGTTTGTGTGATAATCAAATTTGGATATTGATCTAGTTTCTGTAACCAGCCTTCTTTATCTGAAAAATCAATATACGCTTCGTCAATTACAACAAAACCATTGAATTTCTCTAATAAAGTTGTTACGCTTTCTGTTGAAAAAGAATTTCCCGTTGGGTTGTTTGGTGAACATAAAAAGATAATTTTGGTATTAGCATCAACTGTATCTAAAATTTTCTCAATTTGTGGCTGAAAATTAGTTGAAAGTAATACTTCTCTATTTTCAACAGCATTGATATTAGCCAAAACACTATACATTCCATAAGTTGGTGGCAATGAAATAATGTTATCAATTTTTGGCTCACAAAAAGCTCTGAATAATAAATCTAAAACCTCATCACTTCCGTTTCCTAAAAGGATTTGTTTTGGATTTACATTTTTCATTTTACCCAAAACTACTTTTACATTACCCTGTTGTGGATCAGGATAACGGTTTACTCCGTTTTGATATGGATTTTCATTGGCATCCAAAAAAATCATATCTGCTGTATCAAAATCCTCAAACTCATCACGAGCTGAAGAATAAGGCTTTAATTTTTTGACGTTTTCACGTACTATGGTGTTTATATCGAAAGTCATTTCTTGAATCTTTAATTTTTTAAATCTTTTAATCGCAAGGTAACGGCATTTTTATGAGCCTGTAATCCTTCGGCTTCAGCCATTAATTCAATAGCTGGACCGATATTTTGAATACCTTTTGGACTTATTTTCTGAAAAGTCATTGATTTTAAAAAGCTATCCAGATTTACACCACTGTAATTCTTAGCATATCCATTCGTTGGTAACGTATGATTAGTTCCAGAAGCATAATCTCCTGCACTTTCTGGAGTATAATTTCCAATAAAGACAGAACCTGCATTTCCAATGTTGTTTACATAAAAGTCTTCATCTTTAGTACAAATGATAAAATGTTCTGGGCCATATTCATCGATTAGCTCTAATGCAACTGCATCATTTTCAACATAAATCAATTTAGAATTATCAATCGCTTTTTGAGCAATTTCTTTTCTTGGAAGAACTTCTAATTGTGTTTGGACTTCTTTTTCCACTTCGTCAATCAATTCCTTTGATGTTGAAACTAAAATTACCTGACTATCAGTCCCATGTTCTGCTTGAGATAATAAATCGGAGGCGATAAAAGCAGGAACTGCAGTATCATCAGCTACAATTAATAATTCAGAAGGTCCAGCTGGCATATCAATAGCAACACCAAATTGAGTTGCTAATTGCTTTGCTACTGTTACAAATTGATTTCCAGGACCAAATATTTTGTACACTTTTGGGATTAATTCAGTTCCAAAAGTCATTCCTGCAATGGCTTGAATACCTCCAACTTTTAATATTTTGGTCACTCCACATAAATAAGCAGCGTATAAAATAGCTGGATTTATGTTTCCTTGTTTGTCTGGTGGTGAACATAAAACAATTTCTCTACAACCTGCTAGTTTTGCAGGAACAGCTAACATTAATACCGTTGAAAATAAAGGTGCTGTTCCGCCTGGAATGTATAAGCCAATTTTTTGAATCGGTCTTTTTTCTTGCCAGCAGTTAACACCGTCAGTAGTTTCTACTGTGATTGGGTTTGTTTTTTGAGCAGCGTGAAACTTTTCAATATTTGATTTGGCTAATTGAATGGCATCTTTTAGCTCTTTTGAAATCATTGCAATTGCAGTTGCAATTTCCGTTTGTGAAACTTCTAACACAGGAACTGAAACTCCATCAAAAAGCGAAGTATATTTTGCAACAGCAAAGTCACCTTTTGATTGTACTTCTTTAAAGATTCCCTTAACAGTAGATTCAATATCATCAACTGTTTTAGTTGGTCTCTCTAAAATAGCTGACCAAGTTTCTGGTTTTGGATTGTATATTTTATTCATTGTTTTTAGTTTAAGGTTTCAAGTTTGCACTTAATACTTCTTACTTAATGCTTACGACTTAGTTATAGTACCATTTTCTCGATTGGACAAACTAGGATTCCTTCGGCTCCTACTTCTTTTAATTGGTCTATTACTTCCCAGAAAGTATCTTTGTCAATTACTGAGTGCACACTACTCCAACCTTCTTGTGCTAAAGGTAAAACCGTTAAACTTCTTAGAACTGGAAGGATTTTTCCAACTGCATCAATCTTATCATTTGGAACGTTCATCAAAATATATTTTGACTTTCTTGCTCTTAATACTGATTCGATTCTGAATTTTAAGGTGTTGATTATTTTTTGAGATTCAGGACTTACTTTTGGAGAAACCGCTAATACCGCTTCACTTTTAAAAATAACCTCAACCTCTTTTAAATTATTTTTAAAAAGAGTACTTCCGCTGGATACGATATCAACAATTGCATCTGCTAACCCTATGTTTGGTGCAATTTCTACTGAACCTGATATTTGGTGAATATCAACTGTTATTCCTTTAGAATTAAAATAATCAAGCACTGTGTTTGGATAAGAAGTAGCGATACGCATACCATCTAAATCCTTAACAGATTTGTAATTAAAAGCTTTAGGAACAGCTACAGATACTTTGCATTTTGAAAAACCTAATTTTTGAATTACTTCAATGTTTTTTCCTTTTTCAACCAATAAATTATCTCCAACAATAGCAATATCTACTACACCGTCGATTAGGTATTGAGGGATATCGGAATTTCGTAAATATAAAACCTCCAAAGGGAAATTAGAAGCTTCTGCTTTTAATTGATCTATTCCATTATCAATTGAGATTCCGGCGTCTTTTAGAATTTGAATGCTTTCTTCGTTTAAACGGCCAGATTTTTGAATTGCAATTTTAAGTGTACTCATTTTGTAGTTGTTTTGTTTGTAGTTTTTGAATTAATGTTTGAGTACAAAGAATAGGTAATAAAAAACCCGCTTGATGTACTCAAACGGGTTTAGACTATTGTGATTTACACGCATATCATTAACACATCGCTTGAGAGCAATTATGAGAATGATGATGATGTAATTGAATTGATAACATAACTTTATAAAATTAGATAACTCTTTGTTTCTTTTGCAAATATAGAGCATAAATTAATAATAATCCAATTTTTATTTTAACGTTTGGTCAAATATTTGTTAAATTAAAGTTTAGAAAATAATTAATATGCAAAACTGAAATAAAATAAAAACACCTAAGAGATATTGCTTTTTATTACAGTACCTAATAGGTGTTTTAAACCAACTTTAAAAATAATTACTATTAACTGCGACTAACTTAAAACTGGTTCTAAACAAGGTCCAGCTGCGACTAAGCGTTTTCCTTCTTCAGTGTCAGTGTATTGTTCAAAATTTTTGATGTAGCGAGCAGATAAATCTTTTGCTTTAGTTTCCCATTCTTCAACATCTTTATAGGTGTTTCTTGGGTCTAAAATTCCTTCACTAACATTTGTTAATGCTGTTGGAATAGTAAGGTTTAAAAATGGAACAGTCGTTGTTGCTACGGTATCGATCTCACTGTTAATAATTGCATCAATAATCGCTCTTGTGTTTTTAAGAGAAATTCTTTTCCCTGTTCCATTCCAACCTGTATTTACTAAGTATGCTTTTGCACCATGTTCTTTCATTTTTCCGATCAATGTTTTAGAATACATTGTTGGGTGTAATGTTAAGAAAGCTTCACCAAACGCTGGAGAGAAAGATGGTTCTGGAGTTGTAATTCCTCTTTCAGTTCCTGCTAATTTAGAAGTATATCCGCATAAAAAGTGGTATTGTGCTTGATCTTCATCTAAGATAGATACAGGAGGCAGTACTCCAAATGCATCTGCAGAAAGATAAATGATTTTTTTAGCATGCCCAGCTTTTGATGGCAATACAATCTTATTTATATGATAAATTGGGTAAGATACTCTTGAGTTTTCTGTAATTGAGTGATCGTAATAATCAATTTCGCCATATTCATCTACGATAACATTTTCTAATAAAGCATCTCTTTTGATAGCTCTCCAGATATCTGGTTCATTTTCTTCAGATAAGTCAATTACTTTAGCATAACAGCCACCTTCATAATTAAATACCCCATTGTTATCCCATCCGTGTTCGTCATCACCAATTAAATATCTTTTTGGATCTGCAGAAAGTGTAGTTTTTCCTGTTCCTGAAAGCCCGAAGAATACGGCAACGTCTCCTTTTTCGCCAACATTAGCAGAACAGTGCATAGATGCCATTCCTTTTAATGGTAAGTAGTAGTTCATCATAGAGAACATTCCTTTTTTCATCTCACCTCCGTACCAAGTGCCACCAATAATCTGAATTTTTTCGGTAAGGTTAAAAACTACAAAGTTTTCTGAGTTTAATCCTTGCTCTCTCCAATTTGGATTTATAGTTTTTGAACCGTTCATTACAATGAAATCTGGTTGTCCAAAGTTTTCCAATTCGTAATTTGATGGTCTGATAAACATATTAGTTACAAAGTGTGCCTGCCAAGCTACTTCCATTACAAAACGAACTTTAAGTCTTGTGTCTGCATTTGTTCCGCAAAATGCATCTACTACATATAGTTTTGGTGATGTAGAAAGTTGTTTTAAAACTAATCCTTTCAACTCATCATAAATTCCTTGAGTGGTTGGAAAATTTACTTTGTCATCCCAATAGATAGTATCTTTTGAAACTGCGTCTTTAACAATATATCTGTCTTTAGGTGAACGTCCTGTAAAAACACCAGTTTTTACGGCAACAGCACCTGTATCAGTTAAAGCACCTTTTTCATATCCTTTTCTTTTATTAGAAACTTCAGCTTTGAATAATTCTTCATAAGATGGATTATATACTACTTCGTGGTAGCCAGTAATACCTAAATTATGTAATTCCTGAATGATTTTGATGTTTTTCATAATGTGTGTATTTTATTATAATTTGATGTTTGATTTCTGTATCAAATTTACTTCGGATAGAAACAAAAAAAACTGATTTTTATCATGTTTTGAAGAAAAATATGCGCAAACGTTTTCGGTTTTAGTACTGTTTTACAAAGAGATAGGATTGTCTTTTTAAGTAATTGATTGTTGTGATGTCGTTTTAGTTTTTTATAGATAAAATAAATTAAAAACTGATTTTTCTGATATAAAGTTACCTAAAAAAATAATTCAGATATGTTATATTTTCATTAAAAAACGATTAGTATTGTTTTTTTTCTTTAAAATTTTGTGGGTGTTTTTTTTAATCTGAATTCGATTGTACTTAAATTATAAGGAGAGAAGGTCTGTCTTTCTCTTTGTACTCTTAGAATACTGTTTGAGCCTACATTTTGCTTCAAGTTGCCTCCAAAAGATATAGTAGCGCCTATCTAAACTATAGGCGAGCCTACCTTTCTGGTAGGCTCGCCTGCCTAAACTGTAAGTGTGCCTATCAAAGTTATTGGTTCGCCTATAAAAAACATAGGTAGACTTACAAAAACAATAGGTATATCTACCATATTGATAGGTGCTCCTTTCAAAACCAAAGGCTTACCACATTAATATTATACCGTACCTAAACAGTTAATAGGGATCTCCTTTAAAATCAAATGCAATAGCTTTAAAATAGTGAGGTGTTCCTATCGATTTTGAAGGTGATGCCTAACAAAACTAAAGGAGAACCTTTGAAAATTAAAGGAAAGCCTATCGAAAAAATAGGTTATGCGTAAGAAATTGAGAGGCGAGCCTTAATATTAGTATGGCTCGGTATTTTATCCAAAAATAAAACCAGACTCTTTTTAGATAGTCTGGTTTTATTATACCAATGAATTTATGTTTTAGTTCAAAATAGATACGGATTGCAGTCTGTGTCTTTATTAATATTGTAATCAGTGTTAGTATTCTAAAAGAGTTTTTAGTTCCTCCTCAAATCTAGCTTTAGGTAAATACTGATCCTCCAGTGCTTTTGTAAAAGGGATGGGAGAATCTAAACTTGCAACTCGTTTTACAGGAGCATCTAAGTATTCAAAACAATTTTCCATAATCAATGCCGAGATATCACTGGCAATACCACCAAATAGTGAGTCTTCTTGGTAAATAATTGCTTTTCCTGTTTTTTTAACGGATCTATAAATAGCTTCGGTATCTAAAGGCAGTAAGGTTCTTAAATCCAAAATATCAGCATCTATTTCGGGGTTTTTCTCTAATGTTTCTAAAGCCCAGTGGACAGCAGCCCCAAAAGAAATAATGGTTACGTTCTTCCCTTCTTTTAGTAAAGCAGCTTTTCCTAACGGAATGGTATAATAATCATTAGGAACATTTTGGGATAAACTTCGGTATAATTGCTTGTGTTCAAAGAAAAGCACTGGATTCGGGTCATTAATTGATGCATTCAATAAACCTTTTGCATCATAAGGAAACGCTGGATAGACTACTTTTAAACCTGGAGTTTTAGTAAACCAAGCTTCATTGGTTTGTGAATGAAAAGGCCCAGCTTGAGTACCACCACCACATGGCATCCGAACTACTACATCGGCTTTCTCTAACCATCGGTAGTGCGATTTGGCTAATAAATTAACTATCGGATTGAATCCCGTGGATACAAAATCGGCAAATTGCATTTCGACAATAGCTTTGTATCCATTGATAGACAATCCCATTGCTGTTGAAACCACTGCGCTTTCACAAATGGGAGTATTACGAACTCTTTCTTTACCAAATTGAGTTACAAAACCGTCAGTGATTTTAAATGCTCCGCCGTATTCGGCAATGTCTTGCCCCATGATAACCAATTTATCATGCCGTTCCATCGATTCGCGTAAACTATTGGTAATAGCATCTATAAAACGGATATTTTCGGTCTCAGAATTGGGTTGAAATTCTTCATGCTGATACGGTTTGTAAACATCGTTTAGTTCATCTTCGTAAGTTGGTGTTATTTCGGGTTCGGCATTACTCAAGGTCCAAGCTTCCTCAATTTCGTGTTTAATTTGGTTTTTTATAGCTTCATCATCTTCTAAGGTAAGAATATTGTTTAGATACAGATAGCTTCTGTAATTGTCTACAGGATCTTTCGTGGCCCATAAATTCATTAATTCTTGCGGAACGTATTTTGTACCACTTGCCTCTTCATGTCCCCGCATTCTAAATGTTTTGAATTCCAATAAAATTGGTCTGGGCTTTTCGATCATCGAAGCTTTTAGTTCTGTAACTAAATTAAAAACTTCCAAAATATTGTTACCATCTACAATATGACTTTCTATTCCGTATCCAATTCCTTTATCGGCTAGGTTTTTGCAACGGTATTGCTCGTTGGTTGGAGTCGATAATCCGTATCCGTTATTTTCGATTATAAATAGAACAGGTAAATCCCAAACTGCGGCTATGTTCAAAGCTTCATGAAAGTCACCTTCACTTGTGGCACCTTCACCGGTAAAGACAGCTGTTATTTTACCATTTTTTTCTAATGTATTGGCAAGTGCTATTCCGTCTGCAACCCCAAGCTGAGGTCCCAGATGCGAAATCATTCCGATAATTTTATAATCCTGTGTCCCAAAATGAAAGCTTCGGTCTCTTCCTTTGGTAAAACCATTGGCTTTACCTTGCCATTGCGAAAATAAGCGTTGCAATGGAATGTCTCTGCCTGTAAATACACCTAAATTACGGTGCATTGGCAGAATGTATTCGTCAGTATCTAAAGCGGCTGTAATTCCAACAGAAATGGCTTCTTGTCCTATTCCAGAGAACCATTTGGAGACTTTTCCTTGTCGAATGAGGATTAACATTTTTTCTTCTACCAGTCTTGGTTTCAGAATTCTTTTATAGAGGTCTAATAAAATTTCGTTGGTTAAATTTTTTTTATCAAAATTCATTTGTAATAGTTTTTATGGGTCTCTCAAAGATAAAATAATATAACAGTTCATTGTATTAAAGTTATATTATTTTAAAATGTGAATAATTTTTAAAAATACTTGTCTTTTTTATTCTTTATATTTGTAGTCATGAAGTTTTTTGACTTCTAAAGTATTAAATACAGACTAATATGCAAAACATTCCTAGTGTTGACTTGCGTGATTTCCTTTCGGACGACCCGAAACGTAAACAAAAATTTGTAAATGAAATCGGAAGTGCATTCGAAGATATAGGCTTCGTAGCGCTCAAAGGGCATTTTTTAAACGATCAATTAGTTGATGAGTTGTATGGTGAAATAAGAGAGTTCTTCTCATTGCCATTAGAAACCAAACACAGCTATGAAATTCCTAGAATTGGCGGACAAAGAGGCTATGTTTCTTTTGGAAAAGAGCATGCTAAAGGCCGTAAAGAAGGAGATTTAAAAGAGTTTTGGCACTTTGGACAATATGTAGACAAAGATTCTAGATATGCGTCTCAATATCCAGATAATGTTGAGGTAAAAGAATTACCACGCTTTAATGTTGTAGGTAAAGAAGCCTACCAAATGCTTGAAAAAACAGGTGTTTATGTGTTGAGAGCTTTGGCTTTGCACCTTGGATTGGATGAGTTCTATTTTGACGAATATGCCAAAGAAGGAAACTCAATTCTAAGACCTATTCACTATCCTCCTATTACATCTGAGCCTGAAAATGCTATTCGTGCAGCAGCGCACGGAGATATCAACTTGATAACTTTGTTAATGGGTGCTCAAGGGAAAGGTTTACAAGTTCAAAATCATGATGGAGAATGGATTGATGCGATTGCAGAACCAGATGAATTAGTAATTAATGTTGGTGATATGTTATCACGTCATACCAATAATAAACTAAAATCGACAATTCATCAAGTGGTTAATCCGCCTAGAGAATTATGGGGAACTTCACGTTATTCTATTCCATTTTTTATGCATCCGGTAAGCGATATGAAACTGGATTGTTTAGAAAATTGTATAGATGCCGAGAATTCTAAGAAATTCGAAGATATTACTGCAGGTGATTATTTATACGAACGTCTTGTGGATTTAGGTTTGATAAAAAAAGCCTAACTATCCGAAAGTAGAAATAAATTAAATTCCAAATATCAATAACTTTCATTGGTATTTGGAATTGTTTTTTAAATTTGGTTTAAAGAAATAAATTAGAAAAAATGGATTTACAGGATCAATTAAAAAATCTTTTTCCAGATCACGAAATGTCACCGGAAGAAGAAATTGAGGCAGCAGCGCATCAATTATACGTTCAAAAAGAACCTATGATTTGCAAATTCGAAAAAAGAAAAGGAAAAGCAACTACTGTAATCGAAGGTTACGAAGGATCTGACGAAGATTTTAAAATTTTAGCTAAAGAAATCAAGATCAAACTTAGTGTTGGCGGAACTTTTAAAGACGATTCTATTATTATTCAAGGTGATTACCGTGATAAAATAATGGTTATTTTAAAAGAAAAAGGCTTTAAGGTAAAAAGAGTTGGAGGATAATTTGGTTGACAGTTTTTAGTTGGCAGGCTTTAGTTTGCAGATATTTTTTTTTAACATTAAACAACTTTAAAACTTAAACAAATAAAACTTTAAACAAAAACAATGGCTATACAACAATCCGAATTAATACTCAATCCTGACGGAAGTGTGTATCATCTTAACTTGAAACCGGAGAATATTGCTTACGATATCATTTTTGTAGGTGACCAAGATAGAGTTTCAAAAATTACCAAGCAGTTTGATACTATTGAATTTTCTACGCAAAAAAGGGAATTCAAAACCGAAACAGGCATTTATAAAGGCAAACGATTAACAGTAATGTCAACTGGAATTGGTCCTGATAATATTGATATTGTCATTAATGAATTGGATGCTTTGGTTAATATTGATTTAGAAACAAGAAAACCAAAAGAGAAATTAACTTCTTTAAACATTATCCGAATAGGAACTTCTGGTTCTTTGCATGCAGATATTCCTGTGGACAGTTTTGTTATGTCAAAGTTTGCTATCGGACTCGATAATATGCTTCGCTCCTATTTGATCGATGAGGTTTCAAATGAAAAAATAGAAAACGCATTTATTGAACAAACTAATTGGGATTTACGAAAAGGAAGACCAACAGTTGTTTCTTGCTCTTCTGAACTAGCAAAAAGAATAGATAGTGATAAAATGCACAAAGGAATCACGGCAACAGCTGGTGGTTTTTACGGGCCTCAAGGACGTGTTTTGCGTTTAAACATTCAAGATGCCGAATTAAATTCAAAAATGGATAATTTCTCTTTTGAAGGAAACAGAATTACCAATCTTGAAATGGAAACATCAGCAATTTATGGGCTTTCGGCTCTTTTAGGACATCAGGCTTTGTCATTGAATGCTATTATAGCCAACAGAGCAAGGGGAACTTTTAGCAGTGATGCATATAAAGCCGTAGATGAATTGATTGAATATACTTTGGGAAAACTAGCTGAAAAATAAAAGATGGCAGAAACTCATTCAAAAATTTTGTTCAGATATCATAGTGATATTTTAGATGAAGAAGTAGTTGAAACGATGTGGTCTGAAATAATTGATCAAGAAAAAGGAATTTATAAATTAGATAATATTCCATTCTACGGGCCACTTATTGCGACAGATGATATTTTCTATGCCAAATATGATGAAACCGAAGATACTGTCGTTTATAAAGAAACAATTTCAATTTCTGGAAATTCAATAATTCAAGTTGTCATTTTAAAAGACAACTATAATAAAGAAATTATTAGAGAGAAACTCAAAGCAATGAATTGTGAGTCAGAAGGGCTAAATGAAAAGTTTTTTGCTGTTGAAATTAAGAAAGATGTTGATTATTCTGTTGTCAAAAGCTTTTTAAATGAATATTTCGAGTTGGAAATACTTGATTTTGCAGAACCTTGTTTGTCTAAAAAGCACAGTGATGATTTATTAAAATAACTACATTAATTTCCAACAAACTTATTCTTTAAGATGTTTTAAAAATGATGCAAATCTTTTTTTTAAATCTATATTTGCACTTCGAAAAAGACAACAATGAAAATAATTCTTACAGGGGCTACAGGAGTTTTGGGTTCGCATGTTATGTACGAAATTCTGGAACTGTTTATTAATCAAAATCAAAGTGCAAAACTGTTTATTATTGCCAGAAACAAAGGGAAAGCTAATGCGATAGATCGTGTTAATGAACTTCTGACAAGTGATTATACACCTTCCATTTTATTAAAAACCGGTTTAGAAAAACTTCATGAGTATATAGAAATTATAGATTCGGATTTAGCGAATCTTCAGGATACTTTTTCAGAAAAAATAAAAGGAGCTTATTTTATTCACTCTGCCGGATACGTGAATTTATCTACTGACGAGAAGCTAAAAAAGAAAATTTTTGATGAAAATGCCAAAATAACCCAATCGCTTTTCAAGACTTTTAACCCTTTTATCAAGAAATTCATTTACATAGGGACAGCATTTTCGTCTGGAATCCGAAAAGGATTAATAGATAATGATTTTCATAATCTTGGTTTTACTCCAAAGCATCGTAATGCGTATGAGGATGCCAAATTTCATTCAGAGAATTTCATCGCTCAGGAATGTAAAGCTTTAGGTTTGCCTTTTCAAATTTTGAGACCAAGTGTTATTGGTGGAAAAATGTTAGGAACCGAATGCCCTTATTTTATTCCAAAATACATGGTTTTTTATCTTTTAGCGAAATTCTTCCACTTTACATCCCAACGAAAAGGCGAGCAGGAAAACGTTCGCTTCATCATTAATGAGGAAACTGGTCTGAACATTATTCCAGTAGATTATGTTGCCAAAGTAATTGTAAACACCTTTGAACGCGATGACATCGAACAGCTAAATATTGTAAATGACAAAAGTTTCAATATTGTAAAAGGTCTACAGTTGATCATGAAAGAAGTAGGATATACAAACTTTACTTTAATCAAAAATCCACTCGATTTTAAATACAAAAACACCATAGAGAAATTGTATTACGAAAGTATTGGAAAGCATTTAAAGCCTTATTTTATTACCAATCCGAATGAATATGATACAACTTTGCTGAATTCAATTCTTGAAATTCCAAAGCTGGATAATGATGCTTTTTCAAACATGATTCGATATGCAATCTTGAATGATTTTAAGGATATCAATGTATAAAGTAGCTTAGTGACTAAGTTTCTAAGTTGCAAAGACAAGTAAAAAACTCAAAAACTTAGCATCTCAGAATCTTAGAAACTCTAAAAAAAAAAAGTACTTTTACAAAAAGCAATCTAGATTCCCTTTCGGGTATTATGACACAATTTAGCAAAACTAATTTTCAATCCGTAAAAGCCAAGTTTCAGTTAAAAAAACCTTGGGATAGATTTGTTATCTTTTTTTTAAGTGTCCTCATTACAATCCCTTTATTTGTAGTACTTCACCAAACATTAATTGACCCGCAATGGATTTTTGCTTTAGACAGGATTCTATTGTTTATTCTAGTTTTCGCTTCCGTTTACGCTCTTTTGTACATGTTAAGGACCATCATCATTATATGCTTAGCGCTCTATTTCTTGATGCTGATTTACGGAAGTTTATTTGGAAATTTCAGCTTTAATTCAGTTTTCGATGACTACAATTCCATGTTGTATTCCATGAACAACAATCCATTTCCTCAAGATATTATTATTGCAAAATTATTGCCTTTCCCTAATAAAAGTGAAATAATCAAAGCAATAGAGTATGAAAATCCAAAGGTTCGCAACTTTGCAATAATGGCTACAACGAAGCATTTCAAAGACGTAAAAGGCTATCCCGATTATCGAAATTTAATTCAGTGTTTTGCGGTTTTCAAAGAAATCAACAGCCGATGGCATTATGTAAACGATCCAAAAAACGGTGATTATATCGCCACAGCCCACGAATCCTTACTATATTTTTCAGGTGATTGTGATGATCATTCTATCTTGATGGCTGCGAGTATTAAATCGATTGGAGGCACACCAAGACTAATTCATACCAAAGGACATATCTATCCCGAAATCTTAATTGGAAGCATGAAAGATCTCGAAAAAGCAAATTTTCTGATTAAAAATGTATTATTTGTTGAGGAAAGTAAAAACAAGCAACTCAATTACCACATTGACGAACACAACCAAGTGTGGCTAAATCTCGATTACACCGCAAAATACCCAGGAGGCCCCTTTTTATCCGAGGAGATTTTAGGAGCTTTAACATTAGATTAAAATCATTTGGGCGTGCCACCATCCTGACAAATGGGCTAATTCTCTTTGCACATATTCGCCCATTTATCAGGATGCTGTCGGGCTTTACGCGCTACTTGGATAGCCTGCTTCAATCCCTCACGCGTGACCAGGAAACTGTTGAGGTAGTAACGAAATTACAGTCATAAATGGTAGATTTATTTTTCTAAATTTGTGAGTAAAGTTATAATTGAATTCTTGTCATTTGATATTCTAAACATTATGAAAATACAGATTTTGCTTTTAAGTTCTCTTCTCTTATTATCCTGTTCTCAAAAAGAAGAAATAAATACATTTCCTTTTGATGATTTTGTTTTTTCTTCTGCTGGTGAAAGCCATGATGATTCAATGAAATTTACAAAAAGTGACACTGTATATTTTCAGAAAAGATTTCCTGACCCCATAGAAAACTCCTATGCCATTTTAAAAACGGATGATAGAATTAAACTTAACAAATTGCTTCAACAAGTAAATTTTAAAAAATTTGATAGCGTTTATGAACAAGAAAATTTGCAAGATGGTGAAAGTTATCTTATCAATATCTCGAATAAAGGAAAAAACAAATGGATATATTTATATGGTCATGTAATTCCAAAGGAATTGGATGAGTTTATAGATTCTTTGGGTAATATAAAGGCTAAATTGAAGTTTTTACCAACGAACAAGATTGCAGATTTTGGTGATTTAAAGTATATTTTACCTCCACCGCCTCCACCCATGAAAATAGAATCAATTAAAAAATAATTTACCACTCTATTTCTGTTTCTCCATTCAATTTTAAATAAGCATTAGCTTGACTAAAATGTTTATTTCCGAACCATTTCCCCTGATTAGCACTCATAGGCGAAGGATGCCCTGATTCTAATACCAAATGTTTCGTTCTATCAATTTTAGCTCCTTTTTTTTGTGCAAAACTTCCCCAAAGCATGAAAACTACATTTTCTTTTTCTTCGGATATTTTTTGAATTACTGCATCAGTAAAAGTTCCCCATTTTAAGTGTTTATGACTATTTGGTGTGTCAATTCTAACAGAAAGGGAAGCATTTAAAAGCAATACTCCTTGTTTTGCCCAACGTTCCAGATTTCCTGATGTGGGCATAAAAATAGAATCCAAATCATCATTCAATTCTCTAAAAATATTACGTAATGATGGTGGAATTTTCACTGAATCATTCACTGAAAAAGACAAGCCATTCGCTTCACCAACTCCGTGATACGGGTCTTGACCAATAATAACCACTTTCACATCTTCAAAAGAACAATTATTAAAAGCCGAAAAAATTAATTTCTTTGGAGGAAAACAAATATGATTTTGATATTCTTCATCAAGGGCATCCATTAATTCTAAAAAATAAGGTTTCTTAATTTCGTCCGCTAAAATAGTTTGCCAAGATGGGTTGAGGTAAAGTTTCATACATATATTTTACCGCAAAGTTCGTAAAGTTTTCTCAAAGAGAACAAAGAAAATGGTTTTTGACTTTTTACTTTGTAACTTTGGGCTTTTACTTTGACTTTTGATATAAAAATGATATCCATTACCGAAAAAACATTACAAGACTTACAATTTCCTACGGTTCTCGAAACGATTTCCGAAATTTGTAATACCGATATAGGAAAACAAAAAGCTTTAGAAATAACTCCTTTTAGAGACAAAGAAACTTTGATGAGTGCTTTACTGCAAACTTCTGAGTATGTTTCTTCTTTTCAAAATAACAATGCAATCCCTAATCATGGTTTTGACGCTATAACTTACGAAATAAAGTTTCTAGCTATCGAAGACAGTTTTCTTGAAGTAGGTGGTTTTAGAAAAATTGCCACGATTTCAGAAACAACGAATGTACTTTTGGCATTTCTGAATAAATTCAATGATTATTATCCAAACCTTTGCGCTAAGAGCTCAGGCATTCAACTCACCAAAGAAATTATCACACTTGTAGATGCTGTAGCCGATAAATACGGAGAGATTAAGGATAATGCTTCTCCCCGATTACAGGAAATACGACGTGAAATGAATTTAGTTCGTGGGAAGGTAAATCAGAGTTTTGCTTCCGCCTTGACGCAATACAATAGTTTGGGTTATTTGGATGATATCAAAGAGAGTTTTGTTCAAAATCGCCGTGTTTTAGCGGTTTTAGCGATGTATAGACGCAAAGTTAAAGGTTCTATTTTAGGAAGTTCAAAAACAGGAAGTATAGCTTACATCGAACCTGAAAACACGCTGAAATATTCTCGTGAATTAGCTAATTTAGAATATGAGGAAAAAGAAGAAATTACCAAAATTCTAAAACAATTATCAAACGCTGTTCGTCCATTTTTACCTTTGCTGATTCAATATCAGGATTTTCTAAGCGATATTGATGTAATTGCTTCCAAAGCAAAATATGCTAACCGAATAAATGGAATTTTACCAACCATTACAGAGGAACGTCGTCTTTATTTTAGAGATGCCTATCATCCTATTTTGTATTTGAATAACAAAAAAAAAAAGGAAATTACGCATCCACAAACAATCGAATTAAGTCAGGAAAATAGAATAATTGTTATCTCTGGTCCAAATGCTGGAGGTAAAACTATCTCGATGAAGACAGTTGGTTTACTTCAATTGATGTTACAATCGGGAATGTTGATTCCGGTTCATGAGCGCAGTGAAACCTTTCTTTTTGATAGAATATTAACAGATATTGGAGATAATCAATCTATTGAAAATCACCTAAGTACTTATAGTTACCGCTTGAAGAACATGAACTACTTCTTGAAAAAGTGCAACAAGAAAACCATGTTCTTAATTGATGAATTTGGTACAGGTTCTGACCCCGAGTTAGGTGGAGCTTTGGCCGAAATTTTCTTAGAGGAGTTTTATCATAGAGAAGCTTTCGGATTGATTACTACCCATTATTCGAACCTTAAAATTTTGGCTAATGAACTACCTCACGCTACAAATGCTAATATGCTTTTTGATGAGAAATCATTAGAACCAATGTATAAATTAGCTTTGGGACAAGCAGGAAGTTCTTTTACGTTTGAAGTTGCCTTAAAAAACGGAATTCCATTTAGTTTAATCAACCGTGCCAAAAAGAAAATTGAAGTTGGTAAAGTTCGTTTTGACAAAACCATTGCTACACTCCAAAAAGAACGTTCTAAACTCGAGAAAACATCTTTAAATCTGAAAGAAGAAGAAACTCGAGCACGTGAGGAAGGTAAGAAAATGGAAAATATCAACGTCAAAATCAAGCAAAAGCTAGAAAGCTATCAAGAATTGTATGATGATAACCAAAAGACGATTTATATTGGACAAAAGATTGAAGATATAGCTGAGAAATATTTCAACAATAAAAACAAAAAAGATCTTATCGGTGAGTTTTTGAAAATTGTAGAAATAGAAAATTCAAAACGCAAAAAAGCTACTCCTAAAGAGGTTAAAGCTAAAGTTGAGCTGAAAAAAGAAATCATCAAAGAAGTTGAAATCAAGGTTGAGGAAATTCGAGTTGAAAAGAAAGAGAAGAAACTAAAACCTGTTATTGAGAAGCCTAGACCAATTTTAAAAGTCGGTGACCGTGTACGAATGTTAGATGGAAAATCAGTGGGAAGTATTGATTCTATTGAAAAAAACAAAGCAACAGTTAATTATGGAATTTTCACTTCAAAAGTAAGTTTAGATGAGTTGGAATTTGTTGAAGCTGGTAAGAAGTAAAATTGGTACACGGATGACACAGATGTAACGGATTAAACACAGATTTTTTATTGTTATTTATAAAATCCGTGTAAATCAGTTTAGTCCTTATAATCTGTGATCTAATTGACTAAGTTTGTTTTTCCTTATAATGAAAGAAACGATGCTAAACCTTCCTCAAAATAAAAAAATAATCCTTTTTGACGGCGTTTGCAATTTATGCAATTCGGCGGTTCAATTCGTTATTCGACATGATTCAAAAGATGCGTTTAGATTTGTGGCTTTACAATCTGAATTAGGAATACAAATCCTAAATCATATTGGAGTTAATCCAAAGAAAACAGATAGCATAATTTTGTACGAACCCGGAGTTGCTTATTATTACAAATCACAAGCGGCTATTCAAATTTCCAAGAATCTTGGAGGGTTTTGGCATTTGGTAACTATATTCAGAATTATACCAACTGGAATTAGTAATTATATTTACGATTACATTGCTCAGAATAGATATAAGTGGTATGGTAAAAAAGAAAGCTGTATGATTCCAACACCTGAATTAAAAATAAAATTTTTAGAATAATTCGATTTCATGATAAATGTCATTTATTTAGCAGGATTGTTGCTGTAAATTTGACATATCTTAAAAGTTAATTTTTATTAGAAGAAGTTTATAGAAGACCGTACATTCATAGTTGTTTTCGAGTTGGTAATTATTGGTTTAAACGAGAACTGTGTTTTTTAAAATTAATTCTAATAAAGAGAAATGATTAGTTTTTTTTGTCTAAAATGAAAAAGGGTGCCTTTCTGTGAGCATCCTTTTTTTATTTTAAGATATTTGAAACGAATGCCTTGTAATGAAACCAAATGCCCTAGCCCTGATAGAAGTGAAAATCCTTTTTGTTTTTCCTTTAAAAATAAAAAAATTGTAACGGATAGCAGGAAATAGTTACAGGAAAGTAATCAATAAAAAAGCCTCAAACTATTAGATAATTTGAGGCTTTCCAGTTATTTAAAATTAATTATTATCTAATTAATTTTCTGTATTTCAAACGTTTTGGGGTTAAATCACCACCTAAACGTTTCTTTTTGTTTTCTTCATATTCAGAGAAACCTCCTTCGAAATAGTATACTTCAGAATCTCCTTCGAAAGCTAGAATGTGCGTACAAATTCTATCTAAGAACCATCTGTCGTGCGAAATCACTACAGCACAACCTGCGAAATTCTCTAAACCTTCTTCTAATGCACGAAGTGTGTTTACGTCCAAGTCATTTGTTGGCTCATCCAGTAGCAATACGTTTCCTTCTTCTTTCAAAGTCATTGCTAAGTGCAAACGGTTACGTTCTCCACCTGAAAGCGCTGAAACTTTTTTGTTTTGCTCACCACCACCAAAATTAAAACGAGATAAATAAGCTCTTGAATTGACTTGTTTTCCGCCCATCATAATCAATTCCTGTCCGTCTGCGAAGTTTTCCCAGATTGATTTATTCGGATCGATATTAGAATGTGATTGATCTACGTAAGCGATTTTTACAGTTTCACCAACAGAGAATTCTCCGCTATCTGTTTCCTGCTCACCCATAATCATTCTGAAAATAGTCGATTTACCAGCACCATTTGGTCCGATAATCCCAACAATTCCAGCTTGAGGCAAAGTAAAATTCAAGTTGTCATACAATAATTTATCACCAAAAGCTTTGGCTACATTTTTAGCTTCGATAACATTTGTACCTAACCGTGGACCGTTTGGAATGTAGATTTCCAAGTTTTCATCCAATTGTTTTTGGTCTTCATTTAATAATTTATCGTAGTTCTGTAAACGTGCTTTTTGCTTCGTTTGACGGCCTTTAGCTCCTTGACGAACCCAGTCCAACTCACGCTCTAAATTTTTACGACGTTTTGAAGCTACTTTTTCTTCCAATGCCATTCTGCTCGATTTTTGATCCAACCAAGAAGAATAATTTCCTTTCCACGGAATACCTTCTCCTCTATCCAATTCCAAAATCCAGCCTGCAACATTATCAAGGAAATATCTATCGTGCGTTACAGCAATTACAGTTCCAGCATATTGTGCCAAGTGTTGCTCTAACCAAAGAACAGACTCCGCATCCAAGTGGTTGGTTGGTTCATCCAAAAGCAAAACGTCAGGTTGTTGCAACAACAAACGACATAAAGCTACACGACGGCGCTCTCCACCAGAAAGGTTTTTGATAGGTGTATCACCATCTGGAGTACGCAAAGCATCCATGGCGATTTCTAATTTGGTATCTATTTCCCAAGCTCCCAATGCATCGATTTTGTCTTGTAAAGCTGCTTGACGATCCATCAACTTGTCCATCTTATCTGGATCTGAATAGTTTTCTTCAAGACCAAATAAATCGTTAATGCTATTATATTCTGCCAAAACAGCCATAGTTTCTGCAGCACCTTCTTGAACAATTTCTAAAACAGTTTTAGAATCATCCAAAATTGGCTCTTGCTCCAAATAACCAACAGTATATCCAGGTTGAAAAACAACATCACCTTGGTAGTTTTTATCAACTCCAGCAATAATTTTTAAAAGAGAAGATTTACCTGAACCATTCAAACCTAAAATACCAATTTTGGCTCCGTAAAAGAAACTTAAATAGATATTTTTAAGAACAGGTTTGTCTGCTCCTTGATAGGTTTTACTCAATTTTTGCATTGAGAAAATTACTTTTTTATCGTCTGACATAATTTTTGTTTAAAGTTTTATTTGTTTAAAGTTGTTAAAAAAAACAACTCATGACTATTCATTTTTACACTCTTCCTTTCAAAGCGTTAAATACCCAAGCATTGGCTAAAAATCCTACTCCAACTGCAGCAAATCCCCAGCCAGAAACATCTCTGTATTTAAAAAAGCCCAACCCTATTAGTAATAATCCCATTAGTATCATTATAAAGGTTGCCCATCCTAAAATAGTATTTTTATTCATTCCCATAATTGTAGTATTTGTTTTTAGAAAGGTGCAAATATCGGGATTTTTTGTTAAATTTTTAAATTAAAATAGTTAATCCTGATACAAAATTACTGCGCTTCTGCTTGGAATGGTAATAATTTGATTTTTAATATTCAATATTCCCTTTTGATTGATAATTTCTCCATTGCAGATCATTTTCCAATTGCCTTTTATAGGCTGTTTTGAATCTTTTTCATCACCATTAAAATAGACTCTGATATTCTTCCAAGAATCTCCATTTGCATGATTTTTCAAGGTATATCCAACCAATAGTGGCGAATCTAAAGTTAGGAATTCCAAATGCTCTTGAATCATCTTTTCTGTTGGCATTTTGAAAGCTGGATGTTTTTTTCTTAAAGCAATCAAGTTTTCATAATATTGAACTAATGCTGCGTTCTCATGTTTCCAGTTCCAATCAATTTTATTGATACTGTCTGGTGCGTTGTATGAGTTTTCAACTCCCATTTTGCTACGTTTCATTTCTACGCCATTATGCAAAAAAGGAATGCTTTGGGACGTTAAAATAATGGTATTGGCTAGTTTGTCCATTTGTACCAACTCTTTTTCAGTTGCTTTAGGATTTGCTATTTTTAATTTGTCATACAATGTGTTGTTGTCGTGACAGGAAACGTATCCAATAACTTTTGTGGGACTATCAGAATATGGAAATTGAGCATAACCTCTTTTGGAATCGTATTTAATTTGAGGATGATTCGTTGAAGCTACAATTCCAAATTGAATTACTTCTTTGTAATTTGGATTTCCACTTACAAAACCTTTTTCAGTAACATTAGCCCAATGGCCTTTCACGCCATCTCTTATATCATCAGAGAAAACAGCAATATCATTTAGTTTTTTGACATTGTTTTTTAAAGCTCTCTTTTCTATAGGCAAAGGTGAATCTCCAGCAGTCCATCCTTCTCCATAAAGGAAAATAGTTTTGTCAAGTTTTTTTAGTTCTTTTGAAATGATATTCATTGTTTCAATGTCATGAACCGCCATTAAGTCAAACCGAAAGCCATCAACATGGTATTCTTTAACCCAATATTTAAGAGATTCTAACATAAATTGTCTTGCCATAATTCGGTCTGAGGCAAATTCATTTCCGCAAGCTGTCGCATCCGAACGTTTACCATTGGGCCATGATCTATAATAATAACCGGGAACTAATTGGTCAAAAATATCTGTAGAACTCGTATGGTTGTAAACAACATCCATAATTAATCGAATTTTAGCTTCATGCAATGCCAAAATCATTTGTTTGTATTCTTTTATTCTTACTAAACCATCAAAAGGGTTTGTTGAGTAAGAGCCTTCTAAAGAATTGTAATTCTGTGGATCATACCCCCAATTGTATTGCTTTTTATCTAACTGAGATTCATCAACGGATTTATAATCAAATACAGGAAGGAGATGTAAATGTGTAATACCTAATTCTTGTAGATGGTCTAACCCGGTAGCTTCTCCAAAAGCATTTTTGGTATTTTTCTCTGTTAAGCCTAGAAATTTTCCTTTGTTTTTTATTCCAGAAGAAGGATCGATTGAAAAATCCCGTACATGCGCTTCGTATAGGATAATGTCCGAAGCAGATTTTAACAGAGGTTGTTTATCTGTATTCCAATTTTTAGGATCAGTTAGTTTAGGGTCGAATATTAATCCTCTGTTTCCGTTAACGCCTACTCCTTTTGCATAAGGATCTGGCATTTCTTTTGACCAATTTCCATTGGTGTATTTTACTTGTAAAGTATAATAAGTGTTGTGATAATTGCCATCTAAAACAATTTCCCAAACACCTGTTGTAGAATCATAATCAAGGTTTTTTGTTAAAAACACTTCTCCTCCATCACCTTTTTTGTAAAGATTGATTTTTGTTTCCACAACATTAGGGCTCCATAATCTGATAGTTGTCTTATTAGCGGTGTAGCTTACACCTAAATCATCTTTTAAATAAACAGGATAAGTATCAAAAGAGCTGTATTGAATAGTGTTTATTTTAGAATCTTGTGCCATAGCAAAATTTACAATAAGTAGAAAAACTGTTAAGCAACTCAATTTTTTAGTGGAAATAAACATTGTAGAATCGTTTAATTAAATATTTTATAAAGCATTTCTCTTAATAAATCAGCCTGAGACAAACTGTTGGCGCCAACTCCTTTGCTTTTTACATCAGTATCCCGCAATGAAGTTACAATTTGACTAACCTTTCTCATTGGGTAGTTTTTCAACGCTACATCGTAATCTTTCAAGAAAAAAGGATTAACACCAAGTACTGAAGCAACATTTTTAGGGTTTTTATCCTTCAATCCGTGGTATTTTAATAATTGAATGAAAAAGCCAAAAACCAAACCTGTAGTCATTACAATTGGATTGTCTTTTGGGTTTTGAGCAAAATTTTCAGCTATTTTGTATGCTTTTAATTGATTGCGTTCTCCAATTGCTTTTCGTAATTCGAATACATTGTAATCTTTACTAAATCCAATATTTTCTTCTATATCTTTTGCAGAAATAGTGCTTCCAGCAGGCAAAATAATTTGTAATTTTTCAAGTTCATTGTTGATTTTACTCAAATCTGTTCCTAAAAACTCAACCAATATTGCTGAAGCTTTGGGTTCTATAGCATATTTTTTACCTGCTAATACTCTCTTAATCCAATCTCCTATTTGGTTTTCGTATAACTTTTTACTTTCGTAAACAACTCCGTTTTTGGCTAGAACTTTGGTGGCTTTTTTTCGTTTATCCAAAGTTTTGTATTTGTAACAAAACACCAACACTGTTGATGGCATTGGATTTTCTGCATAACTTTCAATTTTGTCAATGGTTCTTGATAATTCTTGAGCTTCTTTGACGATAACCACTTGACGATCGGCCATCATTGGATAGCGTTTGGCTGTAGAAACAATATCTTCTATAGTAACATCTCTTCCATATAAAACAGTCTGATTGAATCCTTTTTCTTCTTCGGATAAAATATTAGCTTCGATATATTCGGATAATTTGTCAATGTAATAAGGTTCTTCCCCCATCAAAAAATAAATGGGTTTAATGTTTCCTCCTTTAATATCATTAACAATTTTTACAACTTCGTCCATGTTTTTTGTTTAAAGTTTGAAGTTCAAGGTTTTATTTAAAGCATAATCTCTGAGCTTTAAACCTTAAACTTTAAACAATTTAATTATTTTTGCTTCATGCAAAAACTTAATTTTCCTTCCTATACTTTTCGTTTCAAAAATAGCGAAAATAAAGTATCTATTTTTGATGCTATCAGGAAAAAATTCATCATTCTTACCCCAGAGGAATGGGTTCGTCAACATGTGGTCAACTATTTATTGGAAGAAAAAAAATATCCAAAATCATTGATTAATGTTGAAAAAGTTCTACATGTCAATGGTTTACGGAAACGCTATGATATTGTAGTTTTTAACCCAGACGGCACTATTTTTATATTAATTGAATGTAAAGCTCCTGAGGTTAAAATTGCTCAAGCAACCTTTGATCAAATTGCACGATATAATATGACTCTTGAAGCCGAATTTTTGATGGTAACCAATGGGCTAAATCATTATTTTTGTCTAATGGATTTTGAAAACGAAAAGTATGAGTTTTTGAGAGAGTTACCAGATTATAGATAAGATACTTTTGAGTACTGATTTTGATACATAAAATATAAATAAACTTCCTTGGAAAAAATAGCCGTAGTTATATTGAATTGGAATGGCGTAAAACTTTTAGAACAGTTTTTGCCTTCCGTAATTCAATTTTCGCCCGAAGCAACTGTATATGTTGCTGATAATGCTTCAACAGATGAGTCTATCACATTCGTTAAAAATAATTATCCATCAATAAAAATTGTGCAGAACAAAATCAATCATGGTTTTGCTGGTGGTTATAATGATGCTTTACAATATATTGATACCGAAATTTATGCATTGATAAATTCGGATATTGAAGTAACTGAAAATTGGCTGAAACCTATTTTGGAAACTTTTGATTCTGAATTCAATACTGCTATTATTCAGCCTAAGATTTTAGATTTTAAACGAAAAGAGTATTTTGAATATGCTGGTGGTGGTGGTGGATTTATTGATAAATACGGTTATCCTTTTTGCAGAGGTCGTATTTTTGATACATTAGAAAAGGATAATGGGCAATATAATGATGCAACTGAAATATTTTGGGCTTCTGGTGCTTGTTTTTTTATTAGAAGCGAAGTTTATAAAGAGTTGAAAGGTTTTGATGAAGATTTTTTTGCTCATCAGGAAGAAATTGATTTATGCTGGCGTGTCATCAACAAAGGATATATTATTAAATACAATTCAGAATCAGTTGTTTATCATGTTGGAGGTGCTACTTTACAAAAAGCTAATCCACAAAAAACGTTTTTAAATTTTAGAAATTCTTTGTTAATGTTAACAAAGAATTTGCCACAAAATGTTCTTGTTCAAGTACTTTTCGTCAGAATGATCTTAGATGGTATTGCAGGTGTTAAATTTGTGTTTTCGAGTCAATTTTCTCATTGTTGGGCAATTATACGTGCTCATTTTTCTTTTTATGGGTTGTTTTTTAAAAATTATAAAAAAAGGGAAAAAAATCAAGCAGAAATATACTTTAAAACGAAAAGCATCGTTTATGGTTATTACGTTAAAAGTGGCACAGTTTTTGGTGACTACATTTAACAATAATTTACATTTAAAATTAACATTTAAAAACTAACTTTGTAAAACACACATTTAATTAAAATTGAATTCTATGAAAAAAATAATGTTAACTCTGGCGGCTTTGGCACTTCTTACTTCTTGCGTTTCTAAAAAAGAATA
Organism: Flavobacterium sp. 5; assembly: GCF_002813295.1. NCBI lineage: Bacteria > Pseudomonadati > Bacteroidota > Flavobacteriia > Flavobacteriales > Flavobacteriaceae > Flavobacterium > Flavobacterium sp. 5. The sequence goes on from NZ_PHUE01000001.1 coordinate 4,507,767, forward strand.
CGCAGCATTAGAAGCTAAAAATAAAGAAACACAAGATTTATTAAATACTTGTACTGTAAAATTAAATTCTTGTTTAGAAGAAAAAGCAGGTCTTAAAGCAACTGTAGATGGTTTAAAAGAAACGAATCAGCATTTGATTTCAACTTCAAAAGACATGACAATTTTGTCTACTAAAGGAGCTGAAAATATTGAAAAAGCATTAGAGTCTATCAAAGAAAAAGATTTGAAAATTAGCAGAATGCAAGACGCTTTAACTAAAAAGGATAGTGTTACTCTTGCGGTTGTTACTAGTTTAAAATCAGTAGTTGGATTGGATGATAAAGACATCGAAATTAATGTTGATAAAGGTGTAGTTTTTATCTCTATCTCTGATAAAATGTTGTTTAAAAGTGGTAGTTATGAAGTAAGCGATAAAGCAAAAGGAGTTTTAGCTAAAGTTGCTAAAGTGGTAAATGACAAACCTGATTTCGAATGTATGGTTGAAGGTCATACAGATACTGATGTATTAAAAGGGAATTCTTGTCTAATAGACAACTGGGATTTGAGTGTAAAACGTTCTACAGCGATTATCCGTATTTTATCTAATGATTTAGGAGTAAATCCAGCTCAATTAATTGCTGCGGGAAGAAGTTCTTATGTTCCTTTGGTACCAAATGATTCTCCAGATAATAAATCTAAAAACAGAAGAACTCGCATCTATGTAATGCCAAAAATCGATCAGTTCTATGATATGGTTGAAAAAGAAATGAAAAAACAACCAGGAGCTCCAACAACAGCACCAGTTCAAAAATAAGGTATAATTATAATTCATTAAAAACGCTTCGAAATTCGAAGCGTTTTTTTTTATGCATTAATTTTTAGAATTTCAAAAACTATTTGGCTAGTTTGATATAATCTACTTTTTATTTGAAAAAAATTATATAATATCAATATCCCCCTTACCTTCTCTAACCACTATCGGCTCATCCCCAGATAAATCAATTATAGTTGAACCTACATTATCACCATAACCACCATCAATAACTATATCAACCAAATTTTGCCATTTTTCAAAAATAAGTTCAGGATCTGTAGTATATTCAATTACTTCGTCTTCATCTCGAATAGAAGTAGAAACAATAGGATTTCCTAATTGACGAACTATTTCTAAAGCAATAGAATTATCAGGAATACGAATACCTACTGTTGTTTTCTTTTTAAATTCTTTAGGTAAATTATTATTTCCTGGAAGAATAAAAGTATAAGGTCCTGGTAATGCTCTTTTAAGTAGTTTGAAAGTCGAAGTATCTATTTGTTTTACATAATCGGATAAGTTGCTCAAATCGTAACAAATAAACGAGAAATTAGCTTTTTCTAATTTAACTCCTTTTATCTTGGCAATTTTTTCAAGTGCTCGAGAATTGGTAATATCACAACCTAGACCATAAACAGTATCTGTTGGGTAAATTACTAAACCACCGTCTCGAAGTACTTTTACGACTTTAGCTATTGCTGCTTCGTTAGGTTTGTCTTCGTATATTTTAATGAATTGAGCCATGATTTATTTAGTTTAATGTTTTTTTGCTTAAAGTTTTAACGTTTTTAGAATAAGAACTTTAAACTTTTTTATCCTATAATATCCAATTTTGCAAATCGTAATAATAATTTTTTAAGTCCACCTACTTCAAACTTAATTTCAGCTTTTTTATCAGGTCCAACGCCTTCTAAATTGACTACTTGTCCTTTTCCAAAACGTTCATGCATAACCACATTCCCCGCAACTAATTTATTGTCAAATAGGTTAGCAGTTCCAGCTGAAGGATTATTTACTGTCATTGGCTTCAGTTTTCTAATATTAACGTCAGATTTGGGTTCATTATCTGTAATGTATTTAGGAGGTGTGCTTCCTACTGGTTTTGCTAAACGCAATTTGGATTTATCTACATCTCCAAAAATATCACTATCAATTGATGATTTGTAACGATAATTACTTTCGGCTGGAGTTAGATATTCTAAGAATTGACCATCAATTTCTTCGATAAAACGGGAAGGCTCACTATCGGTCAATTTTCCCCAACGATAACGAGATTGAGAATATGTTAAATATGCTTGATGCTCTGCACGAGTTAATGCTACATAAAATAAACGACGTTCTTCTTCTAATTCGCTTCTTGTACTCATACTCATAGCGCTAGGAAATAAATCTTCTTCCATTCCAACTACAAATACATGAGGGAATTCAAGACCTTTCGCCAAGTGTATCGTCATTAAAGCCACACGGTCTTCATCACTGGTATCTTTATCCAAATCAGTAGCTAAGGCAACATCTTCCATAAATTCGGATAATGAACCACGAGCCCCATCTACTTCTTTTTGACCTTCTATAAAGTCTTTAACACCATTCAATAATTGCTCAATATTTTCAATACGAGCCATTCCTTCGGGCGTAGCATCTTTTTTTAATTCTTGAATCAGCCCTGTTTTTTTTGCTACATGTTCTACAACATAAAAAGCATCCTGATTCTCATTAATCACTTGAAAACTCTGAATCATTGTAACAAAATCTAGTAGTTTTTGTTTGGTACCCGAGTTCAGTTTCAAGTCAATTCGTTCAATGTTTTGCATTACTTCAAAAATCGAACGCTTATAATGATTGGCTGCAATTGTTAATTTTTCGATAGTTGTATTTCCAATTCCACGTGCAGGGTAATTGATAACACGTACCAAAGCTTCCTCGTCTTTTGGATTAATGACTAATCGTAAATAACACAGTGCATCTTTGACTTCTTTTCTTTGATAAAAAGACAAACCTCCATAAATTCGGTAAGGGATATCTCTTTTTCTCAACGCATCTTCCATAGCTTTGGATTGTGCATTGGTACGATATAAAATTGCAAAAGCACCATTATGTAACTGATGATTCATTTTTTGTTCCCAAATGGTAGCAGCTACAAAACGTCCTTCTTCATTATCAGTAATACTGCGATGTACTTTTATTTTTGGACCAAAATCGTTGGCTGTCCAAACCACTTTGTCCAGTTTTACTTTGTTTTTATCAATAATGGTATTAGCCGCTTCCACGATATTTTTGGTCGAGCGGTAATTTTGTTCTAGCCTAAAAGTTTTTACACCTTCGTAATCTTTCTGGAAGTTCAAAATATTATTGATATTCGCCCCACGAAATGCATAAATACTTTGTGCATCATCCCCTACCACACATATATTTTGAAATTTATCTGATAAAGCACGAACAATCAAATACTGAGAATGGTTGGTATCCTGGTACTCATCTACCAATAAATATCGAAAACGGTTTTGATATTTAGACAAAACCTCAGGAAAACGAGTCAATAATTCATTGGTTTTCAATAACAAATCATCAAAATCCATGGCGCCCGATTTAAAGCAACGCTCTACATAATTCTGATAAATCTCACCCATTCTAGGCTTTTTACTCATTGCATCAGCCTCTTGTAAATCAGGATCATTAAAATAAGCTTTTACAGTAATCAAACTGTTTTTAAAGTTGGATATCCTACTTAAAACCTGCTTGGGTTTGTATACATCGCGATCCAATTGCATTTCCTTGATAATTCCAGAAATAGCACGTAAAGAATCTTGCGAATCATAAATTGTAAAATTCGAAGGATATCCTAAATGATCCGCTTCCGAACGTAAAATTCGAGCAAATACGGAGTGAAAAGTTCCCATCCAAAGATTCTTAGCTTCACTAGTCCCTACAATATCTGAGATACGTTTTTTCATCTCACGTGCTGCTTTATTAGTAAAAGTAAGCGACAAAATATTGAAAGGATCTACACCTTGATGCATCAAATAAGCAATCCTGATAGTAAGCACACGTGTCTTTCCTGAGCCTGCACCGGCAATAATAATCATAGGACCATCTTTTTGCAATACAGGTTCGCGTTGCGCTTCGTTAAGTTGTTCTATATATTTTTGCATAGAAAAATGTACTGTTTGTCGCAAAATTAAGAATTTAAGACTGAATAAACGAGTCTTTACAAAATTCAGTTGTCAGTTTTCAGATTGCAGTTTTCAGATTCAAAAATCCTCACTCAAATGTTGCATTTCTAAGATAAATTAAAACACTGAATTCTATAATTTGTAATCTAAAATCATTTGGGCGTGACCACAATAGAAAAAGGAGCTATTTTCGTGATGGTTATTTGCTCCTTTTTCTATTGCAGTCGGGCTGTACGAGCTACTTTGGTAGCTTGCTTCTATCCCTCACGAGGCATCAAGTAAATTCAAATACTTCTAGTTTAAATAATAAGGAAAATATTGAATTTATTCATAAATTAGCAATGGCTATTGCCTCAATTATTAACTAAAAATGTAATACTATGAAAAATCTAGGTCTGTTTTGTTTGCTGTTAGCTTGCATTGGATTCGAAAGTTGTAAAAAAGACCAAAGTCAAAAAGATGTTGAAGCAACCAAAGCACAAGCTGAAAAACCAATAAGTACAGCATGCTATAAAGCATTCTATGAAAACGATACTATTGATTTGAGGATTAATACGTTGAAAAACGGAAAAATAAACGGTGATATGATAATGAAAATTGAAAATATGCCGAATAAAGTTGGGGAAATTACTGGAGAATTTCGTGGAGATACCTTGTTTGCTGATTACTCTTTTATCCAAGGAACAAATGATAAAGTAAAATTCAAAAATCCGATGGCATTTCTAAAGCATGGGAATGAACTCAATTTAGGTAGTGGTAAAATAGAAACCTATTTGGGGAAATCATACTTTGTTAAAGACACACCTATAGAATTTGAAAAAGTGAAATATAAATTTACAACTGTAGATTGTGTTAGCAAATAGTAAATTTTTTAGGAATGAAGCAATTATGAGCATTCTTGATAGAATTCTAAATGTGATTGCTTCATTCCTAATAATTTTGATTAAGTTTATTTATTAAACTCTCCAATATGCCATAATACTCCTGAAGGGTCATGAATAAAACATTCTTTACCCCAATCTAATATTTTGATAGGGACAAGTTTTGCCTCTTTATATTTTGTTGTCAATTCTAATTCTATAAGATCATTCCAAAAATGACTAACATCTTTCACTTCTAAAAAAATCATAGAATTATCAATCCAATCCTTTATGTATGCATCTTGCAAATAAAAAGATAATTCCTCCATTTCGAATACAGACATATTGTTGCCTAAAATTGTTTCTTTAAAACCCAGATCTGTATAAAAACTTCGTGACAGATCAAAGTCTTTAGCTCCTATAAATGGGCGAATTGATTTCGTTTTACGTTCCATGGCTTGTATTTTTAAATCAAATATAGAGTTTATATTTATTTAAAAAACACATCGTAAGCAAAACGTACCAAAGTACCGATAACAACAATCATAAAAAAAAATCGAATAAAACCGTTTCCTTTGTTTATCGCTAATTTAGCACCTATAAATCCGCCCAAAGCGTTACTAAAAGCCATTGGAAGTGCAATCGCCCAAATGATTTTACCTTTTAGTATGAATAGGCAAATGGAACCAAAATTGGTAGCGAGATTCACCATTTTTGCATTGGCAGAGGCATGCAAAAAGTCAAATCCCATTAATGCGATGAAAGCAACAACAAGAAAGCTTCCCGTACCTGGACCTATGAATCCATCATAAAAACCAACTACAAAACTGATAATTACTGCATTGAAAATCTGCGTTCTTGACGATATGTTTCTTTCTTGATGTTGCCCGAAATTTTTCTTTGCGTAGGTATAAATAGCTAATAATGAAAGTACTATTAATAGTAAAGGTTTCATAAAGTCATTACTCACATAAGTCAATAAAGTAGATCCTAAAAAAGCTGCTGGAAATGCTAACAGCATCATGATAATCAGTATTTTATAATTTATAGTGACTTTTTTCATGTATTGATAGGCAGCAAATGATGTTCCGCTAAAAGCTGGGACTTTTAAAGAGCCTATCACGATAGATACAGGAAGATTAGGTAAAAGGATAAGTCCCATAGGAGTTTGTATCAGTCCGCCTCCACCTACTATGGCATCTACAAATCCTGCAAAAAAGGCGGCTAAACAAAGTAAGACTATAATATAAGTTTCCATTTGGTTCGTGCAATTTGGGTTTTGAATCTTGAATGAGCAAAAATACCCATCCACTTTTTATTATTGAAATAATTTTGCCTTTGTTTTAGTTTCAAAAAGGTTATTTTTGCTTTTTTTAAAATGAAAACAAAATGGATATTTCAAAAATGCTAGAATTACTGAGTTATACTTTACCTGCAATTATTACTGGAATGGTTGCTTATTACTTTTTTAATTTACATACCAAAAATGAAGAAGGAAGACGTCGTTATTTATTGAGTAAAGAAGCTCAAAAAAATACAATGCCTTTACGTTTACAAGCCTACGAGCGTATGACTTTATTTTTGGAACGTATTAGTCTTTCCAATTTATTGATTAGAATTTCTCCTATTTCGACAGATAAAAATGATTATGCTAATTTTGTTATAGCACAAATTGATCAAGAATTTGAACATAATTTAGCACAGCAAATTTATATGACAGATGAATGTTGGACAATTATTGTGACTGCTAAAAATGCCACAACTCAAATGATTCGTAAAGCGGCTTTGAGTGAAGTTGTTGGTAATGCAGATCAATTGAGAGAAGCCTTATTAAATGATTTACTGGATAGACAAACTCCAAGTAATGCTGCTTTGGGTTATATTAAAAAAGAAGTAAGCCAAATGTGGTAGTTTTTAAAGTTCTTAATTTATTAAAAGTTCTAAGTCTTTGAATAGTATTTCAGAGACTTGGAACTTTTTAATATTTAGGAGTTTTTTATTTGACTATATTTTAATCTTTGTTTTGATAGAGAAAAATAGAGAAATTAAATATGTATTATAAAGTAGTTTTAGTGTTCTTTTTTATTAACATAAATTTATTCCTTAAGCAATCGATCCAATTGAAATTGTTCTTTTTCATTCAAATTTGGCAAGATAGTTTGGAAAGTACTTCTTGTTTCTGAATTTTTTAATAATAAACGAATATTATCTCTACCAAATTTAGAAAATTGCCACATATGATGCGTAGTAGCATTGACCAAATTTTTTAAAATTTCTTCATTAATGATATTAAAATTCAAAAGATATTCTAATGCATTTTGTCTTGTTGTTGCCTCAAATTTAGAGGAAGAATAGTTTACTAATTCTTGAATATTGGTTTCTTTATTGCTAGCATATTCTGGAGTTGATACAGCTAATGATAGCCATAAAATCCGTAAATTGAAATCGTTAAATCCTATCCAGTCTTTTGTTTTTGCTAGATAATCGTTCCTTTTAGTTGGAAAGTTATTCCACAAATTATATAGTGCGACCTCCTGAGTTTGATAAGATTTGTCATCGAGTAGGGTTTCGTATTCGGTCCTAAATTCTTCAGGTATTTTTTGAAGTGTGACAGCTACTGCTTGTCTAACCTGAATGTTTTGTGTTTGCATTGCCAAATGTAATAACTGTTTTTTATCTTCGAATTTTTCTTTAAATAATTGACTTAAAATCGCTTCTTTTATAGTAAAGTATGTGTCTGATTGTAATGTTTTCTCAAAAAATGCATTTTTTTCGTTTAATGGTTTGTTCCTTAGTTTCGCTACTTCCAGCTGAACTTTCGTTGCATCATTTTTGGATAATAATTCATTAGTAATATCACTGTTAAAGACAGGTGACTCAAGCCATATTTTACTAAAATTTACTAAATCATAATTTGATAATTTTTTAATTTCATCAAACAAATTTTGAGTAGTTACGTTTTGATAAGAATATTTCAAGAGGTAATTTTTCACAGCTTTTCTAAAGACCTCCTCTCCTATTCCTTCTCGTAAAACATGCAATGCCCAAGCACCTTTTTGATAAAATGATAAGGAACTTGCTTTGGCATTTAGCACCGGAATCGTATCCGTTTTCGAAGCTTGTTTGAGTTGTAATGACGATTCGTATAATTTGGAATAAAAATAATCATCGCCATAGACAGAACGCTCTGCTAACAAAGCATAATAAGTTGCAAATCCTTCTTGAAGCCAATGATCTTTTCCACTTTGAGCAGTTACTAAATCCCCAAACCATTGATGAGCTAGTTCATGTGCGTTGACGTTGGTATAACTTCGGTCTTCAAATCCTATAGAATCTACGACATAACGTGTTGCGAATATTGTGGCACTTGTATTTTCCATACCAGCATAAAGAAATTCTGAAACTGGAACTTGACGATAGATTTTCCAAGGGTACTTCACTCCTATTTCCTTTTCCAAATAATCAAATATTTCTTTAGAATAACGGTAAGTTGGTTCTTGTTTGCTAACATCTTTTGAATCTAAATACAATTCTAGCGGAATACCTGATTTTGTATTTAATGTACTTTTTTCAAAATTCCCTATAGCAACCATTAACAAATACGAACTCATTGGTTTTTGCATTTGATATGTCCAATGAGTATTGTTTTTATCTGCAACTTTATGTTTTAAAACACCGTTTGAAATTACTTTATAATTAGAGTCAAAAGTAACATCCATATTAAAAATCACTTTCTCATTGACATCATCAAAACTTGGAAACCAATGACTGGTATATTTGCCCTGCCCTTGTGTCCAAATTTGTAAATTATTCGTGGCTTTAGAGCCAACAAAATATAGGGTTTGCTTGGGTTTTGCTTCGTATGAAAACTGGATGGAATTTTTACCTTTTTGAAACGGATAAATCAATAGCAATTCTTTTCCATTGGTTGAAAAAGGGATTTTTTTCGCATTTAATTCTAATGATGCAAAAGTCATGTTTTGTGCATCAATTTTGATAGTATCAATGAGGTTTAAAACTTCAAAAGTATAAGTAACTGTTCCCGAAATACTTTTATTCTCAGGATTAATAGAAACATTGCCATTAACGGTTTTAAAATCTACCGATTTGGTTTGTTGTCCGAATACAAATGTGGAAAAAATCAGGAAAAGGTATTTCATTCTTGTATGAATTTATGGAATCTGGTTTGTATTTTTCTACAAGTTAATCAAAGTTACAAAGGTTTAAGCAACAAATCGAACATAATTTGTAAGTTTACTTCCGAAATAAATCATAAAGAAAAATTGAAGAAAAAAGCCTTATTTAATTGGAGCAGCGGAAAAGATTCTGCTTTAGCATTATACAAAACCTTGCAGAATGATGAGTTTGAAATCTGCTGTTTGTTAACTAGTGTAAATCAGCAGTTTCAGCGTATTTCTATGCACGGTGTTCGAGTAGAATTATTGGAACAACAAGCGCAAAGTATTGGTTTGCCTCTAGAAATTATGCAAATCCCCGAAATGCCTACTATGGAAGTGTATGAAGCTGTGATGCAAAAAACACTTTCAAAATTAAAAGAAGAAGGTATTACTCATTCTATTTTTGGAGATATTTTTTTGGAAGATTTGCGAAAATACAGGGAAGATAAATTAGCAGAAATAGGTTTTGAAGGCGTATTTCCTCTTTGGAAAGTACCAACCATTGATTTGATTCAGGAATTTATCACACTAGGATTTAAAACTATTGTAGTTTGTGTTAACGAACGTTTTTTAGATAAAAGTTTTGTAGGTCGTGTTATCGATCAGGATTTTATCAATGATTTGCCTGAAAATGTAGATGTATGTGGTGAAAATGGAGAATTTCATACTTTTACTTTTGATGGGCCTATTTTCTCGAAGCCTATTTCATTTGAAGTTGGAGAAATTGTTTATCGTAAATATGAAAAACCAAAGGAACAAGATGCTTCGGATACCGCTTGTGACACATCAGCATCGGATGCTTTTGACTTTGGATTTTGGTATTGTGATCTGATACCGAAATAGATAATTATAGCTGATTAAAAAAATGTTATGTTAGTAAAAAAACACAGTATAGAATTAGAAAAAGTTTTGTCTTTTTTAAACGAAATTGAGATTACTATTATTGAAAAAGAATTAGATGAAACTACTTTTTTGCCCGGATTGACTTTGGGGCCAAATTGTATTTATATTGATTTTGATAAATTATTGTATCCTGGAGATATTTTACATGAAGCAGGGCATTTGGCCGTTACAACAGCATTAGAAAGAAAATTAGTAGGTACAGAAGATATGCCTAAAGATTGGCCTACTCAAGGTGATGAAATTGGTGCTATTTTATGGTCGTATGCAGCAGTTTGTCATTTGAACTTGCCTTTGGAATTTGTTTTTCATGCAAATGGATATAAAAATAATTCGGATTGGTTTGTATCTAATTTTAAAAGTGGAAATTACATAGGATTACCGTTTTTAGAATGGGCAGGACTAACTTTAAGTGAGAGTCGAGCAGCATTAGAAGGGAAAAAAGCTTTTCCAATAATGCAAAAATGGTTAAGAGATTAAATTATGGAAGAATTAGTAAGAACAATAAAATTTCCAATTGTTTTTGACACAGAACGTTTAAAAACTGATGTTCAAAAAGTGTTGGAGCTAAACTGGATTGATCATTATAATTCCAATGATTATTCGGGTAAATGGACTTCTATTGCTTTGATGTCACAAAGTGGGAAATCAGATGCTATATATGCTTTTCCAAATGGCAATGAGCCAATTGTAAATACAGAAATTTTGGATTCCTGTGAATATTTTAAGTCCATTTTGAATGGTTTTCTTTTTGAAAAAACTGCCGTCAGATTGTTACAATTAGCAGTTGGAGCCGAAATTAAACCACACAGTGATCATTGTTTAGGTTATGAAGACGGTTCTTTTCGATTACACATTCCCATCATTACTAATAGTGAGGTAGAATTTATTTTGGATGGTAATCGGGTTATAATGAATGAAGGTGAATGCTGGTACATTGATGCTAATTTTATACATTCAGTGGCTAATAGAGGAAAAAATGACCGCATACATTTAGTTATTGATGGTATTCGGAATGAATGGACAGATAAACTTTTTTTTACGGAAGCAAATCCTAATCAATTCATAAAACCAAAAGATATTATTAGTGAAGAACAAAAACAACTTATGATTGCCGAATTGCAGCTCATGAATTCTTCCATAGCAAACGATTTAATCAAAGAAATTAAATAGATTATTAATCATTATTCTTCTCTAAGACTACATTCTCAAGAACCAAAATATCCAGTGCAGAAATCCCAAATAAGTTAAGGGCTTCTTCTGGAGTTTCAACAATTGGCATTCCTTTTTTATTCAAACTGGTATTGAGTAATACTGCAATTCCGCTTTGGTTTTTAAACTCTTTTAGCAATTTCACAAATCGTGGATTCCAAGTCTCTTCCACAGTTTGAACTCGAGCTGAACCATCACAATGTGTTACATTACATAATTGTTTTAGAAATTCAGGGCGGGTTTTATCAACCAAAATCATATAAGGACTGTATCTGCCCGTTTCAAAATAAGTCCCTACTTCTTCTTTTAATACAGCTGGAGCAAAAGGTCGAAAATCTTCTCTAAATTTGATGTTTGCATTTATATGTACTTTCATTCCGTCGATTCCTGGATGAGCTAAAATGCTCCTTCTACCTAATGATCGTGGTCCAAACTCAGCCCCCGATTGAAACCAAGCTACAGTTTTACCTTCGTTTAATTTTTTGGCACAATATAAAATTAAATCCTCTTCGGTTTCAAATTTTGTTTGTGTATAGGTTTTATTAGCTTCTTTTTGAATAGCAATTTCTATTTGTTTTTCACTGTATTGTTTTCCAAAGCAAGTGGTTCCTTCATGAGTTACTTTTGGCATTTTTAGATGCTCTAACCATCCATAATACGCACAACCCAGTGCCAAACCATTATCTCCTGCAGCGGGTTCAAAATAAATATTTTCGGCTATTTGTGCATCTTCCAGTTTAGCATTTGCAACAGCATTAAGAGCTACGCCACCTGTATAGCATAGATTTTTATGAGGAAATCGTTCTAAACGATTGGAAATGCAGTAAATAACAGCTTTTTCTACTTGCTCCTGTGCCCACTTTGCCACATTAGCGTAATAAGAAAAATGTTTTTTAAAATAATCATAACCTTGAGAAGGATTGGTAAAATATTGTTTCCAGCTGTCTTTTACTAACAAACATCCGGATTCAAATTCAAAAGCATCAAAAGTAAAATCCTTGGCATCCCCAAAAGGAGCCAATCCCATTAATTTCCCTACATCATCCATGTCGCCAAAAACATAAAGGCTAACTGCAGCATAAAACCCACCAATGGAATGCTGTGTCGTAGGAAGCTTTAGTTCACTCGTCACAGCTCCTGACATATTACTAAAATCTTTGAACAATGGAGTCAGTTTTTGACCATCAAAATGGTAAAAGCTGTCTTTCTCACATAGCATTTGTACTTCCTTCAGAAAAGAAGAATCAATATGTTTTTTCTGTTCGGGATGCATATTCAAAAACTGATCTAATGGACTGCCGCAACCATCAATTACCATGACTGCGCATTCAGAAAAAGGAGAAGTCCCCACAGCACTATAAGCATGAGCTAAATGATGCGATATATCAATAATCTGAGGTTCATTTGCTGTTGCAAAAATTCTTTCACCTCTAAATTGGTTTCGATTAGGAATATCAAAATTAGCGCATTGTACTACTAAAGCGACATCACTCAATTTAATACCTTCCGCATCTAAACAATATTGAATAGCTAAGGTATCATTACCACCATCGTGCTTTTTTCTACTGATGCGTTCTTTTTCAATACCAACACAAACACGACCGTTTTTTAACAATATTGCTGAACCGTTATGGGATAGGCCTGTTCCAAGAACATAAATGGGTGGAGTCACTTTATCGTTCATCATACATTTTAAGCAACTGTGTCACTGTATTCCAATTCCTAATAGTAGCCGTAATATTTAATTTTTTTTCAATGTATTTTTGATCAAATCTAGTTTTTCCTGCTCCAACATTGTATTTAATATAGATTCTGTTTTCATCAATATGAGCTTCATCTGGTTTTACCTGGCTCATCTTTAAATCATTAATACTGTCACTTTTCAATGTTTGAGAAACAAAAGCAACATATAATTTTTTTATGTCAACTTCTTTTTCTTTCAAAAAGGAGTTGTTTTTAAAGCATTTCTCTAAATCCGTTTTTCCTATAACCACAATTGGAACTTCGTGTCCAAAAGCCTTGAAAATTTCCTGTTTGATTTTGAAACCTACAGCAGCAGAATTTTCCTCATCTGTATCCACAAAAACATTTCCTGATTGAATATAAGTCACTACATTTTGAAAGCCAATATTTTCTAAAGTGATTTTTAAAACCTCCATTTTCATCATGTTGTGACCAGAAACATTAATACCTCTAAGTAGTGCGAGATGGGTTGTCATTTTTTTAGTTTTTTAATGAAAACAAAAGTATTGACTTTATAATAAATTTGATGTTATTCTTCCTATATTTCTTTCTAAATTCAATAATTTACAAAATTAGATATTACAGTTTTTACTGAATTTATTAAAAAACTCCATTTTTAAATTTCCTAACAAACAACTATCTTCGCTTTTCTTAAAGAAAAAAGAACTAGAATAAAGATTATTTAGAGAAAATCTAAAATCTGCATTCTAAAAGCTAAAATCATAAATGTCCAATAATTTACTAGAAACCCCAATAGAATATCTTAAAGGCGTTGGTCCCACCAGGGGTGCATTGCTACGTAAAGAATTAGGGATTTTTAAATATGGTGATTTGGTCAATTTTTTTCCGAATCGCTATATCGATCGTACCCGTTATTACAAGATTAATGAACTTCAAAATAATATTGCTGAAGTTCAGATTATTGGAAAAATCATCAATATTAAAACGGTTGAATTTGGTAAAAACCAAAAACGATTAGTGGCGACATTTGTAGACGATACGGGGCAAATTGATCTCAACTGGTTTCAAGGACATAAATGGATTAGAGAAAGTTTGAAACTTAACGAGGTCTGTGTTGTTTTTGGAAAATGCGCACAATATGGTAGCCAATTTAGCATGGCACATCCTGATATTGAATTGTTGAGTGAACACGAAAAGAGTTTGCGTTCTGCCATGCAACCTGTTTATCCCTCTACCGAAACTTTGACAAATCGAGGTGTCACAAATCGTGTGGTGAATAAAATGATGCAGCAATTATTTATGGAAACGCAAGCATTATTTAGTGAAACTTTGCCCTCTTATTTGACAAATGAATTACAGTTAATTCCTAAAAATGCTGCCTTATTCAATATTCATTTTCCTAAAAGTGGCGATATTTTGGCGAAAGCCCAATTCCGATTAAAATTTGAAGAATTGTTCTTTATTCAGTTACAGTTGATCACAAAGAATTTAATTCAGAAGCATAAAATAAAAGGGCATCCATTTTCCAAAGTTGGAGATTTTTTCAATGATTTTTACCAAAATCACCTTCCTTTTGAGTTAACTAATGCTCAAAAAAGAGTTATCAAAGAGATTAGAACCGATATGGGTAGCAATGCTCAAATGAATCGATTATTACAAGGTGATGTTGGTTCTGGCAAAACAATAGTTGCTTTTATGAGTATGTTATTGGCTCTGGATAATGGTTTTCAGACTTGTTTGATGGCCCCAACAGAGATTCTGGCTAATCAGCATTTTATTGGATTATCGGAATTGGCTGCTTCTTTAAATATCAATATAAAAATACTTACTGGTTCTACCAAAATTGCCGCTCGTAGAATTATACACGAAGAACTGGAAAATGGTTCTTTGCAAATTCTAATTGGAACTCATGCCTTGTTGGAAGATAAAGTCAAATTTCAAAATTTAGGATTAGCCGTTATTGATGAGCAACACCGTTTTGGAGTGGAGCAACGTTCTAAGTTGTGGAAAAAAAATACAATTCCTCCTCATATTTTAGTGATGACTGCTACGCCGATTCCAAGAACCTTGGCTATGAGTTTATATGGAGACCTTGATATTTCAGTTATTGATGAATTACCTCCTGGAAGAAAACCCATTCAAACCGTACATCGTTTTGATAGCAATAGACTAAAAGTTTGGAAATTTATTCGAGATGAAATTGCTTTGGGACGTCAAATATATATTGTTTATCCGTTGATTCAGGAATCTGAAAAGATGGATTATAAAGATTTAATGGATGGTTATGAGAGTATTTCCCGTGATTTTCCATTGCCTAAATATTCTGTTTCGATCCTTCACGGTAAAATGAAACCTGCTGAAAAAGATTCAGAAATGAAGCGATTTTCCGAAGGAAAAACAAACATTATGGTCGCTACAACCGTTATCGAAGTGGGTGTAAATGTGCCCAATGCAAGTGTAATGATTATAGAAAGTGCTGAGCGTTTTGGTTTGTCACAACTACATCAGTTGCGAGGCCGTGTGGGTCGTGGTGCCGATCAAAGTTATTGTATTTTGATGACCTCTTTCAAGTTATCAAGTGATAGTAAAACACGAATGGAAACCATGGTAAGTACCAATGATGGTTTTGAAATAGCCGAAGTTGATTTAAAACTTCGGGGACCTGGTGATTTGATGGGGACTCAACAAAGCGGTGTTCTAAATCTTCAAATTGCTGATATTGTCAGAGATAAGGATATTTTACTTTTGGCACGAAACTATGCTATTAAAATTCTAAAAGATGATGCTCCTATGCAAAAGCCTGAGAATACTATCCTAAAAGCCGTTTTTATTGAATTGACAAAAAAGAAAAATATTTGGAATTATATTAGTTAGTTTCTCAAATTATAAACTTCTCTCAGATTATTAAAACCTATATACTTCAAATTATCATCTTGATCTTAGATTATGTCTAAAATACTTTAGAATAGATAAAATGAAGTATATGGTTTTATTCTTTTATTTTTTAGGAGGTGTTTTCTTTTCGAAAAGCCCTGTAAATAAACCTTTACTTACTTTATTTTTATCATCTTTTCCAGTTGTTATAAGATGATCGATATATTCCATGTACGTTTTTTTGCGTTCTTCTAAAAATCCTATTAAATAATTTTCGGAACCATCAATCCCGCTAACTTCTTCAATATGTAGTAGCTTTTTATATAAAGGTTCTATAAATTTTACTATTATATCTTCAGGAACAGATTTTCTTGTGCCAAAGTATCCTACAATTTCCCCATCAGCATCAGAAATAATCTTAAAATCAGTAACTACCCAATAGTATCTTCCTGTTTTTGACATGTTTTTGATTACTACATGAATATTTTTATTGGATTTAATATTATCCCACATGAATTTAAAAATCACTTTTGGCATTTCAGGATGGCGAACAATATTATGAGGTTGACCAATTAATTCAAATTCGTCATAACCTGATACATCTATAAAATCCTCATTAGCATATAAAATAGTTCCCTTTGTGTCGGTTTTACTTAATAATACTTTAGTTTTATTCCAATCAACTTCTCTGTTTGATGGTGTTGGGCGCGTAGTATTGGTATCCATAAACTTTGCATTTAAAATTAAATTAATTATGTTTTTTGGTTGATTTTAATTGCATATTAACTTCTACCGATTTTTGATTTATGATGTATGTCATTCACTAAATCATCAATTTTTTGAGTACTTTCTCTCATCCTTTCCAAATAATTTAGAAGTTCATCATTATCGGTATGATCTTTTGAAGCATCAATGAGTTTTAAAACTGAATTTACAGGCATTTTCAAATCAAGAGTTACTTTGTTTATGAAATCATTATATTCTTTGTTTGCTGATATTGAGTTATATTTTGCTGAAGCTAGTTTAATATTTTCTAGTTCATATTCATCAGAAATTTTAGAAATATGGTTTTGACTATGTTCTTTAAAATAATATGCCCAGTATCCATTCATAAAAAATACTACAGCCGCTAACACAACATGGATAAGAAACGTTTCTACATCAAAATTTACTTGCGAAAAAAACACTTGAGGTCCTGCGGCATCATTATAAACAAAATTTTGTAAGTAAGCTAAACCTCCGTGATGTAAAACCACTAAAAGGGTAAGCGGAATTTGGAGTTTCCAATTTTGGTAAATAATTAAAATCGTACTAGCAATAAAAACTGTAAAATGCATTTCGAATAGACCGTGCATTTGATATATGTACAGTGCCATAAAGACAGATAACACTACCGATAATACATATTGGTAGAATTTCGATTTTTTTAGAAAAATTTTTGCAGAATAATAAGCTACCAAATTTAAAGTTCCTACTCCTACTCCAATTTCATAAGTATCGTACTTAAATGATAACCCAATTCCAAGTAAAAAATAAGCGGCAAGGACATAGTTAATAATAGTGTCTGATTTTTGCGTCATTGTTGACGTAAAATTGTGAAGATAATCTTGTTCATTCAAACTAGCTTTTGTTTTCATAGATATAGGTAATTTAGGTTAAAGTTAGATTTATTTATTGCATTTTGGTAATGAACATCCGTATGCCCTAAGTGCTAAAGCATCAAATGAAGGGGAATTAGTTTTCTTTAGTAAAGATTCTATTGCCATTTGAGCATAATTACTATCGGCATTAGTACAATATCTTGTTTTGTTGTAGTTTCCACGGTAATATAAGTTGTGAGATCCATCTAAAAGGACTGCTTGGGGAGTCGAAAAAACACCGCATTTTTTAGCAATTTCTTCATCAAAAAAGACAGGGATATCATCAGAATTAAATTTTTTTTGGATTTCTTCTATTGTGAAATTTTTCTGTTTGTTTAGAACAACAATTTTAAAATTGATTTTATCTCCATACTTTTTGATTAGTGTACTTATATGAGGTACATTAAATCGTGAGCAGGGACAATCAGGATTAAAAAAGTGGATAAAAACTGGTTTGCTATCTTCAACGCAACATTGTCCCAAGTCAATTTTGGTCCCCATGGCAACGTCATGATAATTTTTTGGAATAGGTGTTGGTAGACTATATTTATATTCGTTCTGCCAGAATAAAAAAGCAATTGCAACAAGTAATAATGAAAACCATAAGCCCAGAAGTATTTTTTTCTTCATAGATCAATTATTTAGTTAAAAACAAAAAAAGGTAAACACTTGTTAATTCAATTATTTCTACTAATTTTAAAAGGTTTAAAAAATGGTCTTGTTTTTATATTTTAACATTATTTTAATGAAGAATGTTTTTATAAAGTTAAAAAACAACCACTTTCTTTAACAATATCAATATTACAAATAAAATAGATAAAGTGCAAAAAAAAGAAACAAAATACATAAAAAAAAATATTACGTCTTATTTTACTTGCTTTTAGCTTGTAAAAGTTAAAATCAAGAGATAAAAGATTAGTTAATTATTGATTTTGTTTTTAAATGAAATGTTAATAAAATTAAAATTTATTCATATTATTCAGCTGATACGTTTAATAAACATTCTAAATGATTATATTTTTTTTATGGCTCCAATTATAACTTTCATACATTTAGTATTCGTTGCTTTCCTAACATTATTTCCTCCAGTAAATCCAGTAGGAACTTCTTTCATAATAGATCCAATGTTAACTCATTTAAGCCGAAAAGAACGACTTGTGGCTGCTAAAAAAATAGCATTATATTGCTTTGTTATATGTGTTACTTCTGTGATCATTGGTAGTTGGATTTTAAAATTATTTGGGCTTTCATTACCAATAGTTCAAATTGCTGGTGGATTAACAATTTGTAATATGGGATGGAATTTATTAAATTCGGATAATAGCGCTTCTGAAAATAGTTCTTCAGAAAAAACGATTCAGCCTCAAGATAAATTCTCAAAAATTGAAAACTCATTATTTTACCCCATGTCTTTTCCGATGATGTGTGGAGCTGGTACGATTTCTGTTTTGCTAACATTGAGTGCATCAACTTCATTCCAAAATATCGAACAATATTTATGGAATACTAGTGCTCTAATTGTTGGGATTTTTTGTATGACCGTTGTTATTTATATATGTGTTGCCAATACGCATATTCTATTAGAAAAAATAGGTGAAAGAGGAAAACAAATTGTAAATCGTTTAAGTGCCTTTATCGTATTTTGTATTGGTTTGCAAATTTTTTGGGAAGGATTACAAGTACTTCTTTCTTTAAAGTAATTTTAAAAATTTAAACCTTTTTATCTTATTGATTAAACCTTTTGGAATTTTGAAAGTCTTATATTTTAGCTAAAACAAGTTTTGGCTAAATATTAATACTTGTATGTACAAACGTTAAATAAAAATTAACAATTCAACTTTTAACAATTCTAAAACCTAAATTTGCTTTTCCTTAACTAAAGGAATTATTTAACTTTATTTATACCCTACTTATGAAAATAAAAAACATTGTCTACATCTTATTATTACTATGTTTTGTTGGATTTATTGGCTATAGAATTACTTCTAATAGTGCGAAAAAAAATGATTCAAAAGATAAAGGCGCAAAAGATAAACCAGTGACCGTTACAGGGATAGTAGTTCGTTCTAAAACTTTTGACAATAACTTATCTCTTTCTGGCTCTATTGAAGCAAATGAGCAGATTGAAATTCACTCAGAAGTTTCAGGAATTGTTGAGGGTATTTATTTTCAAGAAGGTAGCAATGTGACCAAAGGACAAATATTATTTAAAGTAAATGATATAGAGTTAAGAGCGCAATTAACTCAAGCTAGTACAAAAGAAGGTTTAGCTGCCGAAAATGAAAGAAGAGCTAAGTTATTATTACAAAAGGAAGCAATTAGCCAAGAAGAATATGATATAGCAAGAGCCGATTATAAATCTGCTCAAGCACAAAGTCAGTTGGTAAAGGCTCAAATTTCAAAAACATCTGTTCGGGCTCCTTTTTCAGGAAAAATAGGATTACGTTCAATTTCTCCAGGAACTTATATTACACCTACAGTTATGGTAGCAAAATTAGTCAATACTGGAAAATTAAAAATTACATTTTCTATTCCCGAAAAATACGCAGCAGAAGTAAAATCAAATTCAGCTATAGATTTTACTGTTTCGGGATCTACTAAAGTGTACACTGCCAAAATATATGCTATTGAGCCAGAAGTAGAAGTAGCTACACGTACTTTACAAATTAGAGCGATTGCAGATAATATTGATGGAAAACTTTTCCCTGGAACTTTTGCAGATGTAAAATTACCATTAGATATTATTAATGATGCAATAGTTATTCCATCCGAGTCAATTATACCTGTTCAGAATGGTAAAAAAGTTTATATCGCCAATATGGGCAAAGCCAAAGAAGTTATGGTAGAAGCTACTACAAGAACCGATTCTTCTATTTTGATTCTTTCAGGATTAAAAGTTGGTGATACCTTAATAACTGGAGGTGTAATGTCATTAAAGAATGATGCTCCAATAAAAGTTAATATAAAATAAGTCACTTTATCTGAAAGGGATAAAGTCAAAAGTTTAAAAAATATAAAATCTAAACTCTAAAATTATAAATCTCATATGAGTTTATCAACTACAAGTATAAGAAGACCCGTTTTAACCATAGTATTAAATCTTTTAATTATATTATTTGGTTTTCTAGGTTTTACCTTTTTGGGTGTTCGCGAATTCCCTTCAATTGACCCTGCTCAAGTTTCTATTAGAACCAATTATACAGGAGCCAATTCTGATATTATCGAATCACAAATTACTGAACCACTAGAAAAAGCTGTAAACGCTATTGACGGAATTCGAAATATTACCTCTTCTAGTAATCAAGGGAGTAGTAATATTACAATAGAATTTAATTTAGATAAAGATCTTGAAAGTGCAGCCAATGATGTTCGAGATAAAGTTTCTCAAGCAGTTCGAAGTTTACCTCAAGATATTGATGCTCCACCAGTTGTTTCCAAAGCAGATGCTGATAGTGAGTCAATTATTTCAATGACTGTGCAAAGTGATTCGCGAAGTTCTTTAGAATTAAGTGATTATGCCGAAAATGTAATTTCGCAACGATTAGAAACTATTCCTGGAGTAAGTGGTGTTCAAATTTGGGGACAAAAACGATATGCGATGCGTTTATGGATTGATCCTGCAAAACTTAGTGCTTATAACTGTACAGTATCTGATGTTCGTACAGCTTTAAATGCTCAGAATGTGGAATTACCATCAGGAAAATTGACTGGAAATAATACCGAACTTACTGTAAAAACTATTGGGAATTTATCAAAACCAGAAGAGTTTAATAACATTATCATTCGGACTGATGGAGACAAAATTGTTCGTCTTAGTGATGTAGGAAGAGCTAGTTTAGGACCTGAAGTTATCGAAACTCAATTGACACAATCTGGACTCCCTATGATTGGTTTAGCTATTGTTCCAATGCCAGGAGCTAATTATTTAGATATTTCAAAAGAATTTTATAAAAAATATGACGCATTAAAAAAGGATTTACCGAAAGATATTAAACTAAATATTGCTTTAGATAATACCATTTTTGTAAAAAAATCAGTGCTTGAAGTGGCTGAAACTTTGGGAATTTCGATTCTTTTGGTTATCATTATTATTTATTTATTTTTTAGAGACTGGGCTATAGCTTTTAGACCTTTAATTGATATTCCAGTTTCTTTAATTGCTACTTTTTTTATTATGTGGCTTTTCGGATTTTCGATAAACGTATTGACCTTATTAGCAATTGTTTTGGCTACTGGTTTGGTTGTAGATGATGGAATTGTAGTTACCGAAAATATTTTCAAAAAAGTTGAGGAAGGAATGTCTCCTATTGAAGCAGCTATCAAAGGTTCTAATGAAATTTTCTATGCTGTAATTTCAATCTCAGTAACGTTAGCAGCAGTGTTTTTACCTGTAATTTTCTTGGAAGGTTTCGTAGGGCGCCTTTTTCGAGAGTTTGGAGTTGTGATTGGTGCTGCAGTATTAATTTCGGCTTTTGTATCATTGACTTTGACACCTATGTTGAATGCATATTTAATGAAAGGTGGTGAACAAAAAAAATCAAAATTCTACGTTAGAACCGAACCGTTTTTCGAAAAATTAAATAGCGGTTATGCAGATTCTTTACAACGATTCATGAATAAAAAATGGGTTAGTTTTCCAATTTTAATTGCTTGTTTTGGGTTGATTTATTTATTTTTTACAATACTTCCAAAAGAAACTGCGCCTTATGACGACCGTAGTTCTGTAACTATGCGTATGACAACTCCTGAGGGATCGTCTTATGAATATACGGATCGCTTTATGCAAGAAATCTCTAAGTTGGTAGATGATTCTATTCCTGAGAGAAAAGTAAGTTTAGTTGTTACTGCTCCTGGTTTTGGATCATCTGCTGCTAACACTGGATTTATCCGACTTTCATTAACAGAACCTGATGAAAGAAAAAAATCTCAAAAAGATATTGCAGACGAACTATCTAAATGGACAACAAAATATCCAGATGCTAAAATATCAGTCATGCAGCAACCTACAATTGCTGTAAACCGACGTGGAGGTTTACCAATTCAATATATCATTCAAGCTCCAACTTTTGAGAAATTAAGAGAAAAAATTCCTATTTTTATGGATGAAGTAGGCAAAAGTGATGTTTTCTCTGTTACCGATGTCAATTTAAAATTTAATAAACCGGAAATCAATGTCAGTATTGATCGAGCAAAAGCCGAGAGTTTAGGGATTTCTATTATTGATATTGCTCAAACCTTGCAACTTTCATTAAGTGGACAGCGTTTTGGTTATTTTATTAAAAATGGAAAGCAATACCAAGTTATTGGGCAATTTGATCAAAAAGACCGTTCTAAACCTTTGGATTTAACTTCGATGTTTGTTAAAAACGACAAAGGAGAATTGATTCAGATGGATAATGTTGTTAATGTGGAAGAACAAAGTAATCCTCCACAATTGTTTCATAATAATAGATACATGTCGGCAACTGTTTCTGCTGGTTTAGCTCCTGGTAAAAGTATCAGTGATGGTATTAGCGCAATGGATGAAATTAAAACTAAAGTTTTGGATGACAGTTTTACTACTGATTTAAGTGGTGAATCTCGTGACTTTGTCGAAAGTAGCTCTAATACATCTTTTGCATTTGGATTAGCATTATTATTAATATTTTTGATTCTTGCAGCTCAGTTTGAGAGTTTTATTGATCCATTTATTATCATACTTACGGTACCCATGGCAGTTGCGGGAGCTTTGTTTTCTCTTTGGTTGTTCAATCAAACTTGGAATATTTTTAGCCAGATTGGAACCGTAATGCTTATTGGTTTAGTAACCAAAAATGGAATTTTGATTGTAGAATTTGCTAATCAGTTACGAGAACAAGGAAAACCAAAATACGAAGCTATTATGGAAGCTTCGGAAGCTCGTTTGCGCCCAATTTTGATGACAAGTTTGGCAATTGCGTTGGGAGCTTTACCTATTGCAATGTCTCTGGGGGCTGCTTCTACTAGTAGAATTGGAATGGGAGTTGTAATTGTAGGAGGAACCATTTTCTCTTTAGCATTAACCCTTTTTGTAATTCCTGCGATTTATTTAATGTGGTCTAAAGCTAGGAAACATTATCCTGAATTTGATCATATCGAAGAATATGAAAGTGATAGTAAATCATAGATTTTAAATTTTGAAATAAAAAATATAAGTGGTGATAAAAATATCACGACCAATAATTCATTCACATGAAAACTAAAAACGTATTAAAAAGTCTAGTACTATTTTTGTTTTGTATAGCAAGAGCAAACGCTCAGGAAGTGTTAAGCCTTGAAGATGCAATTAAAATAGCTTTAGAAAATAATTTTGAAATAAAAATTTCAAAAAACAATTTAAAAATTAGCGAAACCAACGCAACTATTGGGAATGCTGGTATGCTACCTTCTGCTACTGCCTCTGTTACTGATGCGAATAGTATTATGAACTCATCTCAAACACGTCAGGATGGTACAACGACTTCATTAGATAATGCTAAAAATAATAGTCTAAATTATGGTGTAAATCTAAATTGGACCATTTTTGATGGAATGAAAATGTTTGCCAAATATGATCAGTTAAAGGAATTTCAAAATATGAGTGATGCTCAAATGAAATTAACGATTATTAATAAAGTGAGCAGTGTTAATTCGGTTTATTTTGATTTGATACAGGAACAACAGAAATTATCTGATTTGGATTCAACAATTGTCATTTCTCAAAAAAGGCTGGAATTTATTAAAAACCGTTATACAATTGGTAAAAATTCTAAACTCGATGTCCTAAATGCTCAAGTTGATTTGAATACTGATCTTGGGAATTTGGTAAAGGAAAAACAAGCTTATGCTAACGCGAAAACTCTTTTGAACCAAATATTAGCCAGAGATTTGAAAACGGATTTTAAAGTCACAAATGGAATTCATGTAGATCGTAAATTGCAGCTTGATGAATTAATGACGCTTGCTGAAAAGCAAAATCCAGAATTAGTAATGCAAATTATAAATAATAAAATAGCTGAATTAGATTTGAAGCAAATCAAAGGAGAGCGTTATCCTACTGTTGCATTAAATACAGGTTATAATTTTAGTGATTCAAAGTCGAGTCTCGGTTTTACAAGTAAATCTTCGTCTCATGGTTTGAATTATGGTTTTTCGGCTTCTTTGAATTTATTTGATGGAAATGCTCAAAACAGAAATGAAAAAATTGCTAAAATGCAAATTGACAATTCTAAACTGGCAATTGATCAACAATTAATTCAGTTGAGAAGTAATTTGACTGTTGCTTTTCAAGTGTATTTAACTAATTTGGATTTGATTGATTTAGAGGAAAATAATACGGCTATTGCAAAACAAAACATTGAGATTACGGCTGAAAAATTTAAAATAGGAACTATTACTTCTGTTGAGTTTAGAGCAGCACAATTGAATTTTATTAATTCAAAAATTCGTTTGACAAGCGCACAGTTTCAAGCTAAATTATCCGAAATAACATTGAGAGAATTAGCAGGTAATCTTAATTTTTAATTATTTTTGATTAAAAAATCTGAATGATATCATACAATCCCAAAATTTGGCTTTCCTACATCTTTCGTTTGCATAAATCAGATACCTTTAGATATCTCTTCCCTTTTGTGCTTCTAGTGGCAATTTATTCTGGTGTTGTAGCTTATTTAGAGATCGAATATTTCAAATTGAAAGAAACTAGTCATATTAAAAATCTTTCGGTAATTCATACTACATTAGGTTTTGTAATTTCATTATTATTAGCCTATAGAATCAATTCAGCCTATGATCGTTGGTGGGAAGGCCGCAAATTATGGGGTGCTTTGGTTAATAATAGTCGTAATCTAGCCATCAAACTGTCTGTTATATTAAAAGACGAGAAGGATTTGGTTTATTTTCGAAAATTAATTCCAAGTTATGCTTCAATTTTAAATAAGCATTTGAAAGACGAGGAAACAAGCATGCAATTGTTTGAACATGTTGATTTGAATTTAGATCATCACAAACATAGACCTAATCAAATAGCTAAAATGCTATTCCAAAAAATTAATGATTTGTATGTTATTCATAAAATATCTGGAGATCAATTGATTATTTTGAATAGTGAAATACAATCATTTACTGATATTTGTGGAGCTTGTGAACGTATTAAAAATACTCCTATCCCCTATTCATACAGTACTTTTATTAAAAAATTCATATTCATTTTTGTTTTAACATTACCCTATGCCTATACTTTTACTTTAGGCTACTACGTAATTCCTGTAGTATCTTTTATTTTTTACGTATTAGCCAGTATCGAGTTAATTTCAGAAGAAATTGAAGAACCATTTGGTTACGATGACAACGATTTACCACTAACAAAAATTACTCAAAATATAAAAAGACATATAGAAGAAATTTTATAATAGTAATACACTAATTTTTCATATTTGTTTAGAAGCAGCAAGATTTAGCAATTTTGGTTATATCTATACTACTCTTTACGCTAGATCTTTGCTTTTTTGTTAGTAAAAAAGCAAATGACAATGTTTTGATTAAAGTTGGTTTTGTTGTATAGTATTGATTTTTAGTAATTTAGAAATTAAATTAGATTTAGATTTCAAAACAAAATTTGTTGGTATAGTTTGAAATTTTGCGACAAACTAACTTTGACTCTCAAGAAACATTGATTATATTTGCAATCTTGAAAAAAACGTAAAATGAAAATATCTTATAACTGGCTAAAACAGTTCATTAAAATAGATTGGAAATCAGAAGAAACATCAGCATTACTTACCGATTTAGGGCTCGAAGTAGAAATTGTTGAAAAATACCAATCCATCAAAGGAGGATTAGAAGGTATTGTAGTAGGACATGTATTGACTTGTATACCACATCCTGACGCTGATCGTCTAAAAATTACTACTGTTGATCTTGGAGACGGTATTCCATTACAAATTGTTTGCGGTGCTAGTAATGTTGATGCTGGACAAAAAGTGCCAGTAGCAACCATTG
The DNA here is from genome assembly GCF_002813295.1 of Flavobacterium sp. 5. NCBI lineage: Bacteria > Pseudomonadati > Bacteroidota > Flavobacteriia > Flavobacteriales > Flavobacteriaceae > Flavobacterium > Flavobacterium sp. 5. The sequence continues at coordinate 4,534,095 of NZ_PHUE01000001.1, forward strand.
GAACTGTTTTATATGATAAAGAAGGAAATTCATTTACCATAAAAAAAGGAAAAATTCGAGGACAGGAAAGCCACGGAATGATTTGCGCTGAAGATGAATTAGGTCTTGGAGAAGGTCATGACGGAATTATGGTTTTGGATGCATCTGTTCCTGCTGGAACATTAGGTTCAACTGTTTTCAAAATTGAAAACGACGAAGTTTTCGAGATTGGTTTAACGCCAAATCGCGCGGATGCTATGAGTCATTTAGGAACTGCCCGTGATTTAAGAGCTGGTTTGATTCAAACTGGAATTAATGTAGAATTAATTACTCCATCAGTAAGTAATTTTAGAGTTGATAAAAGAACTTTGAAAATAGATGTTGATGTAAAAGATATTCAACTTGCTCCAAGATATTGTGGAGTAACTATTTCTGGAATTTCTGTAAAAGAATCACCGGAATGGTTAAAAAACAGATTAAAAGCAATTGGTATTAATCCAAAAAATAATATTGTTGATGTTACTAATTATGTATTGCATGATTTAGGTCAACCGCTTCATGCCTTTGACGCAGCAATGATCAATGGTAAAGTTATTGTACAGACACTTCCTGCTGGAACAAAGTTTACCACTTTGGATGATATCGAAAGAACTTTGCATGAAGAAGATTTAATGATTTGTGATGAAAAAGGACCATTATGTATTGCTGGTGTTTTTGGAGGTAAAAAATCAGGAGTATCAGATAGGACTACTTCTATTTTCTTAGAAAGTGCTTATTTTAACCCAGTTAGTATACGTAAATCTGCCAAAAGACACCAATTGAACACAGATGCTTCTTTTAGGTTTGAAAGAGGAATTGATCCAACAATTACTGAGTATGCTTTAAAAAGAGCTGCTTTGTTGATACAAGAAGTAGCAGGCGGAGAAATTACATCTGATATTGTAGATATCTATCAAAAGAAAATTGAAGATTTTCCTGTGTTTTTGAATTTTGAGAATGTTTCCAGAATTATTGGTCAGGAATTGCCAAAAGATACTATCAAACAAATTTTGGCTTCTTTAGAAATAAAAGTCAATAGTGTTTCTGATGCTGGTTTAGGATTAACCATTCCTGCTTACCGTGTAGATGTACAAAGAGAAATAGATGTTATCGAGGAAATTTTGAGAGTGTATGGATATAATAATATAGTATTCTCTAAAAAGTTGAATGCAACAGTATCTAATTCTCCTAGAAACGAAGATTATAAAATACAAAATACGGTTGCAAGCCAATTAAATTCTCAAGGTTTTAATGAAATGATGGCCAATTCATTGACTACAGCTTCGTATGTACAGCTTTCAGAGACTTTAAAAGAAGATTATAATGTAACCATGTTAAATCCTTTAAGCAGTGATTTGGCAACGATGCGTCAGTCTTTACTATTTTCTGGATTGGAAGCTATATCGTATAATATTAATCGAAGAAATTCAGATTTAAAATTATTTGAATTCGGGAAATCATACCACAAATTTCTTGCAGGATATGAAGAAATTAAGCATTTAACATTATTTCAAACAGGAAATAGAAACCAAGAGAGCTGGACAAATACTCAAAAACCTTCTGATTTCTTTTTGTTTAAAGGATATGTTGAAGCTATACTTTCGAGATTGGGGATTTCTAATGCTAAAAGTTTACCCGTTTCTTCAGATGTATTCTTAGAAGGTATTGCATTAGGAATAGGAAGTGAAATTTTAGTTGAATTTGGAGTTGTTAAAAAATCGGTACTTAAGCATTTCGGAATTAAGCAAGAAGTTTTATATGCTGATTTTAATTGGGCAACGGTTTTAAAATTAATGTCTAGTAAAATTAAGTATACAGAAATACCTAAATATCCAGAAGTTCGTAGAGATTTGGCTTTATTAGTAGATCAAAATGTAACGTATGATTCTATTTATGCACTAGCCAAACAAACTGAAAAGGCGTTGCTGAAAAATGTCAATTTGTTTGATGTATATGAAGGTCAAAATTTACCAGAAGGTAAAAAATCATACGCATTAAGTTTTATTATTCAAGACACTACCAAAACACTTGAAGATGCTCAGATTGATAAAATTATGAGCAAGTTGCAAAAGAATTTTGAAACCGAACTTGGAGCAAGTTTGAGATAATATAATTTTAGTTTAAAAAAAATCCAAAATCATTGATTTTGGATTTTTTTGTTTGGTAGGTTTTGTTTGATTTATGATTTTGGCAAAAGCACGGTATCCACAACATGAATTACTCCATTTGATTGATTTACGTCTGCAATGGTAACTTCAGACATCCCTCCTTTTTCATCGGTGATGTACAGATTTTTACCTTTCATCCAGGCAGTTAATGTACCGCCACTTACAGTTTTTAAAATTGCTTTTCCATTCCCCGCTTTAATTGCATTAGCAATATCTGTTGCACTCATTTTACCTGCTACTACATGATAAGTTAAAATAGTCTGTAGCATTTTTATATTTTCAGGTTTCAACAAAGTTTCAACGGTGCCTTTTGGTAATTTGTCAAACGCATTATTTGTTGGGGCAAAAACGGTGAATGGTCCTGTTCCTTGTAAAGTTTCTACCAAGCCTGCAGCTTTAACGGCAGCTACTAATGTGGTGTGATCTTTTGAATTGACAGCATTTTCAATAATGTTTTTTGTTGGATACATTTCTGCTCCACCGACCATAACTGATTTTTGAGCAAAACAAGTTACTCCGAATACTAAAGTAAAAAATGCAACTGATAAAAATTTTCTAGTTTTCATAAATTTATTAATTAAAGATTATCTAATTCCATTTACGGGATTGCATTTCTTTTGGTTTTGAAAAAACTGAAATTTTTTAAATTATTTTTAAACCTGCCCAAAAATAAAGTATATAGCCTAAAAATATTTTAGCGTTTTTTCTTATTACATTCAAAATTTATTATATTTATGAGAACCAATAATTCTCAAAATAAAAAAATATTTAATTATCATTTAGCTTAAATCATTTACTATGGAAAATTCTAAAAAAGTAAGAAGTAAAAAATTAGATCCAAGAGTTGATTTAACAGCAATGGTGAGCGTTTCTTTTCTATTGATTATATTTTTCATGGTGACAACTGAATTATCGAAACAGAAAATAATGAGTTTATCCTTGCCTGAAAAAGATATATCTTGTGGAGGTTTTGGTTGTAGTTCTGGTTCAGAACTTCGAATTCAAACAGTTTTGCTTGATGAGAATGATAAAATTATAACTTATTCAGGATTATTAGAATGTCCTCTTGAGGCTCCTAAAAAAGTTAAGTATGGAAAAGATGGAATTAGAAAAGAATTACAAAACAAACAAATTAAAACACTTAAATATTATGCTGATATGGGATTACCTCACAGGGGATCTATAATAATTATTAAACCAAGTGAGAAATCTAATTTTAAAAATTTAGTTGATATTTTAGATGAAATGGCAATTGTTAATATTGATACATATTCAATTGTAAATGAGTTTACTCCTGAAGAGTCTAAACTTTTAGCCAAAAATTAATAAACTAATTTGTGTATTCTAAAAATAAAAAGTCCCAAACTGTTGGGACTTTTTAGTATATTCTAATTTAAAAAATGATTATCATTTTAGTATTTAAGATTATAAATTCTTAATCACAAATTCACTTCTTCTGTTTAATTCATGTTGTTCTTCATCACAAGAATCATCAGGAACGCATTTTACTATTGGAACAGACTCCCCATATCCTTTGGCTTGTATTCTGTTTTTAGGAATTCCTTGTTCTAAAATATAATTTCTAGTCGCATCAGCTCTTTTCTGAGAAAGATCCTCATTGAATTTTGCATTTCCACGACTATCAGTATGCGAGCCAATTTCGACAACCATTTCTGGGTACTTCTTCATTAATTCAACCACACGATTTAGAATTTTTTTAGATTCTTTTCGGATATACCACATATTGTAATCAAAATAAATAGGATCAGTTTTAATGATTAGGCGGTCTTTATCTTTAACAACATCTTTTTCGGCGGCAACTATGGCTGCTGTTTTTTCTTTTTTCTTTGTTTCAGCTAATTCTTTTTCTTTTTTATCGGCTACTAGTTTGTCAGTTTTTAATTGCTGAATCGCTGCTAAATCTACTAGTCTTTTTGATTCAAGTGCAATTGCATCGTCTTTTTTCTTTTGTTTAAGATTGTTTGCGTCAGCTATTTTTTGTTCTTGTAAAGCAATAGCATCTGCTTTCCTTTTTTGTTCAAGTGCTACTAATTCGGCAGCTTTTAACTGTTCTGTAGCTAATTGTTCTTCTTTTTTAATTATTTCTTGAGATCTAATTGACATTGATCCATCATTGGTTTTATTTCTCTCTTTCGAAATAGTTAATGATTTTGAATCCTCAGTATAATTTTCTTTAGTTACAAATAAGGTGTATTTGGATTCACATTCAACAGAAAAACTAAATTTTCCATCCATTGATGTTATTGCATTTTCAATTTCTTGATTACTACTATTTCTTAAAATGACTTTAGCATTTTCTAATGCTAGATGTGAATCGGTATCAGAAATAATTCCTGCAATATATTGTTTACAATCTTCGACAGATAAGTTTTTAATTTCTTTTAAAAAATAGATGTCATCTTTTCCTTTTCCCCCTAGTCTATCCGATGAAAAATATCCTTCTTTAGTATCTGAATCAATATAATATGCAAAATCATCATAACCTGAATTTACAGGAAGTCCAACATTCAAAGCTTTGGAGTATGAATTACCTTGAACATCTGAAACAAAGATATCCAAAGCTCCATAACCTTCATGTCCATTGGAAGAAAAATACAATTTGTTATCTTTAGAAATAAATGGAAATTGTTCTCTTTTGGAGGTGTTGATATTATCACCCAAATTCATTGGTAAACCATACGTTAAACCATCAATAGAAACACTGAAAATATCAAAAGACCCTTTTGTTCCAGGCATATCAGAGGCAAAATATAATGTTTTTTCATCAGAACTTAAAGCAGGATGTTCTACAGAATAATTAGGGCTATTAAAAGGTAACGTCACAATATTTGTCCATTTACTATTTACTAATTCGGCTCTGTATATTTGAATATTTGAGATTTTGTTTGTGTCTTTCCCTCTTTTACCGTTAATATAATTATTTCTGGTAAAATACATAGTTTGGCCATCTTTTGTAAAAATCGCATTAGATTCGTGCATTGGTGATTTCAAATCCTTAGAAAAATAAGTCACAATTGAATCTTTTGCATTTACATTTTTCAAAGGAATAGTTACTAAATTTAGGTAGCCTTCATTATTCCATCTATATGTTTTATCAAATAGATTTGGTTTCTTTTTGACAGCTGCAAAAACTAAATTATCACCTAAAACGACACCTCCGAATTCTGAATTTACCGTATTAACTTCTAGATTTACAATTTCGAATCTTTCTCCAATTGCTGAAACATTATTTAAGTTTTTGATGTCCTTATCTAATTTTTCGATTGCTACACTGTTATTAGAGGATTGATAATAGTTTCTCATAACTGTATTGGCCTCAGTATATTTTCCTTTTGCTTTCAATGTTTGTGCATATCTAAAATAGAAGTCTTCATTGAGGTCTTTACTTTTGCTTTGGATTAAAAGAGTATATTGTGCATGAGCTTTATCGTATTGATTAGTGTAGTAATAACAATCTCCTAAATTTTTAATTACATCAGCAGTTTGGTTTTTTAGGCTAATTTTTTCAAACAATGGTATGGCTTCGCTATAATATGTTTTGTCAAACAAGCGGTTTGCTCTTAGCAAGTCCTGTTGTTGAGCTTGTGCAAATTGGACTGTAAATACAATTAAGAGTATATATATTCTTTTCATTTTTACTTTTTTAAAAGAATCTAGGTGATTTGTTATATCCTTTACCCAATAAATCCAAATTATACAATAGCACTATTTCATGTGAACCAGAGTTAAATTGGCTTAGATTAGAAGTAGTATAATCATAAGAATAACCAACTCTTAGATTTGGAGTTACATTTACATTCATTAGTATACTCACAGCATCACCAAATCTATAGGCAGCACCTAGTTCGAACTTTTCATTATACAATACATTTGCAGTCAAATCTATAGAAACAGGAGCACCTTCTACAAATATAGCCATAGCAGCAGGTTTTATTTTGAAAGATTCATTTATATCAAAGACATAACCGCCTGTTAAATAACCATGAACTCTATGAGTTCCGAAAGAATTAACTTGGTTGTTCGATGATCCGATATGTTCTGCGGTGAATATGTTTGGAACGGATAGCCCAACATAATAATTATCTGTGAAATAGTAAGCTCCAACTCCAAAATTAGGTACAGTTTCATTTGTATTTTCAGCAAATGCTAAATCGGTAGAAACATCCCCGCTATTTAATTGAAATCCATTAAAGTTTGTACTTATAGTAGAAAAACCAGCTTTTACTCCAAAAGAAAGTTTATGTGTTTCATTCAATTGTAAAATATAAGCGAAATCTGCAAAAACATTGGTTTCTTTTTTTGCACCATCCCCAATATCATCTGATATTAATGAGATCCCAGTCTCTATTTTGTCATTAATAGGTGTATGAGCAAATAAGGTCATCGTTTTTGGGGCACCTTTAATCCCAGCCCATTGGTAACGATATAAACTTCCTAAATTAAGAATTGCTGGTGTAGCAGTTGCATAAGCAGGGTTTATCACACTCATATTACTCATATACTGTGTAAAATGAGGTTCTTGCTGAGCAGTTGCCTTTAGTATAGAAAGGAAAAAAAACACAAAAAGTATTAATTTCTTCATTAGGATAAATTTAATAGTAAAAAAAGAATTATCGGTTTAAGTAAAGTTGCCCCTGTCTTGGAGAGAAGTTGTCTTTATTATAATTGATAATATAAAAATATACTCCTGTAGCTGTATCACCATCTATGAAGCTTGAATTTGAATTTTTCCCATCCCAATCTGGTTTGTTTATATTTCCTTTGAATAAAATATTACCATATCTGTTGAATATTTCTAAGGTAAAATTTGGAAACAAATATTCGATATCCAAAATTTTAAATGTATCATTAACGCCATCTCCATTTGGTGAAAAACCATCTGGTATTGTTAAACCATCTGGTGTAACATTGCAAGAAGTTAAAGTAACTATTGCTTCTAATGGGTTAGAAATACATTTGGTATTAGGGTTATAATCAATTCCATAGTAAGTAGTTCCTTCTGTAAGTAAATCTGTATTGGCAAGCGCAATTCCACTAGTTGGTGTATTGTACCAGGTTAAATCTCCTGTGTAAGTAGTGTTATTGGATAAATTTTGAATTGTAGGTTTATCGGCTCCACAATAATTTTGCCCATTTGAATTTAATGTTGGAGTTGCTACGCTGTTTAATACTACACTAATAGTTGTAGCATTCGATTCGCATCCTGCAGGGCTTACTTCCTTTAGATAATAATTGCCTTCAATCAAGGGGGTGTTAGGTTGCAATGGTGTTGTACTGATTGCTGAATCATACCATTTGTATTGTGTTTCGTTTGGTATTAAATTAGTTACAGTTGCCAAATTTTTTTCGCAAAATTCTTGATTATCCGCAGTTGGATTACTCGGAATTGGTAGTATATTAAAATTTTGAGAAATAGAATTTATTTCAGAGGAACAATTAGTTACCAAATTAGTAATATCATTTATAACTAATGAATTGGTACCTGAAACACTAAGTGCTGAACCGGGGATAGTAAAATCAGTAGTTCCTTCTGTCACATCCAATGGGTCAGTTTGTAAATTAATTATATTCGTACCAGATAATACTGTATAATTGAACGTAACTTTAGTTAAAATTCCTAATCCGGTAACATTTACATTAAGTGGGAGATTAGGACAACCGTTATTGACTGTAATAGCTATATTGGAAACATCAGGAAGTGGATTTACAGTAAAATTAACCTTTTTTTCCATATTTAATGCACAACCATTTGATCGATTGGTTATACTACTCATCGTAAAAAGTGTTGGTCCTGAATTAGGTACATCGGTTGCAAGAATCTCAAAATTGACATTTCCATCAACAACATTTAATGAAATTGTTCTTGGGATAACTGTATTTGCTCCCTCTAATGAGTAATTGATATTTATATCGGTTAATGCTCCTAAACCTGATAATTCTATCTTTGCTGGCTCCCCTTTACAAATATCTTTAATGGTTATATTTAAATTAGTTATATCTGGCGAAGCTTCTATTGTGAAAGATTTACTTATAGTATTGCTTACCGTGTTTGAGCAGTTACTAGGATTGGTAATATTCGTAATTGTGACAATAGATTGACCCGCATTTGGAACTAAGTTCGACAGAATTGTAAATGGACCACGACCAGTTCCACCAGAAATAGTTAGAACAGCTGTTATGGCAGTAGCCGTATTCTTTCCAGTCAAATTATAAACAATAGTATAATCCCCATCGGGAAGGCTCGTATTTCTTAAATCTACTTTTACATCAGAAAACTGGCACACTGTTGCGATTGATAGTATAGCACTATTAATTTGAGGTGTGACATTTATGACTACAGGGACTGTTTGTAAATCTGAAGAACAACCTGTTATTAGGTTTGTTTCTTTTACAAAATAATCTTTAGTTTGTAAAGATGTAGTACTAGTTAATGGTATTGTACTTGTTACAGAATCAAACCATTGGTATTGATTTCCTTGAAGTGGTAAATTTGCAACAGTTGCATTATCAGCTGTACAGAAAGACTGTGGACCTAGTAAAGGTTTATTTGGTAGCGGATTAACTTTAAAATTAGCCCCCTTATTTATGTGATCAATAAAACAACCTGTTAAAATGTTTGTTATACTATTTATAGTAATAGTGGTCGGTCCACTATTTGGGATATCAATACCTTGAATTGAAAATTTAACTTCACCTGATCCCGCAATTAGAGAAATAACTCTAGAAGTAGTAATATTGCTTACAGAAAGGTTATAGGTTACTTCGATTTTAGTTAATGTCCCTAAACCTGTTAGCTTTACCTCTGTATCTTGATTTATGCAAGCATCTTTAACTGTAACTCCTAAATTACTCATATCTAATGATGGATTTACTGTAAAATCTTGTCCAAGTGTTGAGGAATTAAAACAACCTGTATTTCGGTTGGTAATTTTAACAATTGTAATTTTGGTATTACCTGTCCTTGGAATATATAAAGCAGGAATAAGGAAAGTAGCTTTTCCTCCTATTATATTCATAGTGGCAGGTATCCCATTTAATGTGTTTTTATCACTTAAATTGTAAACAATATCGTAATTTCCATCTGTAAGATTAGAAGTTCCTGAAAATTGAACTATAGCATCTGCTCCTAAACATACTGGATCAATAGTAAGAGTGGCTGCATCAATTTTTGGACTTGGTTTAATACTCAATACATCTTGAATTGTTCCTATGATACTTGAACATAAAACTGGGCTACTAATCAATGTTACATCAACTATGCTTATTGTGTAATCTTTAACTTGAGAAAATGTTGGCAAAAAGAAATTTAATTTGCCACCAGAAAAAAATGCGGTTGTAATAAATGACCCCATCCCAGAAATTGTATAACTTACTCTATAACTTCCGTTTGCAATTGGTTTAAGTCCCTCTTTTAAAGTTGCAGAATATATTGTAGTTTCCATTTCATTTTCGCAAACTGGATTAGGGTTTATTTTTAGTGTTGCATTTGTAAAATCTAGCTGTTCACCTAGCGAAATAATAACAGTGGCTGACTGCTCGGTACAAACGCGATCATCCTTTGGAGGTTTCACAGTGTATGTAAAACGATAATATCCTGGTCCTTTAGTATTGTATATATTTTGAATATCAATTGTAGAGTCTGTACCGCTACTAAGTTCCGATGTTCCTGATTCAGACCATACTCCGCCAATATCTTCACCATCCAATTGATTATATAAATCTACATTTGTGTATGCACTAAGTTGGTTGGAACATAGTGATAAGTAATTGGGTGTACCTGGTTCTGGAGAACGATAAATAGATACGGAAATTTGAGATGATGTTTCTGGACAGACACCAAAAGCTTGTATTGTATATTTATAGGAATATGTGTTATACGGAGGAGGAATAGATGCATTCAAATCACCAGTTATAGTATTTAAGCCCCCTGTATAATCTAGCCCCTCCCAAGTACCTCCACTTTGAGGTGCTAAAATTGGTGTTCCTTTAAAAACTTGAAACAAACTATATGAATGATCTGAACTACAGATTGAATTATTTGGACCTGGAATTCCAGCATATCCACCAATTGTAACTTCTATAGTAGCTGTGTTATCAATACAAGCAGCATTTCCATTTACCGTATAGGTATAATGATAAATACCCGCTACATATATTTTTTGAGCATTTAAAATACCAGTAGCTATATTGAATCCACCCGAATTATCGTCATCACTCCAAGTACCCCCAATAGTGTGCATTGGATCTAAATATGTATTTAAATCAATAGATTGACTACTAATATTTGCTATATCACAAACTGAAAAATTATGATCATCTCCAGCACATTGAGCATTCATGTCTATAGAAAAGACAAAAAAAAGTAAAATGATCAGATAAGTTGGAAATGTAAATTTGGAGGAGAAAAGTAAATTTCGAACCATAAAATTTGTTTAGTTTTATCAAAAATAAGCATTTTCAGATTTTAAAATGCAGTTTTATGCTTTTTAATTGATTTATATGCTTTATATGTATATAATAACTTAAGTTGCCTTAAAATGGGTAACAAGTATTGCAATATTAGATGTAAAAAAAAATATTAGAACTAAAAAGTAAACTTTCTTAATGTAAGATTTTTAAACAATAATACGACTTTTTTATTAATTTTTTATTGATTAAAATATTGAATATAAAAAAAGCTCCACATTTTTGTGGAGCTCTATATTCGGAAAAATTTAAGAATTATTTTTTGTTTTTTTTATTTTAGTTTTTAATGAAGTTAATACATTATAGTTATTGTTAGTATGTGCTTTTGAATCAAAAAAACAGATCAAACAAATCAAAGCTAATTTTTAATGAACTTCATACTCGAGCTACCTTTATCTGAATTTATTTTTATGAAATAATTCCCTGTTGTAAGTTTTGAAACATCAATTTTAGAAACCGATTTTGCATTTGGAACTGCAATAACTATTTGACCTATAATATCATAGATGGCTAACGATTTTATTTCTATAGCTCGTGTAGTATTGATATTCAAAATATCATTTGCAGGGACAGGATACACAGTTAAATAATTTGAAAACTCAAAATCCTGAGTGGCTAATGCTGTTTTAAAGGTTGAAGTTGCTTTGTTAGTGAGAATTGGAAAATTATAATCAAAATAAATATTAGCTTCGTTATCAAATGAGTCTCCAGTAACAAGAGTTGGTTTTGTTTTGATTTTAAAAGCAATATAACCGTCATTATTTGCATCGTCAAAAGGAAGATTAATGTTTTCAAAAATAAACTCTACTTTATTTCCTTCAGAAATCTTAGTAATAAATGAATGGCTTGAACTTGTTGGAATTAAAGTCGAAATGTCAAATTTAGATAGATCAATCATATCTTTTACTACAATATTCTGTGCTTGATAAGTTCCTGTATTTTCAAAACGAATCATATAATGAACATACTCTCCGATTAACTCTGGTGTAATGACATCTCCTTCCAAACAAGTTTTGTCATTTGGGTCATATGCCCCTACTACTTTATGATCAAAATAAAAAGTATTATCATTCGTATTCTCATCAGTTTCGGTGGAGTTTATTGTTGCTTTATAACGCAAACTAGCTCCATTTATAATCGCAGGTATTTCCATTGGTCCATTTAAATTTATGGTAAATGTTATCTCACGAGTTTCAAAAGGTTGTAAATTAGAGAAATTCCAAGATAAATTATTTAAGCTTTGACTGGAAACGACTGGACTCGAAATCACCAAATCTAAAATAATATCTTCAAAAGTCAGATTTACCAATCCAGATTGTACAATATTACCTTTGTTTTTATAGATTATTTTATACTTCGCATCAAAGCCTGGTCTAGCCGCTTCTAATGGCATTAAGATGATTTCTAGATCTTTATGAGAATCAATGGGTGCAATACAAAAATCTTGAATAAATGTAGGGATATCTGTTGGAAAGGTAATATTTATGGAGCTTGGAGAAATAGTAAAATATTCAGCATTTTCTAAAATTGGAGTTACCATATAAGTTCCTTCTTTAACTTTTACAGAATAATTACCTGATGTATTAGTAATTACGGTTCCTGTTTCAATTCCGTCTGAAATGCTAAATTTTATATTTGAAGCTGGTAAATCCAAAACATCACAGCCATTTTTATTATTATCTATTCTGTTATTTCCTTGAATAGTAAAGTTTGTTCCTCCATTTTCAAATGAGCAATATCCGCCAACAACACAATTTGTATAGTTGTATCCAGCTATTTTTAGAGAAATCGATTCCAGTTCTCCTTCATCTCCGCAAATGTATTTTAGTTTAGGGCAGTTAGAGAAATTACTGTAATCTGTATGATAATAATTTTGTAATTCAACCTCCAAATAATTTAAATCTTCAACACTACCATTTTTTAGATTTATAGATTCTAAATTTGGACAACTAGATACATTAGCTCCTTTGAGTTTATTTGAATTGCTTAAGTCTAAAGAATGTATTGAAGTATCCCCTAACCATAATATTTCCAGATTAGGCAATTGAGATAAATCAATAAATTCAATTGGGTTTTTCCCACCATCCAAATCAGTTATTTTGGGAGAATTTTTAAAAGTAATAGTTTCAATATTATTATCAAAAAAACTTAAATATAGTAGTTCTGATAGTCCTGTAAGATCAAGTGTGGTTATCTTATTTTCAAATAAATTCAATAAATATAGATTTGATAATCCATTTAAATCTACATTTGTTAGTAAATTTGATGAGCAGTCTAGATCTTGTAAATTGATATTTTTATTTAAATCTATATTTGTTAATTTATTATTGTAGCAATCAATTGACGTTAGGGAAGTTAATCCGCTAATATCTAAGTTAGTTAAAATATTTTCGTTGCAAACTATGCTATGCAGATTTGATAATCCCACTAAATTTAAATCAGAAATTTTATTTTTACCACAATCTAAACTTATAAGTTCATTATTTCCTTTAACATCTAATAATGATAAATTATTATTGTTACAATTTAAATTATTTAGACTCAAATGATTTGATATATTTAGACTTGCTAATTTGTTGTTGGAACAGTCTAAATCCTTGAGATCATTTAAACTTAAAGTTAAACTTTCTAGTTGATTATAACTGCAATCTAGATATTTAAGCAATAACAAAGTGTTTACATCCAAATTTGCTAATTCATTTCCTTGACAATTTAATGAGGTTAGATTTGTAAAATTTTCAATTCCACTTAAACTAGAAATTCCTGACCCAATAAGTACCAATTTATCAACATTTAATGCTTCACTTACTTCTATTTCTCCATCGTTATTTGCATCAACCTTAAATGGACTACCATCTGTATTTATAGTAATATAAATATCAGTATCAGCCTTTAACAATTTAGCTTTAAAAGTTGCATCTAGAAAATTTATAATCTGCGCGTTCAAACCATTAAAAAAACAAAAAGCCAATATCAAAAAGTAGATTTTTTTCATAAATAAATTTTTAGAAAACAAATGTAAACTTTTAAAATTGTCAAACGCTTTTTCTTGTTAAAATAAATAAAAAAAGTCATAAAAAAAGCCCCGCAATTTGCGAGGCTTCTATATTCAAAAAATCTAAGAATTATTTTTTCTCTGATTTTTCCATTTTAGCTTTCAATGCAGCTAATACATCATTGTTATCTCCTAAAGTTGCAGCTGGTGCGTTTGTAGTAGATGCAGATGAAGTATTTTCAGTTGCAGTTTTCACATTTTTCTCTTCTTCTTCACGGAAGATAGCAGTGTGAGAAGCAACTACTCTTTTGAATTCTTTGTTGAATTCAATTACTTTAAATTCAGCAGTATCACCTTTTTTCAATTTTTTACCGTCTTCTTTTTCAAGGTGACGAGTAGGAATGAAAGCAACGATATCTTCTCCGAATTCTACAGTAGCTCCTTTGTCAACGATTTCAGAGATTTCACCTGAGTGGATAGTTCCAACTGCGAATGAATCTTCGTATTGATCCCAAGGATTAGCAGTAGTTTGTTTGTGACCTAAAGATAATTTACGTCCATCAACATCTAATTCTAATACAACTACGTCTAATTTTTCACCAACATTTACAAATTCAGATGGGTGTTTGATTTTCTTAGTCCAAGAAAGGTCAGAAATGTAGATTAATCCATCAATTCCTTCTTCTAATTCTACGAAAATACCAAAGTTTGTAAAGTTTCTAACGATACCTGTATGTTTAGAACCTACTGGGTATTTAGAAGTGATATCAGTCCATGGATCTTGAGTTAATTGTTTGATACCTAATGACATTTTACGGTCATCTCTATCTAAAGTTAAGATAACAGCTTCAACAACATCTCCAACTTTCACGAAATCTTGAGCAGAACGTAAATGAGTAGACCATGACATTTCAGAAACGTGGATTAAACCTTCAACACCTTCAGCAACTTCGATGAAAGCACCGTAATCAGCTATTACAACTACTTTACCGTTTACTTTATCACCAATTTTTAAATCAGCATTTAAAGCATCCCATGGGTGAGCGTTTAATTGTTTCAATCCTAATTGAATTCTTGTTTTCTCATCATCGAAATCAAGGATTACAACGTTTAATTTTTGGTCTAATTCAAGAACTTCACTTGGGTGGTTGATTCTACTCCAAGAAAGGTCAGTAATGTGAATTAATCCATCAACACCACCTAAGTCAATAAACACACCATAAGAAGTAATGTTTTTAACAACACCTTCTAATACTTGTCCTTTTTGTAATTGACCGATGATTTCTTTTTTCTGTACTTCAATATCAGCCTCGATAAGCGCTTTATGAGATACAACAACATTTTTGAATTCGTGGTTGATTTTCACAACTTTAAATTCCATCATTTTGTTTACGTAAACATCATAATCTCTAATTGGTTTAACATCAATTTGAGATCCTGGTAAGAATGCTTCAATTCCGAAAACATCAACGATCATACCACCTTTAGTTCTGCATTTTACAAAACCATTAACGATTTCACCTGTTTCGTTTGCAGCAATAACTCTATCCCATGATTTGATAGTACGTGCTTTTCTGTGAGATAATACTAATTGACCAGTTTTGTCCTCACGGATGTCAATTAATACTTCAACTTTATCACCTACTTTTAATGCTGGGTTATAACGGAATTCATTTAATGAAATAACACCTTCCGATTTTGCGTTGATATCAACGATAACGTCTCTATCTGTAATTCTAACAACTACTCCTTCTACTACTTCTTCTTGATCTGTAGCGATGAAAGTTTTTGATACTAGTTCTTCGAATTCTAATAAGTTTTTCTCATCTACTGCATCGATACCTTCTTCGAAGTTATGCCAGTTAAAATTTGCTAAAAACTCTTCTTGTGATTTTAATTGTTCAGACATGCTGATAAAAAATTTGTATTCTGTTTATCTTGAGTTTCTTAAAGTGATAGAAAAAACAGAAGTTGTTTTACATAAATAGTTGATACCTAAAGGAAACTCTTCTCTGCCAAAAGGTGTGCAAAATTAATTCTTTTATATAACATGGCAAAATATTTATAACAAGATATTTACAACTATTACAAAAAGAACCCAAAAAAAGGCTTAGAAGCGAATGATAAGGCATATTTGTTGGGAAAGTTCCCGCTGTCATTCCTAATCTTTTTATTTTTGAAAAAAAATAAAAAGGATATTCCCTTCCATCGGGGCTAGATAGATTTAATTGTGGTTTATCTGCTAAAAAAAATCCCAACAAATAACTGTTAGGATTGATTTATTTTTTCTGAAGAAATATAATTTTAATGATTCAATATTTCCACTTCATTTGGATTATGCTCGTGTTTGAATAAGATAGCAAATGCAATTGCAATAATTAATGAATAAATAGCAAATGCTAGCCAAATCTGATGCCAATCCTTCATCATAATTACGTGATGTAAAACTCCATCAGTAGCTGAATTTCCTTGTCTATTTATAAATTCCAACATTTTAGAATTAGTAACATCGGTATGTAAAAAAGAAGCCAAATCACTCGTAGTACTAAAAGACTTTGTAAAAAAACGGTCAATCGCCCATCCCGAAGTAAAACTACCTAATATCGCTCCTACTCCATTAGTCATCATCATAAACAATCCTTGCGCTGAAGAACGATTTGTATTATCAGTATTAGTTTCTACAAATAAAGAACCAGAAATATTAAAGAAATCAAAAGCCATTCCGTAAACAATACAAGAAAGGATAATCATCCACAAACCATCTGCTGGATTTCCAAAAGAAAATAATCCAAAACGCAATACCCAAGCCAGCATACTGATTAGCATTACTTGTTTGATACCAAAACGTTTCAGGAAAAATGGAATTGCCAATATAAACAACGTTTCTGAAATCTGAGAAATAGACATAATAATAGTTGAATACTTAACTACAAACGAATCAGCATAGATTGGAAAATGTTTAAATTCATCCAGAAAAACATCTCCGTAAGCATTTGTCAACTGTAAAGCACCACCCAAAAACATTGAAAAAATAAAGAATAAAGCCATTTTGTAATTAACAAATAATTTGAACGATCCTAAACCCAAAGTATCAATCAATGATGCATTTTCTTTAATTAAACGTTGTGGTTTACACGCGGGCAGTGTAAATGCATAAATTCCTAAAATAATTGCCGAAATACCAGCGATATAAAATTGATAAGATGTTGCTTTATTTCCGGTCAAATTGACAATCCACATGGCAACTATAAAACCAATCGTTCCAAATACGCGAATAGGTGGAAAGCTTTTAACGACATCCAATCCGTTTGTTTTTAATGCATTATAAGAAATAGAATTACTTAAAGCGATTGTTGGCATGTAAAAACACATTGCTAAAAGCATCACATAGATAAAGCTATTTGGAGTGGTAACTTCAGGGAGATAAAACAAAACACCTGCATATAAAATCTGAAGTATTCCATATAATCTTTCGGCATTTACCCATCTGTCGGCAATAATACCAGCAATTGTCGGCATAAATAAGGAAGCGATTCCCATGGTTCCAAAAACTAAACCAAATTGAGTTCCTTCCCAATTTTTGGTTCCAAACCAATAATTTGCAATTGTAATCAACCAAGCTCCCCAAACAAAAAATTGAAGGAAGCTCATTATTATTAGTCTATTTTTAATTCCCATAAGATGATTTGTGTTTTTTGTTTTTAATAAATTCGGAGGCTGTAAATCTACTATTTAAAATAAGATTACCAAAAAAATTATAAAGTATTAATAACCTCATTTACCAACTCAAGAACGGCATCAAATTGTTCTTTTCGATCTAAATAAGAGTTATCTATTTCAATAGCGTCATCAGCCATAACCAATGGAGAATCTTCCCTATGAGTGTCAATATAATCTCTTTCAACTACGTTTTTTAAAACCTCTTCATAAGACACTTCATCTCCTTTTGCTTGTAATTCATCAAAACGTCTTTGGGCACGGGTATCAGCGCCAGCGGTCATGAAAATTTTGAGTTCGGCAGTAGGAAAAACAACCGTACCAATATCTCTGCCATCCATTACAATTCCTTTTGCTGCACCCATTTCTTGTTGCTGTTCTACTAGTTTGTGACGTACTTCTGATATAGCGGCAACGGTACTTACAAAACTAGAAACTTCTAAAGTTCTGATTGTAGTCTCAACATTCACATCGTTCAAATACATTTCAGCAAAACCTAAATCTGCATTAAATACAAAATGCAAGCGTACTAAAGGCAAGCTGTTTATTAATTTTTCTTTGTCCAAAAAATCAGCGCCGATACATTTGTTTTCCATAGCATACAAAGCTACTGCTCGGTACATAGCGCCAGTATCTACGTATACATATCCCAAATGTTTAGCCAATTGTTTTGCCAATGTACTTTTTCCTGTAGATGAAAATCCATCTATTGCTATGATTATTTTTTTCATGCTTTTTAATTTAGTGTACGAATTATTATTTCCGTCTTTATTCTTTTCTCAAATATAAAATCATTCTCCAAAATTAATTACCAATCCAAACAAACTCGTATTTCCTGCCAAAGTATATTTAGAATAGGAGTAATTTAATTTTAATTTATTCAGTTTAAGTCCAAAGCCCAATGAAAGTCCTGAGAAATTCCGTTGATCTTGAATTTGTAATTCAGTGCCTCTTCTAAAATTGTATCCTAATCTAATATTAAAGGCTTTTTTAGGGAAAAGTTCTGCACCCAAAATCATGTGACGAAGAGCATTGTTAAAAAACGATACTTTTTCTTCGGTAACAGTGCCATCAATCGAAGTTTGTGAATTAACAGGATTTGAAAAAGACAAATTCCATTGTTGTAGATTTTCAACAGTTAAGTGCCAGCGTAAAGGCACATGTTCTAGTTCTTGAGAAACACCTGCGATAATTTCAAAAGGCAGTTGTTCTCTCGTTCCGTCGTAGGTGGTGAATTGTGTTCCAATATTCATTAGGGTTAAAGCCCAATTTACATCGTTTTTTTCATCAATATACACCATACCTAAATCTACTGCTGCTCCAAAAGAGTTATAGCTTTCTAATGTAGATTCTATAAATTTTGCATTAGCTCCTATATGAATGTCTGTGTATGGAATATTGTAAGCGTAGCCCAGAGAAAGTGCTATTTCACTTCCTGTAAATGAGGAAGTTGGTAATCCGTTTTCATCATATCCATCAAATTTCCCATAATTGATGTAATTGATGCCTGCTTGAAATGTTTGCAAATGCTGATCGTAAGTGTAAGCGTAAGAAGCGGTTCCATAAGTAACCTCTTGGTAATAATTACCATAATTTAAAGACAAATGATTGTCCATTTCTTCATTGATTGATGCAGGATTAAAAAGTGCCTGATTGACATCTTCATCATAAATGGTAATTGTTTTTCCTCCCAATGCAGCTTGTCTTGGTGAAGTAATCAAATTTAAAAACTCATAAGTGTACTTCCCTCCTATTTGTCCGTATGAAACAGAACAAATTAAGAGCAAATAATAAATTATAAGTTTTTGGGACATATAATGTTTAAAAGTAAGTTTGGAATTCCAAGTGTCAAACTTACAAAAATAAGAGCTAATAAATGGCTATAAATAAAATTCTGGTAGAGAAAATAATCAGATCTAAATCTAAAAATAAATTCCAAATTTCAATAACACCGATTTGATTCGGGATCGAAATTTGGAATTTAAAATATTAAACGATTCAGATTTATTTTAAATCTTTTGCATTTTTGACTTTGTCTTTTGTAATGGCTAATTCTAATACTTCGCTCATTTCTTTTACATAGTGAAAACTAAGACCTTCTAAGTATTCAGCTTTAATTTCATCAATATCACTTTTGTTTTCATGACATAAGATGATTTCTTTGATATTGGCTCTTTTGGCAGCTAATATTTTTTCTTTAATACCTCCTACAGGCAAAACTTTTCCTCTCAAAGTAATTTCTCCTGTCATGGCTAAGTTTTTCTTCACTCTTTTTTGAGAAAGTAAAGAAACTAAAGATGTCAGCATCGCAATACCAGCACTAGGACCATCTTTTGGAGTAGCTCCTTCTGGTACGTGTAAATGGATGTTGTATTTAGTTAATACTTCAGGATTTAATCCTAATAATTCAGCATTAGCTTTAATATATTCTAAAGCAATTGTTGCCGATTCCTTCATTACAATACCTAGATTTCCAGTAATTGTCATTGAACCTTTTCCTGGTGAAAGAAGTGATTCAATAAATAAAATATCTCCGCCTACACTTGTCCAGGCAAGGCCAGTTACAACACCAGCAACTTCATTGTTTTCGTACTTGTCTCTTTCTAATCTTGGAACGCCAAGAACTTTGATAATATCTTCGTCAGTTACTTTTTTATTGTATTCTTCATCCATTGCTACTGATTTGGCAGCATTACGAACGATTTGAGCAATTTTATTTTCTAATCCGCGAACTCCAGATTCACGTGTATAGCCTTCGACGATTTTCTCCAATTGTTTTTTACCAATAGTCAAATCTTTAGCTTTTAATCCATGGGCAGTCAATTGTTTTGAGAACAAATGTTTTCTGGCAATTTCAACTTTTTCTTCAATAGTGTATCCAGACATTTTAATAACTTCCATTCTGTCAATCAATGCAGGCTGGATAGCTGACATGTTATTTGAAGTTGCTATAAACATCACTTTAGATAAATCATAACCCATTTCAAGGAAATTGTCATAAAAAGCATTGTTTTGTTCAGGATCTAAAACCTCTAATAATGCAGATGATGGATCGCCGCTATGACTAGACGATAATTTATCAATTTCATCCAAAACAAATACTGGATTAGATGTTCCAGCTTTTTTTAAACTCTGAATAATACGTCCTGGCATAGCACCAATATAGGTTTTTCTATGTCCGCGGATTTCAGCTTCATCACGTAAACCACCTAAAGAGATACGTACATATTCTCTGCCCAATGCTTCTGCAACAGATCGGCCAATAGAAGTTTTACCAACTCCTGGAGGTCCTGTTAAACAAATAATTGGTGATTTCATGTCGTTTCTTAATTTAAGAACGGCCAAATGTTCAATCATTCTCTTTTTGACATCTTCTAGACCAAAATGATCTTTGTCTAATATTTTTTGAGCATGTTTTAAGTCAAAATTATCTTTAGAATAATCGCTCCAAGGCAAATCTAAAAACAATTCTAAATAATTTCTCTGAATTCCAAAATCAGGAGCTTGCGGATTCATTCTGCGCATTTTCGACAATTCTTTTTCAAAATGTGTCTGCGTTTTTTCATCCCAATTTTTGGTTTTAGCCTTCAAGCTCATTTCGTCAATCTCTTCCTCATGTGAAACGCCTCCCAATTCTTCTTGGATGGTTTTCATTTGCTGATGCAGGAAATATTCTCTTTGCTGTTGGTCTAAATCAAAACGGACTTTGGATTGGATATCATTTTTGAGCTCTAGTTTTTGCAGCTCCACATTCATGTAACGAAGCGTTTCTAAAGCACGCTCTTTTAATCCATTGATAGATAACAAGTCTTGTTTTTCCTTAACAGATAAATTCATGTTGGAAGAAACAAAATTGATCAAGAACGAAGGACTTCCAATGTTTTTAATAGCAAAAGTAGCTTCTGTTGGAATATTTGGGCTTTCGCTGATAATTTTAACAGCTAATTCTTTTACGGAATCAATAATAGCATTGAATTCAGTATCTTTTTTAGCTGGTCTTTTTTCAGGAACTTCTTTGATTTTTGCTTTCAAATAAGGTGAATCCGATACTACTTCGTCAATTTCGAAACGCTTTTTCCCTTGAAGAATAACGGTTACATTCCCATCGGGCATTTTTAAAACACGAAGAATACGGGCTACAGTTCCAACTTTATTGATATCATCAAATGTAGGATCTTCATCATCTTCGTTGATTTGAGCCACTACTCCAATTACTTTTCCATCAGCATTGGCGTCGTTAATCAATTTTATCGATTTATCTCTCCCTGCCGAAATTGGGATAACAACTCCTGGAAACAAAACAGTATTTCGTAAAGGTAAAATTGGTAAAAATTCCGGTAATTCTTCATTATTCATTTCTTCCTCATCCTCAGGAGTCAATAATGGAATTAATTCGGCTTCCGAATCAAATTCTTGAAGTGACAGATTGTCAATAGTAAGTATTTTATGATTTGACATAGTAGTATTTAAGTCTTTTTGTCATTAATTTTTTAGATAGGAACGCAAATATAAGGTATCACAACAATATTTTAAACTAATATTGATGTATAAATACATTAAAATATATGAGCCTTAATAAGGCAATCATTATGCCAAAATCAAGACTATTTCAAATTCTTGCATTAATTTGATATTGCAGTTTTATGTTATACTTAATTAAATAGAATTAAGTTTTTTTGTTTTAAAGTAAAAATTATTACTGTTTGTGTTTCAATCTTGGCATTAGAAAACCTAAGATTATTCAGAGTTCCGATCGTATTAGTCTTTAAAAGTGAAAAAAAATTAAACTAATTTTATAAAACTGTAACAAACCAAAAATATTCATGTCTTTACTATAAATCATTACTATTTAATTGAATCTGACCCATCAAAATATCGAAGAATTAATTACGCTTTGCAAAGAGAATAATCAGAAAGCACAATTTGAGATTTATAATCGCTATTGCAAGGCGATGTATAATGTGGCCTATAGAATTGTGAAAGATGAGCATTTTGCCGAAGACGTTATGCAGGAAGGCTTTTTGAAAGCATTTACTAAAATAAATGATTTCAAACAAGAAGTTGCCTTTGGCGCATGGCTGAAGCGAATAATAGTGAATTACAGCATCGATTTTTACAAAAAAAACAATCAATTTAAAACAGAAGATTTCGAAAAAACGCTGTATAAACTAGAAGAAAACGACAATGATGGAAAAGAAGAGTTAGATTTTAATGATTTAAAAGTCAAGCAGATTTTGGAGACAATTCAGTCCTTGAAATACAATTACAGTATGGTTTTAACTCTATTTTATATAGAAGGTTATGATCAGGAAGAAATAAGTGAAATTCTTAAAATTAGTTACGCCAATTGTCGAACAACTTTAAGCAGAGCTAAAGAAAGTTTAAGAAAAAAATTAAATGAGTTATGAAGAATGAAAATGAAAAATTAGATCAATTATTTGAAAATTTAGAAAATCAATGGGATATTCAGGAAATGGATAATCAACATTTAGATCGGTTTTCAAAGAAAATGGTTCTTAAAAAGAAAAAAAGAAATTACAGTTTTTTCTATGCTGTTGCTGCTTCAGTGGTTGTTTTATTAAGTATTACATTGTTTTATACAAATAATGATAAACCAAGAGAATTGAAATTTGCTTCCAAAGAAACAAAACAAACCGATTCAATTTTTACTGTTTTGATTAGAAATGAATTAGAAAAAGTTAAAGAGAAAAAATCTCCAGAAAATGAAAAAATTATAAATGATGCATTAAAACAAATGAAATCGCTAGATAGCGATTATGAAAAAATAGTGCATGAATTGGAAGTAAACGGAGAAAGTAAACCAATTATTTATGCCATGATTAGTAACCTTCAAACTCGGATTTCGTTTTTGCAAAATGTATTGCAACGTATTGAAGAAACTGAAAAATTTAAAAACTTAAACGATGAAAAAACAATTTAAAATATTCTTTATTCTTTTTATAATTCCTATTTTGGGATTTTCAAATGATGATTTTAACTATTCAAAGCAAAAAACAATCAGTAAGGCTTATGTAGTAAATAGTGACGCTGGTATCAATATAGACAATTCTTATGGTAACATTTTTGTAACCACTTGGAACGAAGACAAAATTGAAATCGAAGTATTAATTAAGGTTAGTGGTGATAACGAAAGATGGGTAAACCAAAGAATTGATGCAATTGATGTTAATTTTATAGCATTGAAAAGTATGGTTACTGCTAAGACAGTTTTTGAAAATAACGTTTCAAGAAACAATGGAAAAAACAATAATTTCCAAATTAATTATACTATTAAAATGCCTAAAAATGGAAGTGTAACACTAAACAATAAATACGGAGGTATTAGTACAACTGATCTGTTTTCCAGTACTGATATTACTTGTAAATATGGTAAAATTAATTTAGGAAGTCTCAACGGGAATAATAATAAAATCGAAATTGGATACTGTTCTAAGTCAGAAATTGAGTACTTAAAATATGGTGCTGTAATTTCAAAATATTCAGGATTAAAAGTCGTAAAAGTTGCTAAAATTGATTTAGTTTCTGATTACTCAGAAATAGAAATTGAAGAGGGTAATGATGTGAAATACAATAGTAAATATGGGAGTGTAAAAATTGACAAAGTAAATTCACTAGATGCTAATGGTAATTATTTGACAATTGATATCGGTTCAATTTCCAATCAATTAAAATTATATACTAAATACAGTAATGTTTCTATCGATGCTATTCAGCCCAAAGCAAATAATGTTACGATTGTTGCTGGTTATACAGGAGTTGATATTGGCTTTCAATCTAATTATGTTTTTGATTTTGATGTGTCTGTAAAGTATGGTGACTTTAAATATGACAATGAACTGACAGTTAATTCCAAAGAAGAGACCAATTACACTAAAAGAGTTAGTGGTTATTTTAAGAAAAAAGGAGAAAATAAAATTACAATTACTTCCGATTATGGTAATGTTAAATTGTATAAAAATGATGTTCAAAAATAGTTTCAATCACAAAAATCAATTAAAAAATGAAAAAATCACTTCAATTAATCATTTCAGGAGCTTTCTTTATAACAAATATGGGATATGCTCAATGGACTAAAATCAAAGGAAATGGAAAAGTAATAACTGAAAACCGATCTACTGTTGGATATGATGAAGTCAACGTATCTGGTTTTTTTGATGTAGTATTGGTATCTGGCAAAGAAGGTGCAATAACGATTAAAGGAGAAGAAAATCTTTTACCATATGTCAAGGTTGAAGTAAAAGATAATGTTTTACATATTTATACTGAAAAAAATATAAATATTAGTACCAAAGAAAATCTAATTTTGACAGTACCTTTTGAAGAAATTAGTGCTGTTTCACTTTCTGGATCAGGAGATGTTAGCAGTAAAAATACTATTGTTGCTACAACTTTCAAAACTAAATTGTCGGGTTCTGGGGATTTAACTTTGGATGTTAAAGCAACAGATTTTGAAGCTAATCTTAGTGGATCAGGAGATGTTGTTTTAACGGGTAATTCAGATACTTTTACTTCTAAAATTTCGGGTTCAGGTGATGTAGACGCAGTAAATTTAATTACAAAAAAAGCAAATGTGACTATTTCAGGATCTGGTGATATGAAAGTAAATTGCAGCGATAGTTTATATGCTAGAGTTTCAGGTTCTGGAGATATCGCTTACAAAGGTAATCCTGAATCTAAAGATACCAAAGTCAATGGTTCTGGTGAAATTTCAAAAATATAATTCGTAATTTTTTTAATTTATTTACAAAAATCGGTATTTAAGATTTCATAATCTTAAATACCGATTTTTGTTAAACGAACTTATTAATGCTCAAGTATACTTTGAACTTTTGACAATCCATTAGTTTGTTAGTTTTTTGATACGGCGTCATTTTTTGGTACTCTTCTCAAAAGCAAAATTCCAATAACAAAGAATACTGCCAAAAAGACAATAGCTAATCTTGGGCTTCCAGTAATTTGATCAATAATACCATAAACGCACATCCCTATTACAATCCCAATTTTTTCAGTAACATCATAAAAACTAAAAAATGAAGCTGTGTCCTCTGTCTCAGGTAATAATTTTGAATAGGTTGAACGCGATAATGCTTGGATTCCTCCCATTACAAGTCCAACCAATGCTGCCATTACATAAAATTCGTTAGGAGTAGTTATAAAATAGGCAGTAGAACAAAGTGCTACCCAGATACAATTAATTACAATAAGAGTTGGTATATTTCCGAATTTAGCAGAAGCTTTTGACGTTATAATCGCACCACAAACTGCCACTAATTGAATTAATAAAATACATATAATCAATCCTGTTTGACTTTGACTTGGCGACTCCCATGCAATTTCTTGAGAACCAAAATAGGTAGCAATTAACATCACAGTTTGAACGGCCATACTGTAAACAAAAAAGCTCGTTAAATATCTTTTTAATGGAATGTTGGTATCTAATAGTTTCCAAACCTTTTTTAATTCATTAAAACCATTAAAAATAACTGCTTTAGTAACTTTTTGTTTTTCAGTTTTATTTCCTTTTGGTAAAAAATAATAAGTGTATTGACTGAAGAGTATCCACCAAATTCCAACCATTACAAAAGAATAGCGCATGGCTTTCATAGCTGCTTCCCCTTTAGTACCCGAAATACCAAAAGTATCAGGAAACATGACCATTCCTAAATTTACAATTAATAATATTACACTACCAATATAGCCAAGGGAATATCCTTTGGCACTTACAGCATCTTGTTGCTCTGGGTAAGCGATATCAGGTAAATAAGAATTATAGAAAACTAAACTACCCCAAAAACCAATTAAACCTAAAAAGTAAAAAAGCAATCCGACGTAAATATTTTCTAAACTAAACCAGTTTAAACCAATACAAGAAATGGCTCCCATGTAACAAAAGAATTTCATGAAGGATTTTTTATTTCCAACATAATCGGCAATTCCTGATAATAAAGGTGAAATAATAGCAACCATCAAAAAAGCTGCAGCAGTAACAAAACTAATTAATGCTGAATTTTTTAAGGTCATACCAAATACATCAATATAGAGATGATCTTTAGGAAATAAAGCTAAATAAAATAATGGAAATATAGCTGTGGAAATTACCAATGGGTAAACGGAATTAGCCCAATCGTAAAATGCCCAAGCGTTTAATAATTTTTTACTGCCTTTTGCTAAATCTGCCATGTTTTCTTTTTTTATACTGCGAATTTATTTCTTTTTTAAATCGGAATAACAGCAAATGACATTTTTTCATAAATTATTTTTTAATGCTAAATTTATGGCACCATCGTTTATAGTAGAACTAGTTTTTTAAAGTAGAATCTGGACCAAAAAAAAGCTATTCCTTTTATTGAATAGCTTAATAATAAAAATAATTTAATCAATTTTATTTGGAAGCATTAACCTTTGCTGCAATAGATCTTGCGTCTGGAATCAAAGCTTTTAAATTTGCCATTCTTGTAGCATCAGAAGGGTGAGTGCTTAGGAATTCTGAGGGTGCACTTCCTCCTGATTGTGTTGCCATTCTTTGCCAAAAAATAATGGCCTGATCTGGGTTATAGCCTGCGATAGTCATTAAAATAAGCCCGATTTTATCAGCTTCAGTTTCCTGACTTCTACTAAACGGAAGCATTACTCCTACTTGGGATCCTAAACCATAATATTGCTGCCACATTTGTTGTTTTTCAGAACTCTGCTGACCAGTGGCAACAGCCACTCCTACTGCACCTAATTCTTGTAATTGGGAAGCGCTCATTCTTTGTGCTCCATGATTTGCTAATGCATGAGAAACCTCATGCCCTAAAACTGTTGCGAGACCTGCTTCATCTTTTGTTATGGGTAAAATTCCTGAATAGACAACGATTTTTCCTCCAGGCATACACCATGCATTAACTTCTTTACTTTCAATTAATTTATATTCCCATTGATACCCATTTAAGTATTGGGTTTGCCCGAGATATCTTGAATATTTTTCTGCAGCGGCTCTAATTTTTGATCCAACTACTTCTACTGTTCTAGCTTCTGCTGTTCCTGAAATTATTTTATTTTCTTTTAAGAAAGTTCCATATTGTTGAAATGAAGATGGAAATAATTCACTGTTGGATACAAAATTAAGTTCTTTTTTTCCTGTGATAGGATTTGTGGCACAAGAATAAAAAACACCAAGTATCCCTAATCCTATTAATAAAATTTTTTTCATGATTTTTCAATTTAATATTACTACAAAATTGCAATTTTTTAAAGACTGCCTATTTATATAATTAAATTTAAAAGTATCAACTTTTTAGTATTTTTATAAATTAAAAACACCAATTAAAGTAGTGCTAGTTTTAAAAAAAACAACTATTTTAATTGGTGTAAATTCAATTTAAATTTAGGAAATTTTGAATACTGTAACGCTTAAAGGAGGAAGTAATAAAGCAGTTGAATATTCTTTTCCATCATATGGATTGTTTTCAATACTTAGTTTTTTTGAGTTTTTCACTCCACTACCTCCAAAATCCTCTGAATCGCTATTAAATATTTCTACCAATTTTCCTGTTTTTGGTAGGCCTATTCTATAATTTTCTCTTACTACTTGAGTAAAATTAAGGACAATAATTAAATCATCTTTTGGATCATTTCCTTTTCTAATATAAGACATCACTGCGTTCTCATGATCTGAATAATTAATCCATTCAAAACCCTCTGGACTAAATTGTTTTTCATGTAAAGCAGGTTCCGTTTTGTATAGTTTATTAAGCTTTGTGATGGTTAATTTTATTCCGTTATGAAAAGAATATTGCAACAAGTGCCAATCTAAGCTGCTCTGAAAATTCCATTCGCTACTTTGTCCAAATTCAGAACCCATAAATAATAATTTAGTTCCTGGATGGGTAAACATATATCCATAAAGTAATCGCAGATTAGCAAATTTTTGCCACTCGTCTCCTGGCATTCTTCCTGCAATAGATTTTTTTCCGTAAACTACTTCATCATGTGATAGCGGTAACATGAAATTTTCTGTATAGGTATAAGTCATAGAAAAAGTCAAGTCATTTTGATGGTATTTTCTATAAACAGTTTCTTTTTGGAAATATTCTAAAGTATCGTGCATCCAACCCATCATCCATTTCATGCCAAAACCTAATCCTCCAGCAAATGTTGGTCGGGATACCATTGGGAATGATGTGCTTTCTTCAGCTATAGTTTGTACTCCTTCATAATTTGCATAAACAGCTTCGTTGAAATCTTTTAAAAAGCTAATGGTATCTAAGTTTTCTCTTCCTCCAAATTCATTAGGCTCCCACTCCCCTTCATTTCTGGAATAATCTAAGTAAAGCATAGAAGCAACTGCATCTACTCTAAGTCCATCAATATGATAATGTTGTAACCAAAATAACGCATTACTAATTAAGAAGGAACGAACTTCATTTCGACCATAATTAAAAACTAGACTTTTCCAATCTGGATGATATCCTTTTTTACGATCTGGGTGTTCAAATAAATTAGAACCATCAAAAAAACCTAACCCATGAGCGTCTTCAGGAAAATGTGAAGGTACCCAGTCTAAAATTACTCCAATACCGGCCTGATGTAATTTATCTACAAGCACCATAAAATCCTGAGGGTTTCCAAAACGGGATGTTGGAGCAAAATACCCTACTAATTGATAACCCCATGATGGATCATAAGGATATTCCATAATTGGCATAAATTCTACGTGAGTAAAACCAGTTTCTTTTACATATTTTACTAGATCCTCTGCATATTCTAAATAGGTTAAAAAACGATTTTCTTCTCCATGTCTTTTCCAGGAGCCTAAATGTACTTCGTAAACTGAATAGGGTTTATCTAGATCATTGTGCTCTTTTCGAGTTTGCATCCATTTTTTGTCTTTCCATTTGTAGTCAAGATCCCAAACAACAGAAGCAGTATGTGGTGGTTTTTCACAGTAAAAAGCAAATGGATCAGCTTTTTCAGTAATAATTCCGCCATTGTTTGATTGTATTTTGTATTTATAAGTTGTTCCTTGTTCAATTCCTGGAATAAACCCTTCCCAGATCCCTGAGGAATCCCATCTAACTTGCAATGCATGTTCTCCTTGAATCCAGTAATTAAAATCACCAACAACAGAAACCGTTCTTGCTGATGGAGCCCATACAGCAAAATATACTCCTTTTACTCCATCGACTTCGATTAGATGTGCACCTAATTTTTCGTAAAGTCTAAAATGTTTACCTGCTTTAAATAAATCAATATCAAAATCTGTAAAAAGCGAATAGGTTTGTACTTTGTTCATTTTTATGTTTTATTTTTTCTTGTGAAATTGTAATTAACTATTTTTATTAAAATCCATTATACTGGCTATTCCAGTCAAAGGAATTACGGACCATCTTGGTCTGGAATTTAATTCATAGCCTAATTCATATATTGCTTTTTCCAAAAGACAATATTTTAATAAAAAATCTATTTCTTTTCGGTAGCCAATATTTAAGTTACCCCCTTGTGCAATTTCTGTATAAGTGTTTAGAAATACGCCAACAAAATATTTATATAAAATTTCTCCAGCTTGAAATAGCTCTTCTTGTTCATACGGATATTTTTCATTGCTATTGAAAATAGTTGCATATATAGCATAATGAAAAGACCGAAACATCCCAGCTACATCTTTCAAAGGTGGCTGCTTTACTTTTCGATCACGAATTGTACTTTCAGGTTCCCCTTCAAAATCCAAAATGTAAAAATCATCACCATTCACTAAAACCTGTCCCAAATGATAATCTCCATGAATACGGATGCGTTCTGATTTCATTTGTGTCCAGTCAAAATCAAGAAAAACTTTTCTAATTTCTTTTTTATTATCCAAAAATTGATTGGCGAGTTCTAATGCTAATCCATCCAATTTATGCAAATTATTTTCTAAAATATTCAATCTATTTTGAAACTGATACGTTAATCTGTTTTTTAGCCAAACTGAATAATCACCATTATAGGTAAGTGGTGTGAATGCTGTTTCATGGATGTCACTGCCTAAAGCAATATGCATTTCGGCTGTTCGAGTAGCTAAAGTTTTGATTTTCTGGAAAATACTCAGTCCAGCCCAATCAATAATCTCATGGGGAACATCGTTTAATTTTAATCGTTTGAATAATTCAATATCCGGAAGTTTAGCAATTGAAATTTTTTTAGTACTCAAATTTTCGAAAATTCGATCTACCTCTTCCAACATATATTTCCATGCATCACCTTGATTAGGAACCAATTCTTGCATTAATCCAAGAGTAATATTTCCATCAGAAGATTCAATACTGATACTTCCGGTATAAGAAGGGGAATGATCAAAATTCATCCTTTCAGTAAGAAAACGACTTATTTCATAGTCTGGATTCATGCTGATATATATTCTTCTAAATATTTTGAGAACTAAGTCATCATTGAATATTATTGATGTATTACTTTGTTCTACTCCCATAAAATGAGATGAAATATATTCTTTGGCATGTAATGCTTTCCCTTTATGAAATTTCACGTTTGAATCTTCATTCTTTTTGGAATGAATAATTTTATCGAAAAGCAATTTTCTAAAATCTTCCTGATGTAAAGCATCGACAAGGTACCCTTCTTGCTCGTTCATTACTATTGGAGCAATTACAGTATTGGTATCTAGATCCTCTTCAGACATAAAAGCCAGCGGCATAAAATAGTGCTGGTAAAAGGCTTCTTTAAAATTAACTTCTAATAAAACACCGTAATATGTATTGTCATTTGAATTGATTTTAAATGAATGTACAACTTCAATATATTTTAAGGTACTGGCTTTTCCACCGTACCATCTTTTATTGATAATGTAATTTTCTAAAATATCGGAGGCAAAAATTTTAATAAAACTCTCGTCTTCAAAAGCATCACTCCAATTGGTATGAAACACAAATGGATTTTGATATTCGGCTTCGTTAATTTTATCAACCATTATTTCTGGATTTTAAAAAGATGAAAAGGTAATTCTGGAGGGAGTTCTACATAATTCCATTCATTATCCCATGAATAGGTGTTTCCTGTAATCAAATCGTTTATTTGTATACTATGGCTTCCAATTTTGTCCAAAGGTAATCTTACTGATGCGCTGCTGGTATTATAGGGATCTAAGTTAACAATCATTATTGTTTCGTCTTGTTTGTCATCATCAAATTTATAATATGCTATTATTTGATCATTATTAGTTTCACAAAAAACGATGTTATTAGTTTGTTGCAATGATAAATGCTCCCTTCTAAGGAAATTAATGCGGGTAATAAGAGTAATTAGTTTATTTTGGATACTCCAATCCCATTTGTAACATTCATATTTTTCAGAATGCAAATATTCTTCTTTTCCAGGAGCCATCGGTGTGCTAACCATGTACTCGAAAACGGGGCCATAAATTCCAACATTTGAACTTAATGTTGCTGCAAGAAAATATTTTTGTAAATGCACTGACTCATTGCCATTTTGCAAAGCAAATGGGTTGATGTCTGGTGTATTTGGCCAAAAATTAGGCCTGTAAAATTCCTTTTGTTCGGTTTGAGTTAATTCTTCAACATATTCTGTTAATTCCTGTTTAGAATTTCTCCATGTAAAATAAGAATAAGACTGGCTAAAACCTTGTTTTGCCAATTCATTCATGATTTTGGGACGCGTAAAGGCTTCTGCCAAAAATAATACATCTGGGTGCTTTTTCTTTATTTCAGCGATTAGCCAACCCCAAAAATAAAAGGGTTTTGTGTGTGGATTATCAACTCTGTAAATTTTAATATTACATTCTTCAATCCAAAATAAAGCAACATCCAGCAATTCTTTCCATAAGTTTTTCCAATCAGAGCTCTCAAAATATATTGGTTGAATATCTTGGTATTTTTTAGGAGGGTTTTCAGCATATTGAACTGTTCCATCTGGTCTCCATTTAAACCATTGAGGAAAATCTTTTACATACGGATGATCTGGAGCTGCTTGCAAAGCATAATCCATAGCTACTTCAATTCCTAAATCTTGCGCTTTTTGAACTAATTCTTTAAAATCTTCTATTGTGCCTAATTCGGGATGAGTGGATTTATGACCTCCATGATGAGAACCAATTCCCCAAGGAGAACCAACGTCTCCATATTCGGCATTTGTACTATTGTTTTTTCCCTTTCGGTTTACTTCTCCAATTGGATGAATTGGAGGAAAATAAAGTGTGTCAAATCCCATTTCTGCAACTCTGGGAAGTAATTTTTCGCAATCTTTAAACGTTCCATGTTTGCCTTCTTCAGATGAAGTTGAGCGCGGAAAAAATTCATACCAAGTACTGAATAAAGCTTTTTTTCTATCTACATATATTTGTAAATCAATTGACTTGTTTTCTAAAAAACGGATAGGATATTTTTTAAAAATTTGAATTAATTCTTCTGATTTTGTTTCTCTAACGGCATTATCATATTCTGATTCTGTAGTGAAATAATAATGCAATCTATTAAGGTATTCATTTTCAGAACCTTCAACACTATTCAGAATTGCTTGGATATATTCGGCTCCTTCAAGTAATTCTGATTTCACATATTGATTGTCATTAATTTTGCGTTCAGTACCATGTTGCCAATTTAGAGCATAATCTACCCAACCTTCAACAAAATAAGTATAAGTCCCTTGTTTTTCAACTTGAAATTCCGTCACCCATTCATCATTTTGGGTAGGCTTCATTCTAACTTCTTGCCATTTTTTTTCTGATTCATGCTTGAATTTTACACAGCATTCCACAACATCGTGTCCATCTGAAAAAACTTCAGCAGTTACAACAATTTTTTGGCCAACAATCCTTTTAATAGCAAAGCTGCCACTATTGAGTTGTGGTAAAACATTTTCTATAATTATACGTGTCTGATTTTGCATAGTATTAGTTAAATTGAATATGAAAATTAGTAAATATTAAAGGTTTATAGAAACTAATTTTAAGAAATACAAATAATCTATTAATTGGCTTCATTACTGATTATTTGTTATGAATAATAAATTAAATGACGTTATTGAGTGATATTTTTTTTGCATTAGTAGTCAATAAAAACAATTACTTTTTTAAATAATGGCAATCGGTCTTTCATTACAATTGAATTTTTTCTTTTTTTTAGTAAATCAATCAAATCAATTGAAAAAAAAATAAGTTGGTTTTTATAAATAAAATTAAGTTCCTTACAATTCTAAAAACTTATAATTGCTAATTACACCAAATCGAAAGTAGATTTTAATGCTCTTTCAATTTGGTGTAATTTGCCTCTTAAATATAAAATATCTAAATAAATAATTTATTTGACAGTAAAATTATCTGGAATTATTGCTCCTTTTCGAATCACTACGATTCCTTCTTTTACACAATACAAATCGGTTACAGTATCTTCTAAGTGTTTACCACCTTTGACATATACATCATTACCAATTCTGCAATTTTTATCAACGATTGCATTGTGAATGAAGCATCTTTTACCGATGCCAATTAATGGAATGTTATTGGCAATGTTTTCTTTGATATCTTCAATACTTTGGTATAAATCATTACCCATTACATAGCTGTGTTGAATTACAGTTCCCTCTCCTATTCGAGAGCGATTACCAATAACAGATTTGGTAATTTCTTCAGCATGAATAATACAACCCTCAGAAATTAATGATCTTTCGACCATTGTTTTATGAAACTTTGATGGTGATAATAAACGAGGTCTCGTATAGATTTTATTATCATTGTCAAATAGATTAAATTGTGGAATATCATCTGTCAATCCAATATTTGCCTCAAAGAAAGAATCGATATTTCCGATATCAGTCCAATAACCTTCATATTGGTAGCTCAATAGCTTTTTATTTCCAACGGCTTGTGGTATGATTTCTTTTCCAAAATCTTTTGTCTCTGGATTAGACATTAATTCAGTTAATAGTTTTCTATTAAAGATATAGATTCCCATAGATGCTAAATAATGTTTTCCTTGGCTTTTCATTTCTTCACTTACTTCTGATGTCCAATCAGATAATAATTCTTTTGCCGGTTTTTCTATAAATGATTGAATAGTACTGTCTGAATTAGTTTTTAATATTCCAAATTCAGGAGCATCTTTTGCATTTACTGGCAATGTGGCAATAGAGATATCAGCTTCTGCTTTTATATGAGCCTCAACCATTTCGTTAAAATCCATCTGATATAATTGATCTCCAGATAGGATTAGTGCATAATCAAATTCATGGTTTAAAAAGTGCGGCATACATTGTCTAACCGCATCTGCCGTTCCCTGAAACCAAGTTGGATTATCTGGTGTTTGTTCAGCAGCTAAAATATCTACAAATGAATCACTGAAAAAACCAAAATTATAAGTGTTTTTAATATGAGCATTTAAAGATGCTGAATTGAACTGAGTTAACACAAACATTTTGTAGATATCAGAATTGATACAGTTCGAAATTGGAATATCTACCAGTCTATATTTTCCTCCTATCGGTACTGCTGGTTTTGATCTTCTGGCAGTTAAGGGGAATAATCTAGAGCCTTGACCACCACCTAAAATAATAGCGATCACATTTTTCTTTTTAGTTTTCATGTCTTTTTGCAATAATTAAATTATATAATTCTATGTATTCTTGGCTTATGTGTTCCCAAGAATGGTCTGTATTCATTCCTTTAATTTTAATTTGGTCTATGATATCTTTATTAGAATATAAATTGACTGCTCTTTGTATAGCATCACAAATATCTTCTACAGTTGCTTGATCATGACAAATGCCATTTCCATTATCTTCAAAATCAATAATGGTATCTTTTAGTCCTCCTGTTCTTCGAACAATTGGTATAGTTCCGTAGCGCATTGCATACATTTGATTTAATCCACAAGGTTCTATACGTGACGGAATTAAAATAAAATCTGAACCAGCATACGTTTTATGAGCTAATTCTTCATTATAACCAATGTGCAAATGATAATTGCCTTTATACTCATCAAGTAATTGTTTAAGTTCATTTTCTATTCGAACATCACCATATCCTAAAATTAAGAAATTAATTTCATTTTTATAAGTTGTTAAAACTGATGGTACTACTTTAGGGAGTAAATCGGCTCCTTTTTCATTATATAACCTTCCAATAAAACTAAATAGCGGTTTTGTTGGATCCATGTTAAAAAGCGAACACAATTGCTCTTTATTTTTTTGCTTTCCTTCATTAATATTAGATATTGAATAATTGCTTTCTAACATTGGATCTTTACGAGGATCCCAAATGTCTGTATCAATTCCATTAAGAATTCCTTTTGATTTGTCTCTCACACGTTGAAATAATGTTTCAAGTCCGTTATCAGAATAATTTATTTCATTAAGATAGCTTGGTGATACTGTTGTAATTTTATCAGCACTTTTTATCGCTGCCGCTAATGAGTTAATACAATTACCCCATTCTAATTCTTTTATATTAATCAAATCAAATTCTGGCAAATAATACAATTTATTAAATGTGAATATTCCTTGATACAAGCCATTATGAATGGTAATAAGTGTTGAAATATTTTTTAATTTTTCATATTTTGGACAATACTTTTTCATAAAAGGAATTAATCCCGTATGATGGTCGTGACAATGAATTATATCTGGCATAGTAATCCATTCGGAAATCCAATCTAATATTGCAATTTGAAAGGATAAAAAACGCTCTATATCATCTCTATAATTATATATATCAGGTCGATCAAAGAGTTCTGGTATTTCAATTAAATAGAGATTAAATCCTAATTTATTACTTGTTTCTTTAAGTACACTATATGGAAAGTTGAAATTGCCTAATTTTAATTTTCCCGAATGAACACAATCAAAATCATTTTCTAATCTAAATGCTGTTTGATAGCATGGAATGATAACGTTAACGTTATTTTCTGTGTTATTTTGATATTTTGGCAATGCTCCAATTACATCTGCTAGCCCCCCCACTTTTGCTATTGGGTAACATTCTGCCCCCACGTGAAGTATTTCCATGCATTATTTATTTTAATTTTCTTAAAAAAAAGGTTTTATTCTTTTTATATTTCAATAGTTACAAAATTTAAAAAAGTGTTGATTTTATAGTAAGAAACTAAATTATATTAACATTAAATTTATAGTACTTTTGTCTTTTTTAAATTTAGTTAAAAAAAGTTAACATTTAAAGACTTCTAATAATTTTATCAATATGACAAAAAATACCTCAAATCATATTAAACCTTTAAAAATTCCCAAAATTATAATACTATCTAGTAAGTTTATTGCGTTTCTGTCTCCGAAATGGGCTACTATTTATGCCTCTAAATTGTTTACAACCC
The DNA here is from genome assembly GCF_002813295.1 of Flavobacterium sp. 5. Classification (NCBI taxonomy): domain Bacteria; kingdom Pseudomonadati; phylum Bacteroidota; class Flavobacteriia; order Flavobacteriales; family Flavobacteriaceae; genus Flavobacterium; species Flavobacterium sp. 5. The sequence goes on from NZ_PHUE01000001.1 coordinate 4,570,817, forward strand.
CAATAAAACATAAGATTCCAAAACGAGAATTTGAAATGGATGAAAAAAGTAGTCAGCAAATGATTACAATTCCTGTGATAAATAGAGAAATTAATATTTATGAATACGGAAAAAGTGATACAAATAAAAAAGTTCTTTTAGTTCATGGATGGTCAGGTAGAGGAACACAATTGTGTAAAATCGCTAAAGAAATGGTTAATTTAGGATATCAAACGGTTAGTTTTGATGCCCCTGCGCATGGAAAATCACCAGGGAATTCTACTATTATGGTTGATTTTATTGCTTCTGTTATTGAAATTGACAAACAATTTGGACCTTTTGAAATTGCCATCGGTCATTCTTTAGGAGGAATGTCAGTAATGAATGCGATAAAAGAAGGTTTAAAGGTTGATAAGGCAATAATTATTGGAAGTGGAGATATTGTACAAGATATTACGGATGATTTTATTGCTAAATTAGGATTAAAACCTGCTATAAGTAAATTATTATGCGAGCGTTTTGAAAATAAATATGGAGGAAAAATGGATGACTATAGTGCTTATAAAGCTGCAGAAAGTACCTTAATTCCAACTTTAGTTATTCATGACAAAAATGATCCTGAAGTTCCGGTAAAAGCTGGTATAAATATTCACAAGCATCTCAAAAATGGGGAATTAATGTTAACAGAACAATTAGGTCACAGAAAAATACTTGCAGATCATCAAGTGATTCAAAAAATAATTAATTTTATTAAAAAATAATAATTATGAACTATCCTTTTGTTAAAACTGAAAAAGAATGGGAAGAAGAATTAGGAATTGAACGATACAGAATTCTTCGTCAAAAAGGAACTGAATACCCACACACTGGAAAATATAATTTACATTTTGAAAATGGAGTGTATTGTTGCGGAGGTTGTGGTACTCCCCTATTTGAAAGTAATTCGAAATTTGATGGACATTGTGGTTGGCCTTCATTTGACGAATCAATACCTGGAAAGGTAGAGTATATGTCAGATACAACACACGGAATGAAGCGCACTGAAATTCTATGTGCTAATTGTGGGGGGCATTTAGGTCATGTTTTCGATGATGGACCAACAAAAACTGGTCAACGGTATTGTGTGAATTCTTTATCTGTTGATTTTAAAGAAAAATAAAATTTCTTTCGAAAATAGTTATAAAAAAAGCTTCACAAAATTGTGAAACTTTTTTTATAGATAAAAGTAATGTTTTAAAATGCAACATTCCATTTAGGTAATTTACCTGTTTCGTCTAAGAAGTTTTGCAAAACTTGTCCTTCTATGCTAGTAGGAATAGCTTTTATTGAGTCATTAAACGTTTCAAACCAAAAAACTTCTAAAGTATCAATGTTTTCTTTTTTCATCTGTGCTGGCCAAGAATATTTTCTTCCAGTTTTTGCAAATTGATGACCGTTTACAATTTTGTCATATAGTCCACCACTTTTGCTTTTTAGAGTTCCATCATTTTGAACAGTTCCAGTAGAACTAACCATAATTAACTCTTTTGTATCTGCTACAACAGCATATACTACAAAAACACCACTTGCATTGTCTGAAGCGTTACAAACAGCTTCTAAATTATCTTCTTGTGTAAACGTAAAATTTCCTTTTACTGTAAACTTTTCTAATTCTTTGTACATATCTTATTTATTAATCAAAATGCCCCACAAAATCGTGAGGCATTTTGGAATTTTATTGTTTAAAATATTGAAAATTAACCCAATACTTCTTTAACTTTTTTACCAATCTCAGCTGGAGAATCTACAACGTGTATTCCATTTTCTCTCATGATTTGTTTTTTAGCTTCAGCTGTATCATCAGAACCTCCAACAATTGCACCAGCATGTCCCATTGTACGTCCAGCTGGAGCTGTAACTCCTGCTATGAAACCTACAACTGGTTTACGGTTACCATCAGCTTTGATCCATTTAGCCGCATCAGCTTCTAATTGACCACCGATTTCACCAATCATAACGATACATTCCGTTTCTGGATCGTTCATTAATAATTCAACAGCTTCTTTAGTAGTAGTTCCAATAATTGGATCTCCACCAATACCGATAGCAGTTGTAATTCCTAATCCTTGTTTAACAACCTGATCAGCAGCTTCGTAAGTTAATGTTCCAGATTTTGAAACAATTCCAACAGTTCCTTTTTTGAAAACGAATCCTGGCATAATTCCAACTTTAGCTTCTCCTGGAGTAATTACACCAGGGCAGTTTGGTCCAATTAATCTAGCATTTCTTTCTTTAACATAGCTATTCGCTTTAATCATATCAGCAACTGGAATTCCTTCTGTAATTGCTATGATAACTTTTATTCCTGCATCAGCAGCTTCCATAATAGCATCAGCGGCAAAAGCTGGCGGTACAAAAATAATTGTAGTATCAGCTCCAGCTTGTACTACAGCATCTTTTACTGTATTGAAAACTGGAAGGTCCAAATGTGTAGTTCCACCTTTTCCTGGAGTAACACCACCAACAACATTTGTACCGTATTCAATCATTTGTGTAGCGTGGAAAGTTCCTTCACTACCTGTAAATCCTTGAACAATTATTTTTGAATCTTTATTGACTAAAACACTCATGATATATTTTTTATGTAGTTTTTAAAATTGTTTCGCAAAAGTAAGGCTTTTGTAATTATTTTATACTTTTTTTAAAATAAAAATAATGACTAAACTTGACTGATCTGGTATCCTCTGTATAATTTACTATCTTTTATTTCCCATATAATCATAATATGAGCCAAAAACATTTCTTCTCTTGGATTTTCTATTGTTTTTACAAAATGATCAAAACGAACAGAAACGATGTTTCCTTCTTCGATAATATGACTAATTCTTGCTTTTGTACGAACATAAGCTCTGCTAATTTCATTAGTCAACTTTAATATTTGATCATAATCCCTTTGAAGAAATCCTGCAGTACTATTCCAATCCAAAATACATTCGGGATGTAAATACTCTTTCATTATCTCAGGATTAATGAAGGCATCTGATTTATAAAAACTTTTTACAATTTCTTTAGCAGACATAATTATTTCAATTTATTTAAAATTTCAGGAATCTTCTTAATATTTGCTGATTGTTTTAAAAATGCTCTTGATTCTTGTATTGGGTTTCCATTATAAACTTTATCTCCGGATAATGATTTGGTCACTCCTGCTTGAGCTAAAACTATAGCTTTAGATCCAATTTTAATTCCACTTGTTATTCCTACTTGGCCCCAAATGGTAACTTCATCTTCAATAATAACACAACCAGCAATTCCAGTTTGAGAAGCAATTAAGCATTTTTTTCCAATAACGGTATCATGTCCAACATGTACTTGGTTATCAATTTTTGTTCCTTCACCAATTGTGGTATCTCCAGTGACTCCTTTATCAATAGTGCAAAGAGCACCAATTCCAACATTGTCTTTAATTACAACCCTACCACTTGATAGTAATTGATCATACCCTTCTGGTCTTTTTTTATAATAAAAAGCATCAGCACCAAGAACAGTACCGGAATGAATAATTACATTATTTCCAATAATAGTATGGTCATATATTGAAACATTAGCATGTATTAAACAATTTTCACCAATAACAACATTATTTCCAATGAAAGCATTTGGCTGAATAATTGTTCCTTCCCCGATTTTTGCTGAAGAAGAAATGGTAACGTTTGCTTGAGTAAAAGGCTTAAAATGTCCGGTTAGTAAATTAAAATCTCTAAATGGATCATCAGATATCAATAATGCTTTTCCTTCTGGGCAATCCACTTCTTTATTAATTAAAACAATCGTAGCAGCAGAATTTAATGCTTTATCGTAGTATTTTGGATGATCAACAAAAACTATATCACCCGATTCCACGACATGAATTTCATTCATACCATAAACAGGAAATGAAGCATCACCAACAAATTCACATTGAAGTAAATTTGCGATATCTTGTAGTGAATGAACTTTTGGGAATTTCATAATTTAATTAGAAATAGTATAATTAAAAAATGTGCTAATATCAATTAACACATTTTCTAATTATCAAATTATTTATGCTTTAACACGTTCCATATAAGAACCTGATGTAGTATCAATTTTAATTTTGTCACCTTCATTAATGAATAAAGGTACATTTACTGTAGCTCCAGTTTCAACAGTAGCTGATTTAGTTGCATTTGTAGCTGTATTTCCTTTGATACCTGGTTCGGCATAAGTAACTTCAAGGATTACTGATGCTGGCATATCTACAGAAAGTGGTAAATCTGTCTCAGTGTTGATACTTACCATAACGTTTTCTCCTTCTTTTAATAAATCAGGGGAATCAAGAATGGATTTATTTAAAGAAATTTGTTCGAAAGTCTCTACATTCATAAAGTGAAATAAATCCCCTTCAGGGTATAAAAACTGAAATTTGTGATTTTCAACTCTCACTTCATCAATTTTATGTCCTGCAGAAAATGTATTATCCAATACTTTTCCATTGCTTAAACTTCTCAATTTTGTTCTAACAAATGCAGGTCCTTTACCTGGTTTCACATGAAGAAATTCAATGATTTTATAAATATCATTGTTATATTTGATACATAATCCGTTTTTAATATCTGATGTAGATGCCATTTTTTTGTTTATTTATTGATTCTTTTATTTCTAGATTCATTTATTTATTTGAACGATTAAGCGATTTAATAAATAAAATGATCAACTGACTTATTTTTAATAATTCCCTGAATATCCTTTCATAACACCACGAGACGAATTTCTAATAAAATCTAATATTTCGTCACGTTCTGTTGTTGCTTCCATTTCTGCTTCAATAATACCAATTGCTTGGGTTGTATTGTAGTTTTTTTGATAAAGAATTCGATAAATATTCTGAATTTCTCTGATTTTTTCAGTAGAAAACCCTCTTCTTCTTAAACCAACTGAATTAATCCCAACATAAGACAAAGGTTCCTTTGCCGCTTTAGTATAGGGAGGAACGTCTTTTCTTAATAAAGAGCCACCAGAAATCATTGCATGATCTCCTACACTTATAAATTGATGTACGGCAGATAAACCGCCAATAACTGCATAATTACCAATGGTTACGTGCCCTCCAAGCAGAACACCATTTACAATGATTGCATTATCACCCACATGACAATCGTGAGCAATATGGGCAGCAGCCATGATTAAACAATTATTTCCGATAGTGGTTTGCCCTGAAGCTATAGTTCCTCTATTTATAGTAACACATTCTCTAATAGTACAGTTGTCTCCAATAATGGCAAGAGAATCTTCTCCTCCAAATTTTAAATCTTGAGGTACAGCAGCAATTACCGCACCTGGAAAAATGTTACAATTTTTACCAATTCGAGCTCCTTCCATTATAGTAACATTGGAACCTATCCAAGTACCATCTCCTATAATGACATTATTATGTATGGTTGTAAAAGGTTCAATTACAACATTTTTGGCGATTTTTGCACCTGGATGAACGTATGCTAACGGTTGATTCATCTACTGTTTTTTTAATTAATTAAAAGATTAATACTTTTTATAAAGCATTTAATCAAAATTTATTGCTTTCTAGCAATTTGCGCCATTAACTCAGCTTGAGCAACTAATCGCCCATTTGCATAAGCGTTTGCCTGCATGTGACAAATACCTCTACGTATTGGAGTTATTAAGTCACATTTGAAAATAAGTGTATCCCCAGGTAATACTTTTTGTTTGAATTTTACATTATCAATTTTCATGAAAAAAGTCAAGTAATTTTCAGGATCTGGAACTGTGCTCAAAACTAAAATACCTCCAGTTTGTGCCATAGCTTCTACAATCAAAACTCCAGGCATTACTGGTGCATTTGGAAAGTGACCAATGAAAAAACTTTCATTCATTGTCACGTTTTTCATGCCTACTACGTGACTATCAGACATTTCGATTATTCTGTCAATCAACAAGAATGGAGGTCTATGCGGAAGCATTGCCATAATCTTATGGATGTCCATTAATGGTTCTTGATTTAAATCATAAGTAGGAACATAATTTCTTTGTTCGTTTTTGATGATTTTTGACATTTTTTTTGCAAACTGAGTATTCACATAATGTCCAGGTTTATTTGCAATTATCTTTCCTTGGATTTTAGTTCCAATTAAGGCTAAATCACCAATTACATCTAATAATTTATGTCTTGCCGCTTCATTAGGATAATGCAAAGTAAGGTTATCTAAAATACCATTTGGTTTTACAGTAATCTCATCTTTACCGAATGCTTTTTTCAAGCTTTCCATTGTAGATTCTGAAATATCTTTATCTACATAAACGATAGCATTATTTAAGTCCCCGCCTTTAATTAATCCATTTTCTAATAATGCTTCTAATTCATGTAAAAAACTAAATGTTCTTGCATTAGAAATTTCAGTTTTGAAATCATTAATAGTTTTTAAAGTTGCATTTTGAGTACCTAATATTTTTGTACCAAAATCAACCATAGTTGTTACACTGTAATGATCACTTGGCATAACCATGATCTCACTTCCAGAAGCTTCATCTATAAAAGAAATAACTTCTTTTACTACATATATATTACGATTTAATTCTTGTTCCTGTATACCAGCTTCTTCTATGGCTTCCATGAAAAATTTTGAAGAGCCATCCATAATAGGAAGTTCAGAAGCGTCTAATTCAATGATAATATTATCCAAATCAGAACCCATCAAGGCAGCTAAAACATGCTCAGGTGTTTGAATTTTGACACCCAATTTTTCTAAATTTGTACCACGTTGTGTATTAACTACATAATTAGCATCAGCTTCAATAACAGGATGACCTTCAAGATCAACACGAACAAAAGTGAATCCATTATTTACTGGAGCAGGTTTAAAAGTCATTTTTACTTCTTTTCCAGTATGTAATCCAACTCCCGTTAACGAAATTTCTGTTTTGATGGTCTTCTGTTTAACCATTGTTTCCATTTTTTTGGTTTAATATTTGTTTTTTTAACTCTTCTATTTCTTTTACCATTTTTGGTAAATTCTTAAAATAAACATACGATTTACTAAAATCAGAATATCCAAAAGTTGGACTTCCCTGTAATACTTCGTTGTCTTTTATATTGCTTGCAACTCCAGATTGAGCCTGAATACGTACATTATTACCAATAGTTAAATGCCCTACAATCCCTACTTGTCCTCCAATCATGCCGTTTTCACCCAATTTTGTTGAGCCTGCAATTCCTGTTTGGGCAGCAATAACTGTATTTTTTCCTATTTCTACATTATGAGCAATTTGAACTTGATTGTCAATTTTGACACCGGATCTTATAATGGTAGATCCTAATGTGGCTCTGTCAATAGTTGAATTGGCACCAATATCTACATAATCTTCAATAATTACATTTCCAATTTGTGGAATTTTATTATAAGTACCATCTTCATTTGGAGCATACCCAAAACCATCAGCACCAATAACTGCTCCTGAATGAATTGTGCAATCATTTCCAATTACTGTCTCGGAATAAATTTTAGCACCAGCAAAAATAATGACATTATTACCAATAGTCACATTGTCACCAATAAAACTTCCGGGATATACTTTAACATTATCTCCTAATATTACATTGTCTCCTATGTAACTAAAGCTTCCTAAATATAAATTTTCACCATAGGCTGCACTTTCGGAAATAAAAGAAGGATTTTCAATACCACTCTTATTTAATTTCACTTGATTATAAAACTCTAATAATTTAGAAAAAGCTTTATAGGCATCACTTACTTTTATAAGTGTTGTACTTATTGGAGATTCAGGTTCAAAAGTATCATTAACGATTGTAATTGAAGCTTCAGTGGTATATATAAAGTTAGTGTATTTTGGATTGGATAAAAAAGTAAGAGAACCGCTGGTTCCTTCTTCAATTTTAGATAAGCGAGACACTTCAACATTGGGATTACCAACAATCTCTCCTTCTAATATTCCTGCTATTTGTTCAGCTGTAAATTTCATCTTATTGTATTGTATTTTTAAAAGGTATAAGACGGAACAGACTAAAAGTTAGTTCTCACACTATATAATAAAAATGGATTGGCTTGATTCATGGCGACAAAAATATAAAAAATAGGTTTTAAATGTTAATTTTAAAGCAGTTGTTTTGGAAAACAAATATAATACTTAGTTACTAACCTTGATAACGACTTCAAATTCAGTTGGTCAGAAGCTTCTACAACATCTTCGATAGTTGCATCTTTATTTAATATTCGTATAGGTTCAGCTACTTTACTGTATGCCTGGCTTTTTATTTTTCCTTTGAATATAAAATAATTAGACTCGGCCAATGTAATTTTATTTTTAATTGAAAAACGTTCTTTTTGCTCTTGCAATTCTTCTAAAGAAACTTTTTCATTGGTCAATTTTATTTTTAATAAGTCTCTGTTAATAATCATTTTGCTTAACGAAGAGAGAATAAAGTCATCATTACTTTCCCATGCTTTTAAGGCACTAATAATATCAAAATCGTCTAGTTTTGTAAAAAGTTTTACTGTTTTTTGATCGAAAGTATCTAAGGTTACTTTGTTTTGCATGAAAAATAATAAGGGAGCACTACATGGCAAAACAATCCCTCTTTCGGTTAATTCTTTGGCTCGTTTTAAAGCTTTGGTTAAAGTTAGTTCGGCAACCAAGCTTGTTTTATGTAAATATACCTGCCAATACATCAATCTACGTGACATCAAAAATTTTTCAACCGAGTAAATTCCCTTTTCTTCAATCACCAATACATCATCCACCACATTCATCATCTGAATCAATCTCTCAGAATTGACATTTCCTTCGGAAACACCTGAATAAAAGCTATCTCTTTTTAGATAATCCATGCGATCCATATCCAGCTGGCTAGAGATCAATTGTAGCATAAATTTACGATGGTATTCTCCTTTAAAAACTTGAATGGCAAGACTCAATTGACCATTAAATTCAATATTGAGTTCATTCATCAATAGTAATGAAATTTCTTCGTGATGAACATCCTCCACAATACTGCTTTCCATTGCATGTGAAAATGGGCCATGTCCTATATCATGCAATAATATGGCAATATATAATGCATTTTCTTCTTCGGTGCTGATGTTTATTTCTTTAAAGCGCAAGACTTCAACTGCCTTTTGCATTAAATGCATACAGCCTAAAGCATGGTGAAAACGGGTGTGATTAGCTCCTGGGTATACTAAATAAGACAGTCCCATTTGAGATATACGTCTTAACCGCTGAAAATAAGGATGCTGGACTAAATCGTAGATTAAAGGATTTGGGATAGTAATAAACCCGTAAATTGGATCATTGAATATTTTTAATTTATTTATTTGAGACACAATCAAGTAATTTTTAGGAAAACAAATATAGTTAAAATAGTATATAGTATTGAAATCGATTTTGTATTCTAATTGCAAAAACTTTTGTCAGCTACTGTAATAAGAAAAGAGCAAATTTCATACAATAAAAAAACCTCCAAAATTTATTCCTTGGAGGTCTTTTGTCTTTTGAAAACTATCTTATAAAAGCTAAATTTCGATAAACAACCGATATGGAAATACGTTTGAAGATTTGTTTTTTAAATTTTTCATGAAACTCTCACACAAATAATCCCATTCTGTAAGGGATAAAAGCTCTTTTTCGACTGAATTTATTTTTAAATAAATGTCTACCGTTCGGCTAAATCCTGCTTTTACAGAAATTTCTTTTCGTGTACCTTTTTCTATTTTAACATCAGTAATGCAACTTTTAAAATGATTAAAACCAAAAGCTTTTATATCTGCAAAAGTCACAATTCGCCCTCTTGTCAATAAATCATTGCGATAAGCCAAAATACGATCTTTGTTATTCTGCTTATTCATTCCCCCAACAGTATTGGTGACCAATACAACTTCTTTACTAACAAAATACAAATCGTCTTTGGATTCTAAAACTGTTCCTGCTTTAATATCATTTCCTTCTTCTGCACATGTTGACCAATAATTTATTGCAAATGATTTCCCTATAGAATCATCAATTTTAGGCTTAATCATCAAATAGGGAGCATTATTTTTGGAAAAATTACTCTCTTTCGCTTGCTGCTCAACAGATGCTAATAACTGATTAATTTCTACCAATGAACTATTCATGAAATCTTTTCCTAAACCTGCAAAAGAAGAACTTTCATCTTTTAATAAGTCTAATACATTTTGAAGTAACTCTGAAGCACTTCTGGAATCGAATCTGGAAACTCCTCCTGTTCGTAACACTGCATTTCCTTCTTCAAGAACACCATCTTTGAATTCTTTTATTTCGTAATGATTATTGAATCCATCAACAACAGTATCTATATCGAGATATATATTATTATCAGTTTCAAGAGCTACGTATGATAAAAAATTGCCGAGTGTTTTATTTATGGTATGTCTTTTTTTATTAATTACTGGAAAACAATTTGCGGTAAAAGAAACATTATCAATTATTTGAGGAATTAACGATTCAGGAAAAACCATTTTTATCCAAATAATAGGATTCCCATTGCTATTGGTAACTCCTTCAAAATGTTTATACTCAGTGCTGTATTCTTTAATTGTTTTGTACTGTAACTTCCCTTTAAAAGTGTAAAAATTATCAAAATAAAATTCGTTTACCTCCTGCATTACTTCACTTAGATGTGTGTAATTGCGATTGATGATATTCTCTATATCAAAATTGTTTACAGGAACATTATATCCCTCTTCTACAAGAATTTGTTTATCGTCATGGAAACATTTCATTTGCTTTAAATAGTAATGAAACATTTCTTTTTGATGTGTGTTTTTAATATCGATATATAACATTAAATTCTCTATTTCGGATATAGTATTCTTTAACTCGATACCTAAAAATACTTCCCCAGAAGGTAATGAATGTCTATAATCCCGAACTGCATCTTTGTAAAAAAGATTAGAGATTTCATAGAGATTTCTTTCATAGGCAACATATTTTACCTCTGCTGCAGCTAATTTCACCTCGAGTGTAGGCGAAAGTGTTATCTCTTTGGTAATTGGTGCTAAGGGATTATAAATATTATGAATTCTTCTGTTAACCGACATCTGGTTTTTTAAAGAAATATTCATATTATTTTCAATTGGCAAAGCATACATAATCGCTCTAGCTGGTTTTGTACCAGCAATAACCTCTGGGAACATAATTTCAAGAACCCTTTCTACTACACGGGTTTTAGAATCCTCAAGCTCATGTGCTACTTTTTCTAATTCATATGATAATGCATTAAGCATCATCGATACAACTGGATCGAAAGATGTTTCCATTTCAACATCTGAAAAGCCCCATGTTCTGGCTGCTCTTTTTAATACCCTATCTTTTATTCGTTCTTGTCTCATTGATTTTTTTTAATAGCAAAAAAGCTTTACGCTAAGTCAATTATTTTAAATAATAGCTCTTATTAATTTTTGTTTTTTATTGGAAATGTTTCACTACATTCTTTAAAAAACAACAAATTCAATTAGTAGTTTTCTCAATCTATAAATATAAACTTCTTCTTATAAAAGACAGTAAAAAATTGTTAATGGATATCATAAAAATTCATATAAAACATACAGAAATTAAAGTCACTATAAAGTTAAAAATTTTTAAACAATAGATAATAATGACCTGACTTATAGTTAAGGTATGTTGTAAAGTCCTAGATGGAATCCAATTCCTTAATTAATTTGAACATAAATTTAGTTTATATGTTATCGTTCCTTACAATTCTGATATAAAGGGGATAAAATATTAATAATGATAAAATACTTATCAGCGTTCAATAAATTTTATTTTTCTATTATAATTTCCAACTATCTATTTTATTGTATTTTCCAATGTTTATTAGGGTTTTCTTTAAAACCATTTGGATAAAAATATACAAGACTTCCTTCAGTAATATTATAAATTGTATCATTTATAGTTTCTGTAGAACTTCTGTTATAAGTTTCAAAACGATAATATGGTAAAGTGGGACAGGCTTCTTTACAATTTTTATATTCTTTAATTAATTCCTTATCATTATAAACATAAGAAACAAGATACTCATTTATAAATTCCGAATTATCAGATCTGATATCAATTAAAGCACCTCCTATAAAAGCATGATAGTAAGGTTTATAGAATCTTGTTAAATTAAAAGTTTCTTTATAAAATGATTGCACATACAACGTCTTATTTGCTCTTGATTTCAAATCTATTGTATCGTTCATTTCTTCGATTAGTTTTATAAGTTCTTCTTTGGAAGAAGGAGGATTTTGTAAAACAAAAACATCGAACACATCATCAGCCACTTTTTTATTTTCAAACTTAATCCAATGTATTTTTGTTCCTTCCAATTTATACAATATAAAAGGAGATAATACTATCGCTATAATAATTAGTAATATTCTTCGCTTTTTAATATGTTTCATTAACTGTTTTATTTTTTATTTTTATTACGGTACAAAATGGCTTATAACCACATTTATGTTGCAGAATAAACCAACATAAAAAACCTTCAAAACTTGCAGGTTCAAAAAAGCCACCTTTTATTTTGGGATCAATATCCTCACTATTTAGTCCATAATGATCAAAAAAATCAATGTCAAACGTGGCAGCAAATGTTCTTTTTTTTTCATCTTTTACAAAATTTGTTATTATAACATTATAACCCCATGTGTCATTTATTGCTATACCTAATCCACCATATTTATCTGAATATGTAGGGCTAGGAATATCTTTTCTTTGTATTTTGGTTCCTGGAATGTAAAGATTTTTATCATTATTTACCAATAGTTGCTTCTCAAACACGAAATTTGGATTTTGCTGTAATTGCAATTTCATGTTTTCTTTTAATCTTTTTAAAAATAATTTAGTACTATCATGCTCTTTAGCTGCCTTGGTTAAAATTTCATCTGAAAAATCGCCCTCTTTATTTCCTACAAATTTTTTATACATTTTTAAATTTATATCTTCTAACTCTCCTTGTGAAAAGTCAGTTAGTAAATCCTCCATTTCATCAGCTAATTTTTTTATCCCTTGGAATCCTTCCTTGTTTACTATATCAATCCATTTTTTTGTATCTGGATTTAATGTAATTATTTCGGCATCAGTCATATCTTTGCTCATCATGTCATGATGCGTTGCGGTGCCTTCTTCGTTCATCCCCTTGCGATGGCGAGATTGTGCAATAATATAAGGATGGAAAACATCTTTGTTTTTTATATCTAAACATACTGCATCATCAGCCTTTTGATAGAAAGCATACACTTTTGCATTCTCAAAAGTGTGATTTAATTTCAGTGGTAAAATAATTTTATCTCCTTCTAATTTATTATAATTTGCTGCACCTAAGATAATTTGTTTTTCAGTATCATCTAATTTCACAGCCCATTTTAATAATTTAAGTTCAGGGACTGTAGGTTTTCTTGTCGTTGTTGCTTTAAAAATATAAGAGGCTCCTAAAACAATTTTATCTACTAATTTTCCATTACCATCAAATGGCCCTTCAACTTTTGTTATTCGAATATCTGTAGGAGGTTTTCTATCTTTGTTTTTATCATAACTAATCTCTTTTTTACTATTTTGAACAACTTTTTTAGTTGATTGATTTGAAATTTGGGCTCCATCATCTCTAATGCTACCAGATGCATTTTCGAAAAAATTATTGGCTATTATAGTAATCTTTCCCATAATCTATGCATTCAAAGATTTTTCTCCTGACAGATTCTCTATTTTACCCTTACTGTTCTGAATGTGTTCATCTACAGAAATTGCTTCAATTTTGCCTGAGGCATTTCGAGTAATATCTTTAGCATCAGCAGAATAATTTTCACTAGCTACTTTAGTAATGTTTTTTGCCATTACTAAATAATCTGCTCCTGCATTGTGTGAAATCATTGCTATTGCATTTTGTGAAATATCACCTCCTGCACTTTCAGAAATATTCGTTCCCGCTGTAGAATTAATATTTTGTCCTGCTGCCATTGAAATATTCCCACCAGCATTTATACTAATATCGTTAGGTGCATTCACACTAATATTCCCTTTTCCATCCATTTGCCAAGTATTACCAGAAGGGTCTTCAATCAAAACACTACCTTCACCGTCATTCAAAATGATTTTGGTTCCTGAGCGTGTATGGATTGCCTTTACATTATTTTCTCCATCAGCATATCCACTAGATTCACTACCGTTATAGTGCGTTCCTAAAACATAAGGATTTTGTACATTGCCACCTTCAAAACCTACTAATACTTCTTCGTCAATTTCAGGAATAAAGTAAAAACCTTTGCCTGCTCCTGCATGTGGTTGTATGAGACGTATCCAATCGCTCTTCATATTCCCACCTGTCCAATTAAACTCTACTTTTAATCTACCTAAACCATCAGGATCGTTATTATCAATTACTTTGGCAGGCTGTGTCTCGGCTTTTGCAAATATGTGTACATCGGTATAATTTGGTGCGGCAACGTCGGCTGGAATTGCTTTGAACTCACAGGAATAATTTCCATGTACCTGTGAATGGTGTATAACCTCGACTGCGATTAATTCATGTTCTACTGTCTGATTTACTATCGTAAATACTTGTCCAAGACCTATTGGGAAGTATGATATCCCACTATAATACACACTATTAGCATCACTACCTGAAGTTTGTAGTGTTACCATTTCATCTATATCGTCTTTATTTTGAGCGTTTGTTGTATAAGCACCAGTACTTAAATCACTATTAGTAACCGTTCCTTGATTGTAGCCCACAATAGCCGAAAAACTATCTTTACTACCTGTAGAAGTTTTGGCTGCTGAATTGCGAATATTTGCTCCACTGCTATAATCATACCCTGTTAAGGAAATTTTATGCGAGGACATATTGGTCTGTATCTTAAAACCATGAAGTGAAGCTCCGTTAATAAGCTTTGTTTTGCTGTTTTTCGTTTGTCCAAACTGCATTCGCATCCCGTCAAAATAAAACCATTGACCATAACGTGCTGATACTCTTTTTAGAAATTCAAAACTAGTTTCGTTATATTGTACAAGGTTTTTAAATTCTTTGAGATGGGTAGATTTTATAGAGTCTCTTTGATAAAATTCGCCAGGACCCTCAGAAAAAATACTTAAAACAATATCATCCATAGTCATTTCCTGATAAGCTCTTGATTTTTTTATATCATCGAGGAAAACACTATGGCTTACCCCTGTAACATGTAAACCAACTGGACTTCCATTAAGATCAACTGAGGATAATTCCGTAATAATTCCTTTACTCATCAATTTAATTCCAGTAAGACTCATAAAAGTGAATATTACTTCATCTCCTAAATAATTTCTTAATGCTTTGGCTTGATCTACAGGGTTTATTAGTGCCTTTCCTGTGTATTGCCAAATGAATGAAAATTCATGATGATTAGCCATTTTTTGTGATAGCTTAAAATCATAATAAACAATATTTTGGGTAAAACTCCCTATAGTTATGTGTACTTGTTCTGAAAAATGTGCCATAATAAATGCTTTTTAGTAGCTATTAATTTAATCTAAAGCAATCCAGTTATTCGAAAATTTAGCATCTCCAAAAGTCAATTCTTTAGCAACTAGTTCCATTGTTATTTTCATCGGAACCTCTGTAGTACTTGTAAATTGTTCATCATAACTAACACAAAAAGCTTTTACAAACTTAAGCTCTTTCATTTTGCTTAAGGCATCTCTTCGGTAAAAAACAATTTTGCCATCTTTGGTTAAATCACCATTTAGCATCCATGATAAAAAGTGGCTGTTTTGAGTTGCCTCTATTATCATTTTTACGATGCCTCCTTTTGCATTTCCTGTAGGTTTGCTTGTTGTATCAATTTCTTGTTTAAAACTAATATTAAATTCAAGAACATTATATTCTTCTCCGTCTATATGTAATTTAGATAAAAAACTCATTTGTAGATTTGTTAGATTGTTAAAAGGTACTATGACAAAATGTGCACCAGCTTACTATAAAGATTTAGATTTTTAAAAATAAAGCAAAAAAGGAAGTCCAAAAAATGGACTCCCTTCAATGGTTTTAAACTTGATTAAGTTTGATAAAGTCCAAAGGATTATACCCAAGCATTATCAAATTCTCCTCCACCCATAGAAATTTTACGAGCAGAAATCATAAAAGTTTCTGTTAACGGATTTTCACTGTTATGGTCAAAGTTTTCTTTGTATTTAACCATGTAAGCTTCTGTAAACTTCAACTCTTTTAGAGTAGCATTAGAATCACGCTTGATGAATTTTACTGACCCATCTTTTCTTTCGAAATTATTGGTCATCCACTCAAACAATTCAGTACTTCCTGTAGACTCAACTTCAATCATAATTCTTCCACCACGTGTTACCGTAGATGGACGACCAGACGCGTCTGTTTCTTGAGCTAAATCATAGCTTACATTCAATACTTTGTAATCTTTTCCTGCAACTGATAACGATGTTAAAAACGACATAATAAAAATTTTTAGTTATTAATTTATTTATTTATATTGTAAATATATAATTAAAATCTTATAATAAATTTATTTTTTATAAAATTTTAATTACAATTGTTGATTTTTAAATTATTTATAGAAAAACAGTTAAAAAGTAATTACTTACAAATAAATAAAATCTAAATACTGTTAATTTTTTAATTATTTGTAAGACAAAGGGCCGACAAAAAAATATCCTCGAAAATCAAAATCTCTATTTGTACTTTTTATGGTTGCTTCAATAATAATGTCAACCTTTTTTTTTGCTCTGCTAACCTCATCAACTAAATACATAGTTTCTGATAATTCAACTTTGAGTTCATTTACTTTTATTCTTCTTTCGTGCAAAAGCAGAGATTGCTTCATTGTTTTTGAAATGATTTCTTTTAATGTATTTTCATTCATGAGTAAATCAAAATCAATCTCCCAAATTCTAGAGCCAAAAGTTTCATCAAACTTGCATTCGCCAAATGTTGTTGTCGCCAGCAATATTATCTGTTGTGCAATTGAATGTTCAATTGAAGTTTTTTCTAATTCTTTCTTTTGTATAACACTATTAAAATCAATAGGTAGTTTATAAAAAGCTCCTTTCATTATTGTATGTTTTTAAATATAAACCAGTCTATTTGTACTTCCCTCCTTGTTTGTTTCCATTCCTTTTGAAACCTCTTTTCGTTTGATTATATGTAATTTTACATTTGGAGTAATTTTTAAAAATTTTTCTCGATACAAAATGTCACCTATAAATCTTTGCCCTTTTTTTTCATCAACAATTAGAAAATAGCTGGTTCCTTTTTCAATTTTCAGTCTATTTATATCTCCAGAATAAATCTGAACGTTTTGTCCTTCTTTTTGAAAAGTATAAGTAAGTTCTTCTTGATTTAATTTTCTGTATTTAGAAATATCAAATATCTCCATATCCTCTTTTAAAGGTTCAAATGGTATATTCTCGAAAAGAAAGTTTTTTGGTGCTAAAAATTTTAAACCTAAAAAACTCCACAACCCTTTTTTTGTTGTCTGTTTTTTATAAAAAAAAGTATCACGTGTTACTTTATAAATTTCTTTTTCATTGGTTTTATCATCTGTAACAATCATCTGATACGTTGGTATCTCTATTTCAGCTGGAATATCCGCTCCTTCAAAATGAGTTTTTAGATTGACTATACCCACCTGTTGTTCAGAAATTGTTATACTGATTGTATGTTTTTTTAAGGCAGAGTCAGTTCGGACAACAACTTTGCCTTCTCCGCTTCCCGCATAAAAAATAGAACCATCATTATCTGTAAGTCCCAAGGAAAGATTTAATTCTGGAAATGGCATATTTAAAATTTTAAAATGAATTAAGCTTTAAAGTTAATCTTGAATTATTTTTCAGTTTTGACTTAAGTCCAAATTTGATTTATTTTTTTTTCTTGATTTTATATAATTTTAAACAATGCAGATAAAATTTTATATTTTGATTATCAACTTCACTAGGACTAAATTCATAATCTTTTTTAAGTGAATAGAACTTTATAGTATTAATAGAATTGGTCATTAATTTTTTAATATCTTTTCTTGTGAGTTCCAAAACTGCTGTACCATCACAATTTACCTTGTACGTATTTTTCAGAATGTACACATCTCCATTTTTAAAATAAAGTTCCAGGGGTTGATTCTGTTTCACACAAACATTATCAGTGAAAATTTTAAAATACAAGTATATGCTACTTTGTCTTTTACCAAGTTGAAACACTGCATATTCCTCATATTCTTCATTAAATACACGTAGCAAAATTGGTTTCGCACTTGCAAATAACTTTCCTGAAAGCAATAAATCATTTTGAGAAATTGGACAATTTAAAGTATCAATTGGATTTATTTTTTGTGCTTTTATCGAATTTGTAATAGAAAATAATCCGACTAAAAGTATAATTTTAAGTACGTTCATGAATTTGAATTATTTGGTTTGATCATTCAAAAGATCAATATTTTGTTTAAAAAAGGAAACACATTTTTTATGTGCTTCCTTTTTAGAATTTAGTGTACAATTATTTTTGTTCGTAATCTGTATCCCATTCTGTTCCATCAGTTCCTTTTTGCCCATCCATTTTTATAAGGAAATTTTTGGCTGGGAAATATGGTTTCATATGGATGTCCATATATATTCTGTCTTTTTGAATTGGATCTTGTTCAAATCTGCGAATTTCAAAATTCTCGATTAATTTATCTGGGCCTGTTATACCATCAAGGAAACTAACGATTTGATTCATAATTTCTTTACGGGTTTTAGCTGTAAAGTTTTCGAAAGCACGACGGTTAAGGAAATCCATTAATACTTTAGTAACATAATCAAAAACACGAACTACTGAATACGTTTGTAACCCTAAATTATCTCCACTAAACAAAGTTTTTGCAGAGAAAGCCATTACTTTTCCGTACTCGTTTACCATAGGAACTAATCCTAAGTTTTCAAGATTTGCAATTTCACTTTTCTTAAGGTCAAATTTTACTCCGTCCACTTCATTAATACCACCGAATTTTTTACCAGCAGTAACCTGAGACATCAATGTTTTGTATATTTTACCAGCAAGTGCTGCAGATGGTGCAATGTGTAAATCTTCGTTTTCACCAATTTGGTCAAATCTTCCACGACCTACTAACCAATTACAAGTCATTATTACATTCGAACGATATACATCACCACCTGTTAAAGAAGCAGCATCGAACATTTCCATTACGTCATCCGGTTCGTCAAGATGTTCGAAATCAGTAACCAACATTACTTTATTTTCATGAGCAATCTTAGCCCATTTTTCGATTACTTTATTAGAACCTAAATAACCAGGAATTACAAGTATTCCATAATTGTTTTTTAGGTCTAAACGGTCATAATTATCAACTAATTCTGAATGAATAGCATCGATAAAACGAGTGTTGTCAAGGTCTTTTAATTGCTCTAAATCAGCATTTACGATAGTGACATTTTTAACTTTATCAATTTCTGTATTTTTGAAAAATAAAGCAATTGTTCTGTAAGCAGCTTCAATTTCTCTTGTATCTTCGACCGCTTTAATCAAATTCTTTTTTAACAATGCTTCAGATTCTTTGCATTTGTCCTCACTTTGAGCCACCATATCAGTTAAAGCTTCATTGTTGCTTAAAACCGAAACCCATAACTCTAAAGTTTTTTTAAGAGTTTCTCTCTCTTTTACTTTATTTACTTCACTAAGAAAAATTTTTCTTCTTGCTTTTCTGTCTGGATTGAGGTTTTGAATTCCTTCTATTGACATTTCCAATAAATCAAATCCACCGTATTTAGCCAGTTTTTCAATATTTTTTTCAATTGCACCACCAACTACTTTACGTTCTAATACAGCAGTATCAGCGTCATTTCCTTTATATGCTTCTTTTGTTGACATATTATATTTTTTATAAAATTTATTTATTTTCTTTTAACTCGTTAATTAGCGTTCCAAGGCTAGCCAATAAAGCTTGTTTAGCTTCACCGTCTTCCAAAGCAGCTTTTAAAATCTTGTTTGATTTTAACTGACGAATGATTTTTTGATATTGGTCTTTTTCTGTTTCTAAATCAGATAAAAAACTACTTTGAGAAGTGATTCCTTTTATACCAAAATCACCTAAATTTTTAAAATTCAACGCTTCTACTTTTGTAGCACCGTCTACATTTTCAAAATTTACTTTCACTTCTGGCTTAAAGTGTTCGAATGCTTTTTCTACACTCGTAATTCCTTCAACCAATTCTGGTTTTACAGGAGCATCAACAGTTAGCTTTTGAGCAACAAGTGTTCTGTTTTGAGGGATTGCAGTGATTGCTTCATCTGCATCTAATTTTACTTCATTACCTCCAATTCCATAATTTGATAACATAATTTTAAATTTTAAATGGTTGTTTACTAATTTTTTACTTTTATTATTCTATTTATTGATTTTGATAAATCTGACGACAGACATCTAAATCTCTACTTACTTTTTCTAACTCTTCTTTATATGTTTTAGCCGATTGATTCAAACTGTCTATTAAGTGTGAATTATGAGTAAGGCTTCTAATTTGCTTTTTATAATCAATAATGTTTTTGTATGCCAAAACAACATTGTTGTATAGTTTTTTATTCTCAGTAGTATCTTTTGGGATTTTTTGATACATATTGGCAATCATAACATTAGCCAAACGTTGCTGAAAATCATTATCCACTTTTGGGGAATTAATTGAATCAATTGTCATTCTAATACTGTCAATTTTTACTGAAAAATTAGTTTGATAATCGTATTCTCTTTTCATCATTTCATTCTCAGATTTCAGTACTTTATTTTCTGCAATAGGCATATAAAAATTGAATGATACCGAAATTAACATCACTGAAAAAGTGAGAATAAATGCAATTAGAAAAGCGATAAAAGCTTTTTGACGTTCTTGTTTGTTTAATACTTCCATAATTTATATTACTATTATATTTTTAATCTTTTATAAAAAAGCCGTGTCGTTTCGGGCTATGAATGATGTCTTTTTTATCCGTTTCGGCAACAAAAAGTTCGATATTTTCTTTTTTCTTCCCTATATAATCCAACTTATTTAGGGTCTCAAACAACTTTTCAATTCTGCTTAAAGCATTCATTGCAAGCGTAGCAGTTTTGTCAATATGTACATGATCATAACTTGCATTAATAAGTGAGGTAAATAATATTTCAAGATCTCCTTGTGAAAAATCACACCATTCAGCAAAATAATTTAGTAACTCCTCCTTACCTGCTCCTGATTTTGAATCGATAAAATTTTTCATTACTCTAGCAAAGGACACTACTGTACTCAACATCGCGGCAGGATGCTGATGCAAGGCAAACCAACGAAACTGAGTGAGACAATTTCCTAAATAATACCCTGTATTATCTGCTAATTGTATAACTGACTGTGCTAAAATTCCAGTTTGTTGAATTCGGTTAATTTTTTGAGAAATCTGTACAGAATAAATTTCTATCTGACCAAAAGAGCGTGCAATTTGCGCATGCATATCAACCAATTTAGGGTGACAAGCTACAGTTACAGAAGACGGAATATAATCTTCATCAAGAACTGTTGTGTTTCCAATCAAAACTTTACCAATTGCGAGATAAAATCCACCATACCCAATTCCAGAACGAAATTCGTCTGCTTTGATTAAATGAAGTCTATATTCTGGCAATGTAAATGGATATCTTGGCGGAACTTCGTCAGGATCTGGTTCTCCAAACGGAATTCTTTTTTTTGAGTTAACGGATATACATGCCAGTAAGACCATTTGTTCACCATCTTTAATTTCATAGGTGTCTTCTGGATAGGAAACTTGAAGATCTAGCGTATCGGTGTTACTTTTACTGATTTCTATTCTTGATCCGTTTGGTGTAATAGCATGACATTCCTCTACACGTACGCGTAATAATTTGTGATTATCAATACTTAGTGTGATTTTTGTAGATTCTTTGTTTTGATTCCCAGAATCCAATAATCCATAGCTCATAGGTGTGGTATGAATACCTATAGCGTCATTTACTAATTCAGAGACATTATCCTGAATCGCTAAAAAATGATTCTTATTTATTTTCATCCCATCAATCCAGTTTACGGGAAAATGACTTAATTTTTCTATCATATATTCTTTTTATTTAAAATGAGATGTTGTTCTTTTATTATTTTCCTTATTATTAAATTTCATTTAAAAAAAATCTTCATTAAATAAGTTTGTTCTGGTTAAATATTGACAATATTGTATAATGTGCCCTAATTTTAGAAATTTTGTAGTGTTACTTTTTTATGAATTTATTAAATTTCAAAAACAAAATTAATTATTAAGGCTGTTTTATTTGTTCTCATTTTTTGTATGAATTGCAAATCAGAGTCATTGAGCTATTTTACTAATTTTATTAATAATTCTTGTGTAATTGCTTCAAATTGTATTTTACCGAAATCTTTAATTGTTTTAATTTTGTTAGGAATTAACTTATATGGATTACTACGATCTGTATAAGCTTCGCTATATTTATGCATCACGATTTCTTTTGTTTTTTCATCAAATCTAAAAGTGGTATATGAATTAACAAAAAGAAAGTCTTTACAATAAACTTGTTCAATTGTAAAATAATTATTTTTAACTACAATTTTTTGAAATCCGTCTGCAGGACAATTATAATCATATTTAAAAACTATATTTTTATTTGATTTAGCTTCTATGAATTCATTATTAAATTTCTTTAAAATAATTATTAGCAATGAATTATGTTGTGCATTTTCTTTATCGTTTACTTTTTTTTCTAATGCCAAAATTTTAAAAACTTGATCTTTCCAATTAAGCGTAGCACTATTCAAAATATACATGCTGGCAGGTATTTTAAAATTTAAAGTTTGTTTTTGATCTGATTTATTCTGTCCAAAACAAGAATTAATCGATATGATACAAAAAAAGAATATTATTATTTTTTTCATTTTTTTTACATTAAAAGATTAAGATATACTAAAAGATTATTTTTTTCTCTCCACTTTATCCAATACTCTTTATTTAAAGTAGTGTTTTTAACATTTAACCAATCGCCTTTAATTTCAATTACTTCAATTTCATCGTCTGATTGTATGTTTTTGATAGTAATAACTTTTCCATTCATTTTATCGAACAATGGATTAAAGCTTATATTTTTATTTTCGATACTAGTTACTTGATTTTTTAAAAAATCATACCAGTCATAATATAAATATTTTTGAGTAGGCTTTATATATGCATATTTGCCAATAGAAGTAACGATTTTAAAGTATTTGTTGTTTTTTTCTGAGCAAATAAAAAATTGGATGCTATAATCAGGTTTATTTAAGATAGGAATGATATCTTTTCCGATTTTTGCTTGATTAGTTTTTATGGTTTTACAGGAGCTATAACTATATAAAATAATTTTTTCATTTGGATTTACTAATTGCACTAATCCAATGCCAAGTTCTTTTATTAAATTGTCATTTTGATATTCTAATTGTGCTTCTTCCTTTTGAGCATTACAATGTATTACTTGAAATAAAAAAAAGATGACGCTAAATAATTTTGCTTTTTTCATATTACTATTTATCACAATTCTAATTCAATCAAAATTTTTAATAAATTGGGGTCTATTATTTTACTTTATCTTTTAGTATAATATATTTGAGTCATCATGTTTAAAGCTGTTTTTTAATTAATAGTTGCCATTTAAAATCATCAAATCTTTTACTTTTTATATAGTATTTATTATTCTGTTTTTTAATTAGAAATGTACTTTCATCTTCATCTGAAGTACAGGTACCTTCTCCAGTATATTTTAATTTTAAAACATTATCATTTTTTGTAATAATATATGC
This sequence comes from Flavobacterium sp. 5, assembly GCF_002813295.1. Classification (NCBI taxonomy): domain Bacteria; kingdom Pseudomonadati; phylum Bacteroidota; class Flavobacteriia; order Flavobacteriales; family Flavobacteriaceae; genus Flavobacterium; species Flavobacterium sp. 5. Next base: position 4,594,643 of record NZ_PHUE01000001.1, read on the forward strand.
CCCTTCACAATATGCTTCAAGAGAGTTATTTGTACCTATACTTAAAACTGCTTTTGATGTATCAAAAGAAAAATAAAAACTAACGTCAATTGGATCGCCTGTTTCAATACTAGAAACTTTAGTCTTAATAAAATAATCACCCTTGAGTTCAGGTATTATGTCTTGTACAGATTGATCAGAGTTATTTAGAAATTTTATCTTCCAATCAGTATATTTAGAATCTTTTTCATTACTTATATCAAGAGTTACAATATTTTTATATTTACCATCTAAGTATTTATATATTGTCTGCTTATATGGATAACTTGGATAATACGGCACATCCATATTAGGATTATGTGTCAAATATTTTTTATCAATTATAAATATATATATATCATAAAATTTCTTTAAACTGCTAATATTCATTCTTCCAATATTATTTTCTTCTTTTTCAACATCAAAATTTTCTTTTAATTCTTTTTTAGGGATAAGATATACTTCTGCATTTCCAAATTTATTTATTCCTTTAGGTTGATATATGCATCCAAAATCAGCTATAGTAAAATATCCATCTATATAGGAATAATCACCACATTTTAAAAGATTATCTAGAGCTTCATTCGCATCCACACTTTTAATATTTGCCACATTTTTTGCTACTTCTTTTTCTTTAATTTCTAAAGACTTTGTATTATTGTCTTTACAACTAATAAAAAGTAAAAAAAAGCTAAGTAATTTAATTGATTTCATTGTTTTATAAATTTTTAGTGTAATTTTTTGGTCTAAAATATCCTTTCCAACCTGCATGACTGGCTAAAGCTTTTCCTGTTCTTCTATAAATAGCCGTTCTAGAACATCCTTTTCCTGAATGACCGCCATTATTATTATTAGTTCTTTCATCAGCACTACCGACATTACCTATTGCCTCCAATATTGTAACTAAGTCTGTTTTTTCATTGTACTCATATACTATTCCTGTATGTCCTACTCCATCAGTTCTCCTCCAAACAAAAATATCTCCACGCTTAGGTTTAAAATTCTCTGAATTACTTCCTGAAACAAAATCAATATTTTCTGAATCTATAGCTTTTCTGAAATCTTTTTGAGTAGTCATAACTCCTGTATTTATTTCTTTAACACTCGCCGTTATTCCTAATTTTGTTAAGTAAATTGATACTGTTTCCGAACAATCTAAACCCCGTAATCCTTTTTCTGAAAGGGAGTTTCTAACTCCGAGTTGACTATATGAAATGTGCTGATCTACTAATGCTTTCATTTCATCTAATATTCCTATCGTGTTGGTTTCCTCTTTTTCCTTTGTTATTCCACAACTAAATTTTTTTTCTTTCTTTAAAATACCTTCAGCAAAACTTAAACGATATCTGCCTAAAATTTCTAAACGTTGAATTTTTTTATCATTGTTGTTTTCTTCATCAACACTTTTATTTGCATTATAATTTTTTGTGCTTGTTTTTTCTTTTTCAGTTTCAGGATTTTCATGTTTTTGATACAATACATAATTATCATCTTTTGCAATACCAATTGGAGAAAAAACTTGTAAATAAATATCCTCTGGTGATAATAATTTTTTATGCCAACCATATAACATGAAATATTTTTTAACATAATCTAATTGATCTATATCAGACATTAAAGCTAATTTTTTCTTATTAAGTGTTAATGAGTTTTCTTTGTTTAAAGCATCTATTGCATCTTTTGTAAACTGTATCAGACCTACAGCACCATTAAAATTATCATCAAGTTCATTAATTGCATCTTTAGATAGACCTTGATATTTTTTTCTTTTTTTTCCATTATTATCAATATAGCTTACTAAATCAATTTTAGAAGGAGAGAATGTTTCTGAAGTTTCAACTCTCATAACAGCCATCAATCCATTTGCCATTGCTTTATATTTATCTGGCCATAATTCTTTAGAAATTTCTACAACTTTTTTTCTAAAATCACAACTAACTTTATTTCCCCAAATTAAATCGTATTCTTTACAAACACATGTACCATTTTCATTCTTTTTATCTTCCGCTTCTTTATCAGGTGTAAAAATCTTCGCGACACTATTTATAACATCAATTGGATCTGGGAAAATTATCGGCGAAACTTTTACTTTTCCTTCCCACCAATCAATAACATTATCTACAATAGATTTCTCTTTCTCCTGTTTTTTGGAGGGACCTTTTTTCTGAGCCGGAGTTTGTTTATTTTGTGGAACTGCTACTTTTTTATCATTAGGATTAGCCACATTTGTATTGTTACTTGCCGTCTTCTTATTTAAAAATTCAGCAGTAACATAATACTCGTGAGTTTTGCCTTCACTTTTATCTCCTTTAGCTTTTATTGCATCAGCAATTTTAGTAAAATCGGGATTTAAAAAGAAATCTATATCAGCAACACCGTCTTTTACAGTTCCTGGAAGAGTTATCATTTTATTTTTCTCATTGGCCTTATTATGCCCAGCTCCCTCAGCATCATCTTCCCATAGAGTTGCATATATTGTTCTTTTTTCCATATGCAAGCAATGTACTCTTGCCTTAAGGATTTGACTATATGCGAAAGGTTGAGTAGGTTTATTACCCAATTTGTCAAGAAACTCAATACTATCAATTTTAGGTTCCTCAGCTTTATTAGGTTTTATGTCAATTCTTGCAAATTCCTCACCCTTGCGAGCATAGATACGAATCCCCTTTCTCTCCAAACTTTTCTGTAAAAAAGTATAAGAAACTTTATTTCCAGTTTTGTCGTTCTCTTTTGTTTTACGCCATCTGCCATTTTCTAAAACATGTACCTCCCAATTAATAAGATGTTCAAAAATACTTTTATCAGTATTGGCGAAACTCTGATAAGGTAAAAATTTAGTTAATAAATTATTTACCCAATAGAATTCTTCTTTCCCTACTATGGGAGCAGTATTTCCAATAATTTTAAAATCTGACATACTGTTTTATTTTATTTACAAATAGAATCACTCTCTTCTAAACTTTGTTTAAATTTTGTCGTATTTACCAAAGGATTTATTTGGTTGTTTACTTGTGGTTTAACCTGCTTTGCATTTTGCTTTCCTGGTTCGGCTTTTTGTCCATGTTTATCAATTTCTATACAATCAGGACCACCAATAGGACAAGTTCCTTTACTATCTTCTAATAAAATTTTTCCTTTATTGGATAGTGTAACTTTATCATAGAAACCACTCCATTTGGTAATTACAGCTTGGCAAGGCAAATAATCTCCGCTTCCATTGGGCTGCATTTTACATTTTCCAAAAGTATTTTTCTCTAATGTTTGTCCAATTTCTTTATCGGTTGCAATAAGTTTTTTTTCAGCATCTTTGTCATTGGCATAATGCTTACTTTGTGTTTTTACCTTAAGTTTATCTAACTTAGGTTCTACACTAAACTTACATTTTACTGTTGCACCCTGTACGACTATATGTTTCTCACTCATTACTTTACCTTTTATAAATCTTTTAAGTTATTTCTATCTTTAACTATTGCTTTTTATTTCGTCTTCCTGAAGAAGTTCAATATGTACAGTAATTTTCAGAGGCTCATCATACTCAATACTACATTCTAAATTTATTTTTTCGATGCAATAGGAATCTGAATTTAAAAAAAAAGCAGCATTATAATTTCCTTTCCAAGGAGCATAACCATATTGAATTCCATCACTTAAATCTATATAATCTCCTTTTTGTTCTACTTTGATTAAATCAGAATCATCTAAATGTTGCGCAATTTTTTGCTGTACTTTAAACATAGATTCTTCCTCTTTTTCTAAGGGAAAGGAAATCTCATTTTTAAATGAATAATCAGAAGTATACCCCAGATGAATACCATTAAAAAAAACTCTCAAAAAATAATCTGAACTAATAGAAGCTAATAATGTTTCCGAATTCTCTAATGCATTCTCGGTATGTTCGATGTAAGCCTCTGCTACTTCTCCTTCATAATAGTCTAAAATTTCTCTTTTTATTCTTCCCCAACGGTTTTCAATTTCATTATAATTATGAATATCTATCCATTTACCATATTCATTAACTACAATTTTTAAAGGATACAAAACTTCGGCAGCTTTCAATGCCAATTCACTCATCATTGTATCAGGTGCTTTACCATTGATATAAATTTCAGATGCTCTATCAATTTCGAAGAGATGATACCTGTTATTATCAACAGCAAGCCATTTTACTGATATCTTCATTTCTGTAATATCAATCTCATCACCAACTTCAGAAGTATATTGTATTTTGTAATTTTCATTAATTCTTTCTGGTAAAAAAGGCAGTCTGAAATCATTTGCAAGACTAATTTTTTTAAGCTTTCTAGCTATTCCTTCATTTGTTTTAACCTCTTTTTTTTCAGGAGCCAAAATCACTAGTTCTAAATGGTTTTTAAAATCAGCTTCTATCAAATCTTGGATCGGGCAATATATATTATGATATCTTCTGAGTTCCTGAGCTTCTACACCAAGTTCACGAGCTACAGCTTGAAGCGTATCTCCTTTTCTTACCTTGTAAGTTTGGTGTTTGTCGTATTCTGACGTCTCAATTTTCTCTAAATGATACATTTGCTTTTAAACTATTTTAGAATTTATTTTTAGTTCATTAACTCCACTTCTTTTTCTTTTTTCTCAGTCTTAGGTTCGTAAATAAAACCTTTATCCTCTTTCTTTTCTTTCTTATTCAATATATTCTCTTTTTGCTTTTGCCTTTTACAAATAATTACCGAATTCTCAGTAATTCCATTCATTCCCAAAGTATATTTAGCATCTACATATTTTGCAGTCTGATACCATTTTGGCTGTAAAAAGAATACCCAATTACAATTTTCACCATTTTGTTTTAATTCGATTTTACTTTCAGCATTATGCTCGTTAAACCCTGAAACAGTATGGTAAAATAAAGCTCCAAAATCAATTCGTACAGGCCCTTTCGATCTAATAGAAGTATAATTTTCGCTATCCGATTGTTTCTGAATTAATAATGTAATAAGTAACAAATCCTTCATTTCTACATTCTCAATTTCTGGAAATGGATTTTTTCTTTCAGGTATTTTCCATGTAACATATTCTTTTGGAGGTATTTGCATCATATAATTGAAAACCGCGTAAACCCCTGTAGGAACCATAAAAATTAGAAAATGGGAACACATCAAGAAAGTAAAATGAATTCCATTTAGAGCAGTGTAAATAATAACAAATAATACACTGGAGTAAAGTGTGGTTAAAAATGCAAACAACAATTCATGACCTATTGCCTTTAAATTAAATCCCTCGAAATACCATCTATATAAATACACATGAAGGATTCCGAATAGCAAAGAAGCTATCTGATAAAAAAGAAACTCATCAGATAATTCAGTAAACAATTTATTGTATCCTAAAAATCCAACTAAGGCATAAATAAGTACAAATGAAAAAAGATATATGTAAAATTTTCTTTTATATTTTACTGCAAATTCTTTTATTTTATCACTAAATACCATTGTAAGTATAACACTAACTGCTATAATTACAACTAAAAATACTATAAGCCTGACATCTATAAGTGCTGCTAAATGCTTTTTTATCATTTCTAAATTCTTGTTGTAAACCCTAACACAGGTTGTTTATTAAAATTAAATTCTTCAATTTCATCATTCATTAATAAAACTATTTTTACTTCAACTTCCATTGGGAAAAGATGCTCACAAAAACAATCTATGAAATTTTTTATTTCCCCATTATTTATATAATTATCAAAAGTTTTGTTGATTATCGGTCCAATTTTTATTGTTAGATTCATAGAATAATCGATGTAATTTTGACCACTAATAAAATCGACTCCTAATCTATTCTCTCCTAATCTAATTTGTTCACCTTCTTCACTATATTCTTTAGAACTCGTTGATGTATGAGTTACTTTTTCTTCTAAAATACTTGCTAAACAACGACAAGCTAAATCAATATCTCCTACAATTTTATAAGCGTAAGGCAAAAGTTGAATAAATTTTGAAACCAAAACTGCTGGATAAATATGTGGTAAACCCCAAAAATTATAAAAAAAATCTAGTGGTTTACTCCCATTCAGTTTATACAAAAAATCTCTTTCAACATTTTCTATTTTTGTTCGGTAATGAAATATTTCATTTTCGAAAGGAGCAAAAAAATTACGGGCTTCAGCTTCTTGTTTTTTTTGATGCTTATGCTCCCTAATCATTTGCTTCACCGATTTATCGGCGTTATTTTCGCTTAGACTATGTACTATCCCTTCTGGAAGCGCATCATAAATACTGTCTCTGGATAATTGTATATTAAGATATTCTTGCTTATTATAATTATCATCCTGAACTGTCGCACCCAAAATATCACTTCTGTAGGCTCTTGAGAATTGCCCATGATTTGAAATCGCAATTTCATCCTGCAGAATAATATTACTCTCAAGGAGTTCATTTGTAATAACTTCAGCTCTAATGTCATATGAAATATTCTCTATTTCATACACAAGTTCCTCAAGACTTTTTTTATTTTTTCTTAACATCTTCATTGATTCTTCCTGCTCCTATGTAACGTAACTGAAAATACTCGTCATTGAAATTATATATTGCCAAGCCTTTATTGGTACAAGCCAAGATTCTGTCGTTGTGTAGATATAAACCCACATCAGATATTGGATGGTCTTTGTCATATCTAAAAAACACTAAATCTCCTTCTGCAAGGAAACTTCTTCCGGTAAAAATTTGAATGGATTTTGATTTCCACATACCTGCAGGATCCTTAGGCAGTGTAACCTTATAAACATCACTATATAAAGACTGTAAAAAATAGGAACAGTCTATTCCTTTCTTTGAAAAGTTTTTTTCTTTGTATGGAGTGTTTATCCAAGGGTCGATGTAAGAATATAATTTGTAGTTTGTTATTTTATTAGGCATTACTGCTAATACAATTGAATATTTTTCTTTAAGAGCCAATAAATCATCGCTTAAATTTTCTGAATTATCATTAACTATTGTTTTATTCTTTAACCCAATTTCTCCAATTTGGGATTGCTTTTTTAACGATTCTAAAGAATAATCATATTTAAAAGGAATCTGAGAAATATATTGTTGGGCATAAGATTTAATGCATAAATGCATAATCATAATTAACAAAATTGCTTGCCTCATAGAAAATAGTATTTTATTATTTTACCAATATTCAAAAAATACGGTAAGACTTAATTGCATTGTTTTTTAGATCTTGAAAATACAAATTAATAATCTTGAGTTTTACCTCTTAATTTTTAAATCAGGAATTTTCTCATTTGTTAAAATAATTGTATTATGAATTTATTTACAAATTAATTCATCGCATTGCAAACGTAATAAATTATTTTGTAAGAATACAAATTATTTTTATGAATTTTTTGTAATAATTTTAATATTTTTAAAATAATAAAAACTACTTTTGTTTTTCATTTTCATAAAAAATATCTGACTTTGTAGAATAATTAAACATTTAAAATGAATAAAAAAAATATTGATATCAGGGTTGTTTTTTTCTTTGCAATCTTGTTACTAATTGGAGTAATTGTCTTTATAGTGCAGTTTTTCAATCATGTAGATTGTGATGATGCTAAATTTTATGTCTTTTCAGATCATTCACAAACGGATGAATCTATTGAGTTTTATGATAAAACAGATGATGCTAAATCATGGAAATGGGACTTTGGAGACGGTTCTGAAATTGATGTAAGAAAACATACTTTTCATATTTATAAAAATCCTGGAAAATATTATGTCACTTTAACCATAAATGGGGATTGTGGTCACACGAAAGAAATTAATATAAAAGATAAATATGGAGCAGATAAGTTAGGTATACCTCAAATTATTACTCCCCAAATTATTACTGTAGGACAGCCTGCTTATTTTAAATCTGTTTCAGAAGATGCTAGAACTTGGGAATGGGCATTTGGTGAAAATAACGGTATTGATGAAACTTCATCTAATCCTGTTTATAATTTTTCTACATCGGGAGAAAAGACAATTACACTAGTTATAAATGGTGATTTTAGTCGTGTTGCAAAAAAAGTTATTTATGTACATCCAAAAGTCATAAAAAAAACAAATCCATTAGATGTGACATCGTACGTATTTGAGAAAAAAGCTGAAGCTTTTGAGTTGCCCCGCGGAACTGTAAAAAAGGACCCACTAGAAGAAATGTTACAATATGTTCCAGTAGCTCCAAAAACAAAAACGATTAAAGACAGTACACTTGCTGTTAAAAAAGCTCCTAAAATATCAGAAGATCAATTTGAAATTTTATTGACTAAAGTAGCTGAAGGTAATAAGGTTAAAGATGATTTTGCAGAATATTTATGCGATGATTTGGATATTCCAATCGTAAAAAACGATACAGATTTATTGACTTTTTCTCAATTGTGTGCTTCTATTAAAGGAAAAAAAATAAAAATAGAATCGATAAGACTTAACAAAGACAAACAAAATAATTGTGTTAAAGGATTAAATATCAGCTATAAAGTTAAAAAATACTTGATCTGGTCTAAAGATTAAATTTGTATGGAAGAAGAAAAAAACATTTTCAGCGTAGAATTATTAAGTGCTCTTGAGATTGCTAAAAAGATTGCTAAAAGCAATTTAAATAAATATTACTCAGCATCACATTTGCTTAAAGCTATTTTAAACAGGGATTTATCACTTTTAAAGCGTCTTGAAACCATGGGCAAAGATGTCTATTATCTTGATGAATGGGCCGAAGTCCGTATGGAAGAAGAACCTAAAACAACTCATGTTCTTGATTCAGAACCTAGTCATCTGATTGATGAGATTATTATAGAAGCAGAATCGGTAAGAATAGCATTAAATGAAGATGAAATAAGTCTTTATGCGATTATAGTTGCCATAAGTTCTCCTGGAGTTGGTTTTAATTTTGACCAAATGAAAACCTACCCTATTTTACGAGGTGAATTATTAGAAGATCAGATTGATATTCCACAAAATGATAATTTTTCCAAACAAGAAGTCAAAAAAGGTTTTTTAGGTAAATATTGTATTCATAAAAACCTTGAAAAAAAGAGTAAAAGAGTTGTTGCAATTGGCCGTGAAACAGAATTAAACACCATAAAAGAAATTCTTTGCAGATTTTCTAAACCAAATGTATTATTGATTGGAGATCGTGGAATCGGTAAATCAATATTAATTGATACTCTTATTCAAAATGTAATTGCAAATCAGGTTCCAGATGCTTTAAACAAAGTACAACTTTTTGAATTGGACTTATCCTCTTTAATTGCTGGTGCTTCATACAAAGGTGAAATTGAAGATCGATTAAAAAACTGTATTCAAGAACTGAGACAGTATCCAAAAGCAATATTTATTATTGAAGAGTTCCATACACTATTGGATAAAAATGGTGGAGACTCTGGTGTTTCAAATGTTTTGAAGGGAGAATTAGCTAAAGGTTTAAATATCATTGCAACTTCAACCATTGATGAATTTTCAAAAAGAATCGAAAAAGAACAAGGTTTATCTGGAATGTTTGAAATCGTAAAATTGGAAGAATCTGACGATGAAACTTTATTCAGAATGATTAGAGAATCAATAAAGACGTATCAAGAACATCATAAAATACAAATTGATGATGAAACTATATCTGAATCTATTCGATTGTCAAGAAGATATTTAAAAGAAAAAAGTCTGCCAGAATCAGCAATAAATCTTATCGATCATACAATGTCGGTATTAAAGACATCTGGTGAGACTTTCTTAAAAGAAAAACAATCTATTCTTGATAAATTATCTGTTTTAAAAACGAACGAGAAAAATTTATCTGAAGAACAATTAATAAAAGAATTTAACTGGTTTCTTACTGATTTAATCAATAAAACTACTTTTTTAATGATTGTGGATGAAGAAAATGATAAGAATACTTTTGAAACTTCCGAATCAATTGTTAAACACATCGAAAGTCTAATTAATGGTCTAGAAGAAAAAGCTTTAGACAAACGTTTACATATTGAGCCTATTGACTTATCACTAATTATCGCCAAGAAAACGGGTATTCCTGTTGGAAAATTAAAAGAAGAAGAAAAGCAAAAGCTTAATAGTATCGAAGAAGTTTTAAACCGAAGAGTTATTGGTCAAAATCATTGTATTGCTTCAGTTGCGGGTTCTATTTTAGAATCAAGATCTGGTTTAAGTAAAGCAGGTCAACCGATTGCATCATTCTTTTTTTTAGGACCAACTGGAACGGGTAAAACAGAATTAGCAAAAAGTTTAGCAGAATTTCTTTTTCAAGATGAAAATGCGATTATTAGGTTTGATATGTCTGAATTTAAAGAAGAGCATTCAGCTGCATTGCTTTATGGAGCACCTCCAGGATATGTTGGTTATGAAGAAGGTGGATTATTAGTAAATAAGATAAGACAAAAACCATATTCTATTGTACTATTTGATGAAATTGAAAAAGCACATGCTTCTGTTTATGATGTTTTTCTACAGATAATGGATGAGGGAAAATTACACGACCGTTTAGGAAAAGAAGGAGATTTTTCGAATGCGATTATCCTTTTTACCTCAAATATCGGAGCAGATCATATTGTAGAAACATTTAATAGAGGCCAAATTCCTAGTTCTTCTTCTTTAATGGAAATCATGGGGAATTATTTTAGACCAGAATTTTTAGGAAGATTAACCGAAATTGTACCCTTTGCTCCTATCAGTAAAGAAAATGCTTTAAAAATATTTGAAATTCATCTTAAAAAAGAATTTATCGATTTACTAAAGAATATTAATATTACTGTTGAAATTCCAATGGAAGCTAAACTTTATTTAGCCGAGAACGGATACAATGCAAAATATGGTGCAAGACCTATAAAAAGTATAATTAGAACTCATTTGAGAAGACCATTAGCTAAAAAAATAATTTCTGGAGAAGTTAAAGATGGAGATAAAATGATTGTTACAATTGAAAATGGGGAAGTTAAATGGTTAAATGAAACAATTTTAAACGTCATATCATAACTCTTAAGTAAAACATAAAAAAACTCCATTAGAAATAATGGAGTTTTTTTATGTTTTACTACAATTGGTAATTTGGTATACTTATTTTGCAATAATAATAAAATCAGATCTTCTATTGATCAAATGCTCTTCCTCTGTACATTTTACCCCATTACTACATTTATTAATCAATCTTGATTCTCCATAGCCAATTGCACTAAGAATTCTAGAAGAATCTATTCCGCTTTTGATAAGATAGTCGAGTGTTGCTTTGGCTCTATTATCAGACAATTTTAAATTATATTGATCTTTTCCTCGTGAATCGGTATGTGATTCAATTTTTATAATAACTTTTGGGAATTTTTGCATTAGAAAAACAACTTTCGAAAGTTCTTCAATCGCTAAAGGAGTAATGTCAAACTTATCATAATCAAAATAAATTGGGTTTACATCCACTTTTTCAACTCCTTTTTTATCTCTTATTACTAGATCATTATAATTACTCAAATAAAAGTCAATATCCTTAATTTCGGTGTTGTAAGTATCTGTTGTTTCAACAGTTTTTTCATCATTACTATAATTTGGTTTGGTAGCAATCATTTTTATGATACTATCACAAGGAACTTTGATTATGTACTTACCCAAATCATCTGTATTTGCTTCTGCAATAACTTCGTCATGAGAATTATAAGCTCTTACTAAAACCTCCTTCAATGGTAATGTTGATTTACGATCGAAAGCTGTTCCCGAAATACTTTGAGTACAGACTAAAGGTCTTTTTGTAAATGAATATATATCATCATTCCCTTTACCTTGTGCTCGATTGGATGAAAAATACCCGAAACTATTTTTACAATTAATAATAAAAGCAAAGTCATCTTTGTTACTATTTATGGGTGCACCAAGATTTTTAGGAGTTGAAAATTTTAAATCTCCTGAAAACTTACTTTCATAGATATCTAGATTTCCCCAACCATAATGGCCATCAGATGAAAAATAAAGTATCCCATTACAGAAAAATGGAAAAACATCCTCACCCATAGTATTTATTTTAGGACCTAAATTCTTTGGAGAACCCATCGTTCCGTCATCGGCAATTTGAACTACGTATAGATCTGTTTCTCCATAACCACCAGGCATATCTGAAGCAAAAAACAACCATTTACCGTCTTCACTCAAAGAAGGTTGTCCCACAGAATAATCTTCACTAGAAAAAAAGACTTTTTCGGAATTTACTAATTTACCATCTACAATTTGACCTTTAATGATTTGGAAATTATTCGTTTTAGTATCATCAACTACTAATTTTTTCTTTTTAGTGATATTGGTAGAATAATACATAGTTTGCCCTTTTGCATCAAAAGTTGTTGTGGCATCGTGGTATTTAGTTTCAATATTTGGTAAAAAAATAGTTGGGTTAAATAAACTATTATCTGCAGGATTTCTTTCGGCAACGTATAAATTTAGATACGGTTCATTATTCCAGCTATACAATCCATTTGAAAAATGGGTTGTATCCCTTGCTGAAGAAAACACTATTTTATCATTATAGAAACTCGCTCCAAAATCAGACAAATCAGTATTAATATCTAAATTTTTTATGGCATATAAAGGTTTCTTTAGAGTTAAACTGTCCATTTGTTGCTTTTGATATTTATAGCGTTTGATTTCCTCAAGATCATTTTTTTTCTCTAAATATTCAAGTGTTATTTTATTAGCATCATCATAGTCCATAACCGCTTTCATAGTCTGGATATACCTCAAATAAGAAAGGTCAGTTAAATTGTTTTCCTGTATTTCATATAACCTTTTGTACCATTTTAAGGCATTTTGACTGTCCGAAATATAATAGTAAGAGTCTGCCGCATTTTTTATGGTATGTGCAGAAGGACTTTTTATGTTTTGCAAACATTCTTCGTATGCTTTGGCAGCATCTGCATAAGAATAGTCATTAAACAAGGCATCTGCTTTTTTTAGATTTGTCTGCGAATAAGCGGTTGTTAAACACCACAATAAACAAATGGTATACGTTCTTTTCATAGGTACAGTTTTTAGAAAAATCTTGGGGATTTAATTTTATTTTCGCTTTTAAGGAATTGATAACGAAGCACAATTTCATGTGAACCGTCGTTGTATTTATTCAACTCGCTTACAGTATAATCATAAGAGTATCCTGCATAAAAATTATTGGACACTTGAAATCCTACTAAGGCACTTACGGAATCATCAAATCGATAGGAAGCTCCTAAGACAAATTTTTCGTACAGCATGAAATTAGCAGATAAATCTGCTGAAATAGGTGCTCCAGTTACTGCTTTTACCAAAAATGCAGGTTTAATTTTTAAATTCACATTGAGATCAAAAACATAGCCTCCAATGAAATAATAATGTAATCTATCATAATTGACCGCTTCTTGTACATCATCATAATAGGTTGACTGAATAAAATTAGGAACAGAAACTCCAAGATACCATTTGTCGGTATAGTAGTATAGTCCAGCACCAATAGATGGTTTAATTTCATTGTTGATGTTTTGGTTTAACAACGGATCAACATTGTCATAATACTTTCCTTTTGTCCAATCAACATTTAACACCCTAGCTCCTGCTTTTATACCAAAAGCTAACCTTTTTTCATAGCCAAGAGCGAGTGAATATGAAAAATTACCATCAAAATACAATTCGTTTGAAGGTCCTATTTTATCATTGACAATACTCAATCCTAATCCTATATTTTCGTTTCGTAATGGACCATCTACGCTGAATGATTGTGTTCTGGGCGCTCCATCCATGCCAACCCATTGTGATCTATGTAAAAGAATCGCTTCTAAATTACCTGTAGATCCTGCATATGCAGGATTTACAGTCATAGTATTGTACATGTATTGAGTGTATTCAGGGTCTTGCTGCGCATTTATAGAAGATACAACCAGCAAAAAGGCTACAGATAAATATTTTTTTATGTTTAGTTTCATAATGATACTTATTTTAAATTAAATAATTAGTAATGTTGATTATCTCACGATAGATAGCCATCCTTTTTTAACTGTTCCATCTCCAATGTTTATCACATAAAAGTAGGTACCTGTTGGTAACATATCCCCTTTATTTACGACTCCAGATACATTGGCAGTTCCATTCCAATCATTTTCATATTTATTTTTTTTGTAGACTAAAGAACCGTATCTATTATACACTTCGAGTTCATTATTTGGATACGATTCAATACAATCAATTCTGAAAAGATCATTTGCGCCATCATTATTTGGCGTAAACTCATTGTAAACAGTTAAACAAATTGGCTCTACAAAAGATGATGCGGTATTATTTGTTGAATCTAAATCCAATGGGGTTGATGCTATAATTGATGCTACGTTCATGTAATTGTCAGTAGACAGGACTAATGCTTTAATTTTTAGAATTTGACTTGTTCCTGCATTTAAAGTTGGTAAATTCCAGATATGATTTGCGGGATCATAAGTTCCTACTGATGCCGTAAATGAAAGAAAATCATATCCATTTGGCAATAGTTCGTTGACCTGTGTATTGATCATGTTTCCTTCACCAACATTACTTATTGTTATTGTAAATTCTACTTCTTCACCAAAATTAGGCGCTGGGTTATTTACTATATTGGTGATCGTTAAATCTGAACAAGTTACAGCAGTAATATCTAATGTTTTGGTTGTATTTTCATCACAGGTATTTGTGTACGTAACCTTAACCTGACCAGCCCCTATATTCGACCATGAAACCGTTACAGAACCATCAGCAGTTCCTCCTCCAGAAAGAATTGTGCCTCCAGTAATTGTCCAAACGTAATTTGATTTTCCGTTAGCAATTGAATAAGTTACTCCGTTGAAAACACAAGGCGTATCATTTGTAGAAGAGATTTGTATTTGATCTGAATTTTCAAATTCTACGGTAATTGCTAATCTTGTCAAACTTTCACAACCACTTAGTGTAGTTGCAGCAACATAATACGTTTTTGGAGTAAGTGTAGTATTTAATGCTAATGGAGTTCCTCCTATTGCTTGAGTATACCATACCAAATTTGTTCCACTTGCTTCTAGATCCGCAATTGTTGCAATCGCTGAAGGACAGAATGTTTGTGTTGTTTTTGGCGTTGTAGGTATAGTTGGAGCGTTCACATTAACAGTTACTTTCAAACGAATCGAGCTTTCACATTTGGTTATTGGGTCTTTGATTGCTCCATAGTAATCACCACTTGTTAAAGCTGTTGTTGCTACAATTGCTGTTCCGCCTATTACTGCTTTATACCAAACCACATTGCTTTCATTCACTTGAATGTTTGCAATTGTTGGAGCGTTTATCAAACAGAAACCTTGAGTTGAAGCTGTTGTTGTTGGTGTTGCAGGGTCAGTAACGTTAATAATAACTTTCAAACGAACCGAACTTTCGCAATTGGTTATTGGATCTTTAATTGCTCCATAATAATCACCAGTTGTTAAAGCTGTAGTTGCTAGAATTGCTGTGCCACCTGTTACTACCTTATACCAAACCACATTGCTTTCATTTACTTGAATATTGGCCACTTTTGGAGCATTTATCAAGCAGAAACCTTGAGTTGAAGTTGTAGTTGTTGGTGTCACTGGATTACTAACATTCACAGTTATTTTCAAACGAACCGAACTTTCACAATTGGTTATTGGATCTTTAATGACGCCAAAATAATCTCCAGTCACCAATGCTGTATTTGTTGGAATTGCTATTCCTCCAGTTACTGCGTTATACCAAATGACATTACCTTCATTTACTTGAATATTGGCTATTTTTGGTGCATTTATCAAACAGAAACCTTGTGTTGAAGCTGTTGTTGTTGGTGTGCCAGGATCAGTTATATTGATGGTAACTTTCAAACGAATCGAACTTTCACAATTGGTTACTGGATCTAAAAGGGCACCATAATAATCTCCACTTGTTAAAGCTGTTGTTGATGAAATTGCTTCTCCGCCTGTTGCTACTTTATACCAAACAACATTGTTTTCATTCACTTGAATATTAGAAATTTTTGGAGCATTTATCAAACAGAAACTTTGAGTAGAAGCCGTTGTAGTAGGTGTTACTGGGTTTGTAACTTTAATAGTCACTTTCAAACGAACAGAACTTTCGCAATTGGTTACAGGATCTTTAATTATTCCATAATAATCTCCATTTGTTAAAGCTGTAGTCGGAAGAATTACTGTTCCTCCTATTGCTACTTTATACCAAACTACATTGCTTTCATTCACTTGAATGTCGGCTATTTTTGGCGCATTTACTAAACAGAAGTTTTGTGTAGTTGCTGTTGTAGTTGGTGTTGCCGGATTAGTTACGCTGATAGTTACTTTCAAACGTAGAGAACTCTCACAATTGGTTACAGGGTCTAAAATGGCTCCAAAATAATCTCCGTTTATTAAAGCGGTAGTTGATGCAATCACAGTTCCTCCTGTCATTGTATTATACCACACTACATTACTTTCATTCACTTGAATGTTGGAAACTTTAGGTGTATTTATTAAACAAAACCCTTGATTAGCAGCCGTTGTAGTTGGTGTTGCTGGATTGGTAACACTAATAACCACTTTTAAACGAACTGAACTTTCACAATTTGTTATTGGATCTAAAATGGCACCATAATAATCTCCACTTGTTAAATCAGTAGTTACGGCAATTGCGGCACCTCCTGTCACTACTTTATACCACACTACATTACTCTCATTCACTTGAATATTGGAAATTTTTGGTGTGTTTATCAAACAGAAACTTTGACTAGTAGCCGTTGTCGTTGGTGTTGTTGGGTCTGTAACATTAATAGTTACTTTCAAACGTACAGAACTTTCACAATTTGTTACTGGATCTAAAATTACTCCATAATAATCACCGCTAGTTAAAGCTGTAGTTGCTGTGATTGCAGTACCTCCTGTTACTACTTTATACCAGACCACATTACTCTCATTCACTTGAATGTCGGCTATTTTTGGCGCATTTACTAAACAGAAGTTTTGTGTAGTTGCTGTTGTAGTTGGTGTTGCCGGATTAGTTACGCTGATAGTTACTTTCAAACGTAGAGAACTCTCACAATTGGTTACAGGGTCTAAAATGGCTCCAAAATAATCTCCGTTTATTAAAGCGGTAGTTGATGCAATCGCAGTTCCCCCTATCATTGCATTATACCAAACCACATTGTTTTCATTCACTTGAATGTTAGAAACTTTAGGTGTATTTATTAAACAAAACCCTTGATTAGCAGCCGTTGTAGTTGGTGTTGCTGGATTGGTAACACTAATAACCACTTTTAAACGAACTGAACTTTCACAATTTGTTATTGGATCTAAAATGGCACCATAATAATCTCCACTTGTTAAATCAGTAGTTACCGCAATTGCAGCACCTCCTGTCACTACTTTATACCACACTACATTACTCTCATTCACTTGAATATTGGAAATTTTTGGTGTGTTTATCAAACAGAAACTTTGAGTAGTAGCCGTTGTCGTTGGTGTTGTTGGGTCTGTAACATTAATAGTTACTTTCAAACGTACAGAACTTTCACAATTTGTTACTGGATCTAAAATTACTCCATAATAATCACCGCTAGTTAAAGCTGTAGTTGCTGTGATTGCAGTACCTCCTGTTACTACTTTATACCAGACCACATTACTCTCATTCACTTGAATATTAGAAATTTTTGGGGCATTTACTAAACAGAAGTTTTGAGTAGCTGCTGTTGTAGTTGGTGTCGCTGGATTGGTTACATTGACAGTAACTTTTAAACGAACAGAACTCTCACAATTGGTTACAGGGTCTAAAATGGCTCCAAAATAATCTCCGTTTATTAAAGCGGTAGTTGATGCAATCACTGTTCCTCCTGTCATTGTATTATACCATACCACATTACTTTCATTTACTTGAATATTGGAAACTTTTGGGGTATTTATCAAACAGAAACCTTGAGTTGAAGCCGTTGTTGTTGGTGTTGCAGGATTGGTAACACTAATAGTTACTTTCAAACGAACCGAACTTTCACAATTGGTTACTAGGTCTAAAATTGCGCCATAATAATTACCACTTATCAGAGTTGTAGTTGGTGCAATTGCGACACCTCCAGTTACGGTTTTATACCAAATAACATTACTTTCATTTACTTGAATACTAGAAATTTTTGGTGCATTTACTAAACAGAAGTTTTGAGTAGATGCTGTAGTTGTTGGTGTTACTGGATTAGTAACATTGATAGTTACTTTTAAACGAATTGAACTTTCACAATTGGTTACAGGATCTTTAATCGCTCCATAATAATTTCCACTTGTTAAAGCCGTAGTTGGTGCAATAGCTACGCCACCCGTTACAGTTTTATACCAAATGACATTACTCTCATTTACTTGAATGCTGGAAACTTTTGGCGCATTTACTAAACAAAAGTTTTGAGTAGCGGATGTTGTGGTTGGTGTTACAGGATCGGTTACATTGACAGTAACTTTTAAACGAACTGAACTCTCACAATTGGTTACAGGGTTTTTAATCGCTCCAAAATAATCTCCACTTATTAAAGCTGTAGTTGATGCAATTGCTGTTCCACCTGTTACTGCATTATACCAAACGACATTGCTTTCGTTTACTTGAATATTGGAAACTTTTGGCGTATTTATCAAACAGAAACCTTGAGTAGAAGCCGTTGTTGTAGGTGTTGCTGGATCGGTAATGTTGATAGTTACTTTCAAACGAACTGAGCTCTCACAATTAGTTACAGGATCTTCAATTGCTCCATAATAATCTCCGCTTATCAAAGCTGTTGTTGATGCAATCGCTGTTCCTCCTGCCATTACGTTGTACCAAATGATGTTGCTTTCATTTACTTGAATGTTAGAAATTTTTGGCACATTTACTAAACAGAAGTTTTGAATAGATGCTGTAGTTGTAGGTGTTGCTGGATCGGTAATAGTAACGGTTACTTTCAAACGAACGGAACTTTCACAATTGGTTATTGGGTTTAAAATCGCTCCATAATAATCTCCATTTGTTAAAGCTGTAGTTGCCACAATTGCTGTTCCGCCTGTTGCTACTTTATACCAAACTACGTTGCTTTCATTTACTTGAATATTAGACACTTTTGGAGTATTAACTAAACAAAAATTTTGAGTCGCAGTTGTTGTAGTTGGTATAGTTGGATTGGTAACATTGATAGTTACTTTCAAACGAACTGAACTCTCACAATTAGTTACAGGATCTTTAATTGCTCCAAAATAATCTCCGCTTATTAAAGCGGTGGTTGATGCAATTGCTGTTCCACCTGTTACTGAGTTATACCAAACAACATTGCTTTCATTTACTTGAATATTGGAAACTTTTGGTGTATTTATCAAACAGAAAATTTGAGTTAAAGCGGTTGTTGTAGGTGTTGCTGAATTGTTAACATTGATAGTTACTTTCAGGCGAACTGAACTCTCACAATTGGTAATAGGATCTTTAATTACGCCATAATAATCTCCGCTTGTTAAAGCCGTAGTTGCTGCAATTGCAGTACCTCCTGTTGCAATTTTATACCAAATCACATTGCTTTCATTCACTTGAATGCTAGAAACTTTTGGTGTATTTATTAAACAGAAGTTTTGAGTTGAAGCAGTTGTGGTTGGTGTTGCTGGATTAGTAACATTGATAGTTACTTTTAAACGAACAGAACTTTCACAATTGGTTACCAAATCTTTAATTGCTCCAAAATAATCACCGTTCATTAAAGCTGTAGTAGTTGAAATCAAAGTTCCGCCTGTCATTGCATTGTACCAAATGACATTGCCTTCGTTTACTTGAATATTAGACACTTTTGGTGAATTTATCAAACAAAAGTTTTGAGTTGAAGCCATTGTTGTTGGCGTTACTGGATTGGTTATGCTGATAGTTATTTTTAAACGAACCGAACTTTCGCAATTGGTTACTGGATCTAAAATTGCTCCATAATAATCACCACTGGTTAAAGCTGTAGTTGGTGCAATCACTGTTCCTCCTGTTGCTGTTTTGTACCAAATTACATTGCTTTCATTTACTTGAATGTTAGAAATTTTTGGTGCGTTTATGAAACAGAAAATTTGAGTTAAAGCGGTTGTTGTAGGTGTTGCTGGATTGTTAACATTGATAGTTACTTTCAGGCGAACTGAACTCTCACAATTGGTAATAGGATCTTTAATTACGCCATAATAATCTCCACTCGTTAAAGCCGTAGTTGCCGCTAAAGCTGCACCACCGGTTATTGATTTGTACCAAATGACATTACCTTCATTTACTTGAATACTGGATACTTTTGGAGTATTTACTAAACAGAAATTTTGGATAGATGCTATAGTTGTTGGTGTTACAGGATCGGTAACAGTAATAGTTACTTTCAAACGAACCGAACTTTCGCAATTGGTTATGGGGTCTAAAATGGCTCCATAATAATCTCCGTTTGTTAAAGGGGTAGTTGCCACAATTGCTGTTCCGCCTGTTGCCACTTTATACCAAATTACATTACTTTCATTTATTTGAATGTTAGATACTTTTGGAGTATTAACTAAACAAAAATTTTGAATAGATGCTGTAGTGGTTGGCGTTGCTGGATTGGTTACATTGACAGTTACTTTCAAACGAACAGAACTTACACAATTGGTAACAGGATCTAAAATGGCTCCATAATAATCTCCGTTGGTTAAAGCTGTAGTTGGTGTAATAGCTGTTCCTCCTGTTGAGGTACTATACCAAACTACATTACTTTCATTTACTTGAATATTGGATACTTTTGGGGTGTTTACTAAACAGAAACCTTGTGTAGAAGCTGTTGTTGTTGGCGTTGATGGATCATTAACAATAATATTTGCAGTTTGAAGTGTTCCTGCAATATTCTCACAAGTTGTATCACTAGATACCCCAACATAATAGGTAATAGAACCCATTGCATGAGTTACACCTGATGCCGTTAAAACACCTGTAGCGCTAATTGTATAAGTTATTCCACTTATAATGGCTCCGTTAGTTATAGGCTGGGTTTTATTTGTATTTAAATACCAATAAAACACTGGGTTGGTTAACGTAGTTACAGTTGGTGTTAAAGTTGCTATTTCACCAGAACATATTATTGCATCATTAGTAGAAATATCATTTGTTTTAGAAGGAGGTAATATTGTAAATGTAATTTGTTTTCTATCTGTTGTTACAGTTTCACAAAAATCATTTGAACTAACTCCAACATAATACGTATAGGTTCCAGGAATCAAACTATTCACAGTTAATTGTGATGTAGTTGCACCAGGAATCAATTGCATTGATGTTCCGTTAAAACGATACCAATAATAAATAGGATTTGTTAATACTGGAGCTCCACTAGGACTGGTAGCCAGAGTTATTGTTCCAGATGGAGAACAAATTGAAGTGGTTACACCTCCATTTAAAGTGATATCAGTTAAAGCATTTTCTGGGCTTGATGGTCTCACCTCTACGATCACTTCTCCACGAGCAAAAGTTTCGCAATCGTAACGAACTGGCTGTACATAATATTTATAAATTCCGGCAGCAAAGGTAGCTAGAACAGGATATGTAACTCCTGTAGCTACAACATTTCCTCCTGTTGGGGCATCATACCATTTGTAGGTAGAGCAAGATTTTTGTGGTATTTGAAGTGTAACAGCAGTTCCAGGACAAACGGTGACTTTATTATTAGAATCGCTTCCTATAACTTTCGTATCTGCTACTCTTTCAACGGTATGAACTCTTAATAAATCTAATACTCCTGCAACGCCTCCCAAACGAATTCTAACTCTGTCGTATGGTTCAGGTTGAGAATTTACGAGTACCATAGACATTGTATTTCCAGGTAATACTTGTAAAGTTAAGAATGTACTGGTATTTAAAATTGGTGCTCCAACAGGTACATTTCCTAAGTAACGTTGAATACTAAATCCTCTTAGCAAATTAACATCAAGAGGTACGCTTGGTTTAGAAACAACTATTCTTAATGTATCACTAGCAATGGATGGAGTTTTGAATGCTATTGTTAAGTCGGCAGCCGCAAGCACACTCACGCCACTATACATAGTAGTAAAAGTTGTAATATCATTATCCGCTACATTCCAAGGTTCACTAACGCCTATTGTAGCTGTTACCGCACCTACACCTAATGTAGTTGAACCATAAAATATATCCTGAATATCACCTGGTGTACAAGTTATTGTTGAAACAGATTTGTTATAATAAGCATCGTATACTTTTATGCTTTGGGCAACGCTGGCTAGAGATGCAGATTGAATTCTAATTCCATCATAGTCTTGAGGACCTGATGCATTTGCAGGAACAAAAGTAAATTCGAATACATTATCACCAGATAATCCATTTAATAAAGCACCTGAAACTGGCTGTAGTGTTCCAATATCAACTCCGCTTTTAGTTCCAATTACCGATAAATTCTGACCAAGAGTGACTGCGCTATATTCTGATCCTAGTTTAACCGTTACTGGAGTTCCTTTTACAATATTAGCTGACCATTTTAAATTTTGCCATGTAGTACCAATACCTAATAATCCTACTCCCGTTACGATTGTTGAATTGGTTAGAGGATTTCCATCTACAGCATTAGTACCATTTGATACTCCACCTGTAATGTTGGAACCTGAACTTTGAGTGTTAGCATACACTCTTTGGGTTAATAATTGACAGCCATTGGTATCTATGACATTTATAGAAACCGTACCTGTTCTTGAACAAGTTCCATTACTTGCTACTACTGTATAAGTATAAACCCCAGGTGTATTTAAAATTCCTGTCGAAAAAGAAGGACCTGTTATAAGAGCTCCTTGTGGATTAAACCAAGTCAATGTTCCATCTGATGTTGCGGTTAATGGAACACTAGTTCCTGCACTTACTGATATTGAAGGAGTAACATTCAAAGTCGGTAATGAATTTACGGTAACTGTTACTGGGGATTTTACAGAAGGGCAAATAGCACCAGTTATTTGAGCTTGAATCGAATAAATACCGCTTAGGGTTACATTGGCAGCTGCTTCTGCAGTTATGCTACTATTAGATGGATCAAAGAAATTATAAGTTGTATTTCCTGATGTATCAAAAGCTTCAATAGCATCTTTCAAGTTTACGCTTCCACATCCTATTAAAGGTGAAATTACTGTTAATGATGATGATGTTGGAGCCGTTATAGTTACAAGTTTTAAAGTGTTATTGTCATTTTCACAAGTACTTCCATTAGAAACAGAAACATAATAATTATAAGATGAACCAGCTGTAAGTCCACTAATGGTAAGTGCTCCAGTTGCTAGATTTTTAGAGAAAGTTACTCCTGGCTGAGTAACAACATTTGTTCCAGATGTAATTTCTTGTGTTTTAATTTGATCTGTATAGTATTTAAATTGTGCTCCTCCTAAAGCAGATGTTGGAGATAATACAATTCCTCCGTTGCAAGAGGCCTCTTGCGGGCTTGTAATTATCACAGAAGCTGCTGTTGCCAATGGAAAAACAGTAACTGTTACTGGTTGACGAACACTGTTATCACAAGTTCCTCGTGTTGTTTCTATATAATAAATTGTAGTAGTTGTTAAAGCAGGAGTTGTATAATCTGCAGTTGAAGAAAGTAATCCTCCACCGCTTGCTGCAGTATACCATCTAACAGTTTCTCCAGACAAAGGGGTGGCTACTAAAATTGCTTTTTTTCCTGAACAAATAGGAGAATCCGCTCCTGAAACAGAGACTTCTTTATATTTAAATGAAGCACCATAAATATTTAAATCAGTAGCGATAGTTGCTGATCCACCTAATCTAACCTGAACACCTGTAAAGTTTCCACCTGCTACAAAACTAGCTCTAAAACGATTTCCTCCTAAAAGTTGAATATTTAAAAGAGAATTGATTGTAATTCCATCTGTATTAACTGTTCCTCCATCATAACTTTGTAAAGAAATATAAGAAAGTGCACTAATATCTAATGTACCTGTTGGAATACCTAATTCAATGTCAATAATATCACCCGCTAATCCAGATGTTGAAAAATCAATTTTTTGTTGAACATAGCCTGCTACTGCAATAGGAACCTGAAGAGTTGTAGCTGTATTAAAATCTGTATCTATAGAAAGTGCTTCAGTACCTGGGACTGCACCACAAGCTAGACATAAAATTCCATCATTTGAAATTGTTTGATTAACCGCCAATAAACAGCTTGTAATGGGTTTATTTACGATGACAGTCACAGGAGTTCTTGTAGTATTTATACAACCTGATGTAGTGCCACTAGCTTCAATATAATACGTTGTAGTGGTCAATAAAAGAGGTGTTGTAAATTCGGTAGCAGTTGCTAAAGAACTTCCTCCGACAGCAGCACTAAACCAATCATAATTAACTCCTGCTTCTGGATTTATTACTTCTAATAAAGCACTTTGTCCAGATTGAATTGATACATTAGAAGAAGCTACAGTTGGAGCTAATGGTGTAGGATTTACAATAACATCTATTTGAGTTCTTGTTGTACTTGAACAACTGCCAATTTCTGCTTCTACATAATAAGTGGTATTGGCATTTAAAACAGAGGTTGTAAAAGAATTTCCAGTAAATAATAATGTTCCTGCTGTAGCTGTAGTAAACCATTTATAATTGGTTCCAATAACTGGAGCATTTATATTTAATGTAGTGGTTTGACCGCTACAGATAGTGGTTCCACCCACTGCGATTGTTGGTGCAATAGGATTGGTTACATTTACCAGAACTGGAAAGCGTTCAGTACTTACACAACCATTTCTGGTAATTGCTACATAGTAAGTTGTGCCAGTAGTCAAATTTGGTGTTGTGTATGCTGCTGCGCTTACTAATAAGGTACCAGCTGTTGGAGCATCATACCAAGCAGCGGTCTCTCCTACTGAAAGTCCTGCTGTTAATGTGGTATTTTGTCCACTACAAATAGTTGTAGTGCCAGATATAGTAGGAGCTTTATATTGGTAAGACGCCTGATAAATGTCTAAACTAGTTAATACAGTTGCTAAACCACCTAAACGTATTTCAACACGATCAAAATTAGCACCAGCAGTAATACTGGCTTTAAATCGGTTTCCTCCTAATAATTGAACATTTAATAGATTATTAATAGAAACTTTATCATTATTAAAAGTTGCTCCATTGTAAGTAGCTAAAGTAATATAGCTCAATGCGGTTAAGTCAAGAACACCGCCAGGTAATCCAAGTTCAACATTAATTATATCTCCTGTTTTCCCTGGATTATTAAATTGAAGTGTTTGTTGAATCCATCCGTTTATTAAACCAATAGGAATCGTAAGTCTTGCTGCTGTTGCAGTATTTCCATCAACAGAACTATTTGGTGTGGTAGATCCGCACAATATGCAAAGTCCGTTTAGATTAGTCTGTTGTGTATTGGCGTCTAAACATCCTCCAAGTGGAGTTGTTATAACCGATACTGTTACTGGCACTCTTGTTACGCTAACACAGTTTCCTGTAGGACTTTGTGCTTCTACATAATAGGTTTTAGTGGCAGTTAATATAGGTGTGGTAAAGGTTGGAGTGTTTGAAGCAAGAACAACACCAGCAGTAGGTACATCATACCAATTAAGTGTTACTCCAGCTTCCGCAGTAGTAGCACTCAAAGATGCATTTTGTCCAGATTGTATAGTAACACTTTGTGTTAAAACAGTTGGAAGAGCTGGTGTTGCAGTAGAAACCACATCTACTTGTGTTCGTGTGGCACTATTACAACTACCAATTGAAGCTTCTACATAAAAACTGGTTGTTCCTACAGAAACTGTTGGTGAATATGAAGTGCCTGAAGCTAAAATTGTCCCAGCAGTTGCAACAGAATACCAATTATAAGTAGTTCCAGGAATTGGATTTATAACTGATAAAGTCGTTTGCTGAGTAGCACCACTAGAACAAAATACAGTACCAGCAGTATCAATAGTTGGTGCAATAGTATTGGTTATATTTACCAGAACAGGAAAACGTTCAGTACTTACACAACCATTTCTGGTAATTGCTACATAGTAAGTTGTGGCAGTGGTTAAATTTGGTGTTGTGTATGCCGCTGTGCTTACTAATAAGGTACCAGCTGTTGGAGCATCATACCAAGTAGCGGTCTCTCCTACTGAAAGACTTGCTGTTAATGTGGTATTTTGTCCACTACAAATAGTTGTAGTACCAGATATAGTAGGAGCTTTATATTGGTAAGACGCCTGATAAATGTCTAAACTAGTTAACACAGTTGCTAAACCACCTAAACGTATTTCAACACGATCAAAATTAGCACCAGCAGTAATACTGGCTTTAAATCGGTTTCCTCCTAATAATTGAACATTTAATAGATTATTAATAGAAACTTTATCATTATTAAAAGTTGCTCCATTGTAAGTAGCTAAAGTAATATAGCTCAATGCGGTTAAGTCAAGAACACCGCCAGGTAATCCAAGTTCAACATTAATTATATCTCCTGTTTTCCCTGGATTATTAAATTGAAGTGTTTGTTGAATCCATCCGTTTATTAAACCAATAGGAATCGTAAGTCTTGCTGCTGTTGCAGTACTTCCATCAACAGAACTATTTGGTGTGGTAGATCCGCACAATATGCAAAGTCCGTTTAGATTAGTCTGTTGTGTATTGGCGTCTAAACATCCTCCAAGTGGAGTTGTTATAACCGATACTGTTACTGGCACTCTTGTTACGCTAACACAGTTTCCTGTAGGACTTTGTGCTTCTACATAATAGGTTTTAGTGGCTGTTAATATAGGTGTGGTAAAGGTTGGAGTGTTTGAAGCAAGAACAACACCAGCAGTAGGTACATCATACCAATTAAGTGTTACTCCAGCTTCCGCAGTAGTAGCACTCAAAGATGCATTTTGTCCAGATTGTATAGTAACACTTTGTGTTAAAACAGTTGGAAGAGCTGGTGTTGCGGTAGAAACCACATCTACTTGTGTTCGTGTGGCACTATTACAACTACCAATTGACGCTTCTATATAAAAACTGGTTGTTCCTAAAGAAACTGTTGGTGAATAAGAAGTACCTGAAGCTAAAATAGTCCCAGCAGTTGCCACTGAATACCAATTATAGGTAGTTCCTGGAATTGGATTTATAACTGATAAAGTCGTTTGCTGAGTAGCACCACTAGAACAAAATACAGTACCAGCAGTATCAATAGTTGGTGCAATAGTATTGGTTATATTTACCAGAACAGGAAAACGTTCAGTACTTACACAACCATTTCTGGTAATTGCTACATAGTAAGTTGTGGCAGTGGTTAAATTTGGTGTTGTGTATGCTGTAGTGCTAACTAATAAGGTACCAGCTGTTGGAGCATCATACCAAGTAGCGGTCTCTCCTACTGAAAGACTTGCTGTTAATGTGGTATTTTGTCCACTACAAACAGTTGTAGTGCCAGATATAGTAGGAGCTTTATATTGGTAAGATGCCTGATAAATATCTAAACTGTTTAATACTGTTGCCAAACCGCCTAAACGTATTTCAACACGATCAAAATTAGCTCCGGCAGTAATACTGGCTTTAAATCGGTTTCCTCCTAATAACTGAACATTTAATAGATTATTAATAGAAACTTTATCATTATTAAAAGTTGCTCCATTGTAAGTAGCTAAAGTAATATAGCTCAATGCGGTTAAGTCAAGAACACCGCCAGGTAATCCAAGTTCAACATTAATTATATCTCCTGTTTTCCCTGGATTATTAAATTGAAGTGTTTGTTGAATCCATCCGTTTATTAAACCAATAGGAATCGTAAGTCTTGCTGCTGTTGCAGTATTTCCATCAACAGAACTATTTGGTGTGGTAGATCCGCACAATAGACAAAGTCCGTTTAGATTAGTCTGTTGTGTATTGGCATCTAAACATCCTCCAAGTGGGGTTGTTATAACCGATACTGTTACCGGTACTCTTGTTACGCTAACACAATTTCCTGTAGCACTTTGCGCTTCTACATAATAGGTTTTAGTGGCAGTTAATATAGGTGTGGTAAAGTTTGGAGTGTTTGAAGCAAGAACAACACCAGTAGTAGGTACATCGTACCAATTAAGTGTTACTCCAGCTTCCGCAGTAGTAGCACTCAAAGATGCATTTTGTCCAGATTGTATAGTAACACTTTGTGTTAAAACAGTTGGAAGAGCTGGTGTTGCGGTAGAAACCACATCTACTTGTGTTCGTGTGGCACTATTACAACTACCAATTGACGCTTCTATATAAAAACTGGTTGTTCCTACAGAAACTGTTGGTGAATAAGAAGTACCTGAAGCTAAAATAGTCCCAGCAGTTGCAACAGAATACCAATTATAAGTAGTTCCAGGAATTGGATTTATAACTGATAAAGTCGTTTGCTGAGTAGCACCACTAGAACAAAATACAGTACCAGCAGTATCAATAGTTGGTGCAATAGTATTGGTTATATTTACCAGAACAGGAAAACGTTCAGTACTTACACAACCATTTCTGGTAATTGCTACATAGTAAGTTGTGGCGGTGGTTAAATTTGGTGTTGTGTATGCCGCTGTGCTTACTAATAAGGTACCAGCTGTTGGAGCATCATACCAAGTAGCGGTCTCTCCTACTGAAAGACTTGCTGTTAATGTGGTATTTTGTCCACTACAAATAGTTGTAGTGCCAGATATAGTAGGAGCTTTATATTGGTAAGACGCCTGATAAATGTCTAAACTAGTTAATACAGTTGCTAAACCACCTAAACGTATTTCAACACGATCAAAATTAGCACCAGCAGTAATACTGGCTTTAAATCGGTTTCCTACTAATAATTGAACATTTAATAGATTATTAATAGAAACTTTATCATTATTAAAAGTTGCTCCATTGTAAGTAGCTAAAGTAATATAGCTCAATGCGGTTAAATCAAGAACACCGCCAGGTAATCCAAGTTCAA
Source organism: Flavobacterium sp. 5 (assembly GCF_002813295.1). Lineage (NCBI taxonomy): Bacteria > Pseudomonadati > Bacteroidota > Flavobacteriia > Flavobacteriales > Flavobacteriaceae > Flavobacterium > Flavobacterium sp. 5. Next base: position 4,623,530 of record NZ_PHUE01000001.1, read on the forward strand.
CATTAATTATATCTCCTGTTTTCCCTGGATTATTAAATTGAAGTGTTTGTTGAATCCATCCGTTTATTAAACCAATAGGAATCGTAAGTCTTGCTGCTGTTGCAGTACTTCCATCAACAGAACTATTTGGTGTGGTAGATCCGCACAATAGGCAAAGTCCGTTTAGATTAGTCTGTTGTGTATTGGCATCTAAACATCCTCCAAGTGGGGTTGTTATAACCGATACTGTTACCGGTACTCTTGTTACGCTAACACAATTTCCTGTAGCACTTTGCGCTTCTACATAATAGGTTTTAGTGGCAGTTAATATAGGTGTGGTAAAGTTTGGAGTGTTTGAAGCAAGAACAACACCAGCAGTAGGTACATCGTACCAATTAAGTGTTACTCCAGCTTCCGCAGTAGTAGCACTCAAAGTTGCATTTTGTCCAGATTGTATAGTAACACTTTGTGTTAAAACAGTTGGAAGAGCTGGTGTTGCGGTAGAAATCACATCTACTTGTGTTCGGGTGGCACTATTACAGCTACCAATTGACGCTTCTACATAAAAACTGGTTGTTCCTACAGAAACTGTTGGTGAATAAGAAGTACCTGAAGCTAAAATAGTCCCAGCAGTTGCAACAGAATACCAATTATAAGTAGTTCCAGGAATTGGATTTATAACTGATAAAGTCGTTTGCTGAGTAGCACCACTAGAACAAAATACAGTACCAGCAGTATCAATAGTTGGTGCAATAGGATTAGAAACATTTATTACAACAGGTATACGTTCACTGCTTTCACAGCCTGCTGTGCCAATTACCCCTATATAATAGGTTGTATTTGTTGTTAAAATTGGTGTAGTAAAACTATTTCCCGTTATGATAGCAGATGTAGAAGTCGCGGAATTATACCAAGCCAAAGATGTAGCGACTGCTGGTGTAGCAATAATTGTAGTAGAATCTCCAGAACATATTGTTTTATTCAGGCCTCCAGTTACTGTTGGTTGCACAAACTCTAGGCGTGCATCATAAACTCTTAAAACGGATAAATCTAAAATTCCACTAACTCGAATTTGTATTTTATCTGCATTTCCAGTAAAAGTATATTCTACAGCTTGAATTGTTTTACCAGGCACTAGACTTACATTCAAAAGAGCATTATTTAGCGCTACACTTGAACCTACATTAGTGTTTGATAATTTTGCTTGAATAGAAACATTAGTTAATAATCCGAGATCTAATAATCCTCCATTTGCGCTCAAATAAAGTATTATTTTATCGCCAGCTTTTACTGTTTGATTTAGCGTTAAGGTTTCTTCTACAGAACTAGCTAGTCCGCTTGATATACTTGCATATGTAGTTAAGTTTGGGTCATCATCAAATACATTGTCTGGGTTTGATATACCACCAATTAACCCTACTTTACTATTTGTTTGAGAAATAGCACGACAAAAGGTTTGTCCTTGTAAATAATTTAAGGAAAGCAAAGTAAGAAAGAATACTAGCCAAATTTGATAAGAAATAAATCCTGAAATAGTAATTTTTTTTTCCATAATTTAATATTTAAAATTGAGCCAAAAAAAGTCTATTTGCTATAAACTGAATAGTTTATGCATTTTTTAATTAATTGATAATAAGACTATTGAGTAATTATACAGACTAGTGCTTCTTAAATGTTATTAGGAAAATTAGAATGTATTGTAACTTGGTAAACTTTGAGAAATTACTTTCTAGATTAAAAGAAAATGAAAAGACTCAAAAAATAATTAAATTTTTAAATTAATTTTATGAAAAACTAATGCTGTATTCATAACGATTGAAATGTCATGAATAAACAATACAAATCCTCATATTTTTTTAACGATTAGTAAAAAAAAATGACTAATTTAAATATAAAGTAACAATTAGAATGGTACAATTGTAATGCATTTTAGTCGCATCAACTGATACCGATTGTAAGGGGAGGGGATAAAAATATATTTCGTTTTTAAAAATATGTACTAAAACTAAAATTAGCTTTGTTTAATTTTAAATCGAACCAAAAAAATGTACTCAGAGAAAAAAAATAAATAAACTCAAGAAGTATATTGTTAAGGATTTATTATTAAAATTAAAAACCTTTTCTAGTTTTTATTTACGCTCTCAATATTTTGAGAATACCTAAAAATTATATTTTTTTTAAAAGTTAATATTGCTTTTTAACAGTGTGTCTAAAACAATTTTAAAAGAATATATTTTCTTTGAAAAGTATTGTTTTATCTATTCATCGTCTAATTTAGAAATTTTATTTTTATTTAACAAAGTTTTTTTGCAAGAAATTTGTTTAAAAAAATAAAATTTATATATAAAATAGTACTATTTTATATATAACTCAAGAAAAACAAAGGATTTGTAAAAAGTTAGCTAAAATAAAAAACATATATAAAATAAAGATTTAACTTACTAAATTGAAGTATCAATAACAAAATTTTTATAATTAATAGATGAAGATTAAGTTTTAAATTTTACCTAAAAAGCACTTTTTTCGTTTTCATATTAAAAAAGTAGCTGCTTTTATTTATCATTTCATTTTAGATATTACAAATCATGTTGCCATAAATTATCTATTGATCATAGAAAAAACTTGTTTTATTCTATTTAAGAGAAATTCTTTATCCATTGGGTTGATTAAATATAGTAATCAATTCTACTATGTTTTTGATGTTGAGTTTACCAAATATTTTATTTTTATGTGTGCTTACAGTAGTCATACATATATCTAATTTATTGGAGATTTCAATATTCCCATTTCCTTTTATTAATAATTCACAAATTTCCATTTCTCGTTTAGACAATTTATCAAGAGGATTTAAAGTTTGTCCTTTTATTGATGCATTGATGATTGTATTTACAATATCCGGTGCAAAATAATTTCCTGTCTTTAATATGGTGTCTACGGTCAAAACTATTTTTTCTTTGTCACTAAGTTTATTTAAATAACCATTGGCTCCAGCCATAATGTATTGATAAGCATGAGTGGTTTCTTCATAAACAGAAAAAATTAAAATTTTTACATCTGCTTGCAACTCTCTAATTTCACGTATCATTTCTTTATTTTTTCCTCCGGGAATATTTATGTCTAGAATGATAAGCTCTATTTCATTTTCTTTCAAAAGAGAAATGGTGTCTGGGAAATTTTCGGTTGTAAACAGTTCTATACTTTCAAAACTTTCTTCGAGAATTATAGAAACGCCAGTTCGTACAACTAAGTGGTCATCAACTATTAGTATTTTTTTTGACATAGATTCTTAAGTTAAGTTTTTAATATTTAATTTCGACAGTTACAGTGGTACCAGCATTTACAACACTGGAGAAATTGATGTTTCCTTTTAAAATAATAAGCAATTCTAAAACAAAATGGAGTCCTATTCCAAAGTTATTTAGAATTAACTTTTCTGATTCTTTACTCTTAAATAGATCAATATAATAATCAATTAAATACTGATCCATTCCAATTCCAGTATCTTTTATCCAAAAAACAAATTTATTTTTATCTGCGAAAGCACCAACTTCAATCTCACCAAAGATTGTATTTTTGATAGCATTATCGAGTAAATTGTGCAAAATAATTGCTACAATTCTATTGTTTACATGAGATATTAAATTCTTGTCTACTTTATTAAAAATAACAGAATTATTATTGTGAGCTATTTCCGTGAATAATTCTATCTTTTTGTGAACTAAATCATAAAAGGGATAAGCCACTATTTCATATCTTTTTTCTTCAATATAAATATCGGAATATTCCACTAGTACATTAGTAAATTCATAAAGTTGTGACGAAGATTTGAGTATTGAAGTTGCGTATTTATGTGAAACGGAGTTATTTGTTTTTTTAGTTTCCTCACATAAATACTTCCCAATCAGGACTATATATTTTAGTGGACTTTTAATATCATGACTAATAGTTCCGATAATTTTTTTTTGTTGAATAATCTCTTTTGACAAATCGGTTTTAATGTTTTCTAAATCAGTAATCATTGTCTGAAGATACTTATTGGATTCATTAATTTCGTTTTTTGAAAATAACAATCTTTTTATCATGGTGTTATAATACAAACTGACACTTCCGAAAATAATTAAGACAAAAAAGATATTGGTGTAGATAAGATAATCTCTTATCTCCCTTGTCCCCTCACCTAGCGTATTAGAAAAATTGCGTTCATTAATTGTGAGTTTATCGCTAACGTCACTTAACTTAGTGAGAAAATAATTTCGCGATGTAACAGTTAAATGTCCATTTATAATCTCTTTATGAATTTCATCACCTATAGAATCTATCTGAGAAATCAATATATCACCTTGCCGCCATTCATTTATTGCTTTGCGCATAAACGGAATGGCTTTGAAATTTTTGAAAACCCAAATTAAATCGTCCAAATCTTTCTCATGATTTCTACCATTTCGAAACCCTTTTTTGATAATGTCAGTATTCAGATTTTTTATCAAAGCTATGCGTGCAGTACCATCGCCTTGAGGTACACTCAATTCATTTTCATATAATTTCCATTGCTCTATATTATCGGTATATAAGTAGGTAATAAGATGTCGAACAGCATCTTTCTGTCCTTTAGAATAATGTGATTCACCATTCACATAAGCTCTGCTACCAGAGAGAATTTTAATTGTGAAACAATTAATAAATATCAAAGCAGAACAGGAAACGAATATTAATATTAAAAGAATAATAATATTTGTTTTTTTAAAATATCTAAAAGCTTTGATTCCTTCCATTTAATATTTAATTATTTGAGTAACACACTCTACTCTAAAAAGGGCAATTTGTTTTTTATTCTGAATAGTAAAAATGTAAGAAAGCGTCCATTTACTAATAGAATAAAATACAGGTTTTGAATAGTTTTAATTCTGTAATGCTATCAGTTTTTCTTTATGAATAAAATGGTAAAATATTATAATAATCTTATAAATTTACCATTATAAAAATAAAAAAACATATTTTTTTATTTTAAAATTTCAAAAAAATCATTTTTGCAATACTGTATTTATTCGGGGGGATATAATATGACAAATAGCAAGAATGATTTTTTTATAAAATTTATAAAAATAGAAAAATCTGATTATTACATAATGAAGGGATCATTTTATCAATTTAAAACAAATTTGATTATGAGTTATATGAACTGATTATTTTGAACAGTTTGATAATAGTTTTAATTATAAGCAGTATTGATTCCTTGAATAAAGACTTTAACCGTTTTATTCTCTATAATTTCCTTAAATGCAATTATTCTGTAAAATATTCCAGCTGGTTGTGTTTAGAATTTTCTCTTAAAATTTTAATGTAGTTTTGCACTGGTGCACTTTTGTTTTAAATTTGCAGACTAGAATAATGGCAAATTTTTATACAAATGCCAAGATCAAGTAAAATAAAAAAGGAAGTGAAAAAAGCGGAAAATGAGGCATGGACTATTTGCCAGGAATGTCAAGGACGTGGCAAAAAAAGTCGAGGTCTTAGTGATAAAGCAAGACGAAGCTACCAAATAGAACTTGATCAATTTGAAAAAACAAAAGATAAAGGAACAGCTCCTGTTCGTCCTAAAGGTCACCTGTATACCTGCTTAAATTGTGCTGGATCTGGGGTGATTTTCTCTACTGCCTACCCTATAGCAGATAAAGAAAATTACCCACATGTTGCTATTATTGGTGGAGGTATTGGAGGTGTGGCTCTGGCTGTGGCTTGTTTGCACCGAGGAATCCCTTTTACTATTTATGAACGAGATAGTGATTTTAATGCCCGATCTCAGGGCTATGGACTTACTTTGCAGCAAGCTAGTAAAGCAATCGAAGGATTGGGTATTTTCTCGTTAGATGAGGGAGTGATTTCAACAAGGCATGTTGTACATACTACTGAAGGAAAGGTAATTGGGGAATGGGGAATCAGAAAATGGATGCAATCAGATGCAAAAACATTTCAGAAACGTACTAATGTGCATATTTCACGGCAAGCTTTACGTTTAGCGCTACTTAAACAACTAGGAGGTCATGACAAAGTGCATTGGAATCACCAGTTAGTAGATTTTAAAGAATGTGATGGTGAAGGTGTTGATTTAAATTTTCAAGTAAATGGTGAATTAAAGACCTACAAAGCAGATCTTGTGGTTGGAGCCGATGGTATTCGTAGTTCGGTACGAAGGTTGTTGATTGGTGAGAATGTTACTCCTTTACGTTATTTGGATTGTATTGTGATATTGGGTATTTGTCCTCTAAAAGCTATTCAAGATACTACTAGCTCTTTATTGGATTCTGCTACCGTTTTTCAAACAGCCAATGGAAATGAGCGTATCTACATAATGCCTTATACGTCAGACTCGGTAATGTGGCAGCTTAGCTTCCCAATGCCAGAAGAAGAAGCTAAGGAATTAAGTGCTAAAGGACCTCAAGCGCTCAAAGAAGAAGCATGTCGTAGAACTCAATGGCACGATCCTATTCCTCAAATTATCGCGGCTACACTAGTAACTCAGATTTCTGGTTATCCCGTCTATGACAGAGAATTACTTGATTCAGAATTGTTAGAAAAAGGAAAAAAAGTAACTCTGATTGGAGATGCGGCGCACCCTATGAGTCCGTTCAAAGGACAGGGAGCCAATCAAGCATTACTGGATGCGCTCTCACTGGCTCGGGGCATATCAAAAGGATGCAGACCTTTATCCCAATGGAGAGAAGTCGGAGTTAGAGAAAGTGTATTAACTGAGTTTGAGTCAGAAATGTTGCAACGTAGTGCTTCCAAAGTAAAAGATTCAGCTGAGGCTGCACAGTTTTTACATTCAGAAATTGTACTTCATGAAGGTGATGAACCCAGAGGGCGATGTCTAAAGAAAAATGACGTATTATAAGACGTAAATTTGAAAAAATTAGAATTAAAAACTGATTAGAATAAATTCATTAATTTATAAACTATTGTATTTCAATAAATTTAATTTCAAGTGAATATATTGTAATTGAAGACCATTCTTCAATACGTCATATTCTGCTGAAAGCAATTGATTTTTAACCGAAGAATATAAAATTGCTTCTACTTTTCCATTAGTAAATTTAGCTTGTGTAGTAGTTAAAGAAGCTTTTGCATATTTTTGTTTTTCATTCAATTTCTTCTGAATCTCCTGATAGTTTTTCCTATTTTGTTCTTCAAGGGCAACTTGTTTCTCTAATTCTTGTTTTTCTTGTTCTATACCCTGTTTTGTTTTTTCGCTTTCAATTTTCGATGCACTTATTTTTTTATTGTTTCTAAATCCGTTAAAAATTGGAACAATCATTTGAATGCCTACTTGTTGGTTTTTATTGTCTTCCAATTGATTTTTAAAGTTGATAGTGCTTCCAATTGGCTGATTTAAAATGGTATAATAAAAAGTTGAATATCCATAATATGCTGATACTATTGGTAAATTATTGGCTCTTTCCAGACTTATTGACTTTAAACTGTTTTGATACTGAAGTTCGGCGCGTTTTATTTTTGGGTTATTTGCTATATCTGTATCGTTAGTTGTGGTTTCATTTAAAACATTTTCCAGTACAACTTTTTCGGTTGCAATAGCTGTAGCATTCATCAATTGGAATAATTGCATTTTTTTGATTCCATACAATTGTTCCGATTCCAAATTTCTATTCTCCTCTTCTGCAAAACTCAATTGCATATCATATAAATCACTTTGGGGTTTACTTCCAATAGCGACTTCTTTTGTGACTCTGTCTAAGTTAAAGATTGCCTGCTTGAATTGTTCTTTCTGAATTTTTAATAATTCCTGAGTGTAAAGTGTTTGGTAATAGCTTTCTAAAATCTGTAGTTTATATTCGTTTTCAATGACTTCTTTATCAGCTTGGGCGATTTCGATATTGATTTTATCCTTTTTTGCATTTGCAAAAGCACCAAAATCAATCAAATTTGTTCGTGCATTCAGATAGAAATTGTCATTTTGAATATTGGAACTTATTCTTCCATTTGATGAAGGATCTATAGTTGAACCAAAATTATAATTTTGTTCTCCAGATAAATTGACAACTGGTAACATTCGGTTTAAAACAGAGTTTTGAGATTTTTGAGTTCGTTTTATTTCCAGCTGCCTGATTTTTATTTCGATATTATTTTGCAAAGCCAAATCCATGCATTTAGTAAGCGACCAGGAATTTTCCTGGCCATTTACTAAAGCAAAAAATAAAAAAAAGATAATCGTAATTAGTTTCTTATTCATATTTTAAATAGTGTAAAACATCAACTCTTGTTGCCTGATAGGCTCTGGAAAGAACTACTAAAAGTGTTAAAAACAGCAAAGCTGCGAATCCAATTAAAAAGGGATAAATAGAAATATCAATTCTATAAGAAAAATTATCCAACCATTTATTTAGTAAATAATACACTGGAAATAAAGCAATCATAAATCCGATTATGCCGAAAATAATATACTGCTTTGAGAGTTCTTTAAGTAAAACATTAGTTTCTGCACCAAGTGTTTTTCGAATAGCAATTTCTTTCATGCGTCTTTCTATAGAATATGAGGCCAAAGCAAATAACCCAAAAAGAGCAATTAGAATTACAATGACATTCAGTAAAGAGAAAAGATTCTTTTGCTTTACGTATGTTTTATAGGTTCTCTGATAGCTTTTATCTATAAAATTATATTGAAACGGATAATCGGAATCGACACTTTTTGTCCAGAGTTTTTCAATATCAGCAATAGTCTGTTCCGTATTTTCTGCTTTCAGTTTTACATAAATATGATTCATATTTCCAATCATCCAAGGCACTGTTTTGAAGTGGAAAAAGACCATTGGCGGCACTTTTCCCTGTGGGCTGTAAAGACTAAAATCTTTAACAATTCCAATGATTTTGAGTTTGTTTTCATTCCAATCGACAATTTTACCAATAGGATTTTTCTCGTTCATTATTTTCAAAGCTGCTTCATTGACCATCATTGAGTTTATGGTATCTGAGGCAATTTTTGGATCCAGATAACGACCTTGTGCCATTTCGATTTTCATCATTTCGAGCATGCCAAAATCAACAGCAATATTTTGCCCCTGAATATTGATTCCGTTATAACTAAAACCTGAAGAAGAATCATTACCTCCACCAAATCGGAATGCTCCGGTTGCTACCTGCTCTACTCCTTTTATTTTTGAGATTTCATTTTTAGTAGTTGTATATCGATCAAATATTTGTTGTTCCGAATTTTTAGCATTGAGAAGAGTTTGCGTCTTAAAATAAAAAATTTCCAAAACCTGGGATCCAGAAAAGCCTAGATTTTTATTGCTTAAATAACGTACTTGTTCGTAAACAATATAAGAACCAATAATAAAGAAAGAAGCGATAGAAAACTGCAGAATCAGCATTCCGTTTCGGAGCCAGACCCCACTTTTATTTCTTCCGAAATTTCCTTTCAATACTTTTAAAGTTTCAAAATTAGAAACATATATCGCTGGAAAAACGCCTGCAAAGACTACAGTAATGATAAAAATCAATATGATTTGCAGATAAAATTGATTTCCATAAATAATTAAATCTTTGTCCAAGAATTCGTTGTAATAAGGCAATGACAATTCAACAATAACCAAAGCGAGTAAAATAGAAATTAAAACAGTGATAATTGTTTCAAACAGAAACTGCTTGATTATTTCGGCTTTCGAAGCACCAACAATTTTTCGAACCCCTACTTCTTTGGCTCTGCGAATAGCATTTGCTGTTGCCAGATTAATATAGTTGACTATTGATAATAGTAAAATTAAAATAGATAATCCTGCCATTATCAATAGAAATTGATAGTTGCCTTTTCCCTCAGGCGATCCTTGACCTATAGTATGTAATCTTGAAATTGTAAGTGGTTCTAATAAAAATTTAAACTTTCCATATTTTGATTCAAATTCTTTAGGACTGATCCCTTCTGCTTTTGCATCTTTAATCGTTTTATTCTGATAGTAAATTGAATTAAGTTTTTTCGAAAGTTCGTTTGCTTTCGAGGGATCTTTTAATTTGATATACCAACCACAATTAAAATGTCCCCAATGTTCTTTGTTTTCATCAATCTTTTTTTTCATGTTATTCACAACTGCATCAGGAGCAATAGCGGAATTACCTGGAATTTTATATACAGCGGTAACCGTTAGAATTTGATTTTCATACTGAATTTGTTTTCCAATAGGATTTTCAGTGCCAAAAAAGAGTGTTGCCGTTTCTTGTTTCATGGCAATACTATTTTCGTTTTGCAATACCGTTTTTGGATTTCCTTGTAGAAATTCAAAAGGAAAAAAATCAAAGAAATTATTTTGAGCGTTAAACAATTTTTCAATAATTATCTTTTTTCCATTGTATTTATAAAGTGGTGATGCATACCAATTTTCGCAGTACATCATTTTTTTAATATTGGAATCATCTTTTAAGAAGGGATCGAATGTTACAGGAGCATTTGTCCAAACTCTGCCCTCTCCTATATCAACCAGAACTTGAAAAGTAGTATCTTTTTCAGGATTCCAATCATTGTAACTTTGTTCATCATTCCAATATAGAATGGCAAAAACTAAGCCTGCTATTCCAATACTCAAACCCAAAATATTCAAAGTTGTAAAAAGCTTGTTGTTTTTAATATGATATAGGAATATAGTTGTCCAGTTTTTTATCATGATTCTAGTTGTTAAAATTGGTTACTAAAACATCTACATTTCTATGATTCAATTTTTCAGAAAGTACTACTCCATCTTTCATATGAATAGTTTTTTGCGAAAAGGAAGCATCATAATCGGAGTGTGTAACCATCAGAATGGTGGCACCATTGGTATGTAAATCGGTTAATAATTCCATTACTTCATTTCCGTTTTTACTATCCAGATTTCCTGTAGGTTCATCGGCAAGAATAATTTTCGGATCATTTATCAAAGCTCTTGCAACGGCTACACGTTGTTGCTGTCCTCCGGAAAGTTGCTGCGGATAATGTTTCAAACGATGAGAGATATTTAATTTTTCAGCTATTGCTTCCACTTTTAACTTTCTTTCAGCAGAAGGAACTTTGTTGTAAATCAGAGGCAATTCAATATTATCATAAACTGATAATTCATCAATTAAATTGAAATTTTGAAAAATGAAGCCTATGTTTTCTTTTCTAACTTTAGATTTTCCTTTTTCTTTCAATCCAACCATTTCCTGATGTAGTAATTGGTAACTTCCTCCCGAAGCACTGTCAAGCAATCCCACAATATTTAATAATGTAGATTTTCCGCTACCGGATGGTCCCATAATAGACACGAAATCACCTTGATTAATGGTTAATGAAACTTCACTTAAAGCTTTAGTTTCAATTTCTTCGGTTCTAAAAATTTTCGAAAGATTTTTGATGTTGATCATGATTATTGTTCGTTTTTTGATTGATGTTTATTTTTAATATTTATTTAGTCTATACGGTTATTTTTTTCTTATTCTAAATTCAAAACTTCTACCTGTTTATAATCTTTGTATGATGATGTAATAACTTTATCGCCAGGTTTTAACCCTTCTAAAACTTCATAATACAACGGATTTTCTCTTCCTAATTTAATTGCTCTTCTTTCTGCTTTATTTCCATTAACAACAAATATCCACTTGCCATTTGTTTCTTCATTAAAGCTTCCTTTGGAAAGTAATTTGGTCTTTGTTTTTTCAGATAAATTTAATTTTACTCCAAAACTTAATCCTTGTTTTAAGTCCATTTTAGCAGTAGAAATAAAATCTAATTCTACTTGAAATCTTCCATTTTTTACTTCCGGAATAACTTTCGTTATTTGAACATCAATGGTTTTGTTTTCAAAATCTACAGTTCCTTTTTGGTTTGCCGAAATTCTGTCCAAATAAAACTCATCAACATCAGCTATCAATTTATATCCTTTTTGATCGTCAATAAAACCAATGCTGGTATTTTGTGCATAGGTTTTTCCAAGTATCGGTTCAAATGATGAAAGTCTTCCAGAAATGGGTGCCGTAACTAAAAAATTCTTTTTGTTGGTTCTTAAAATCCCCAAACTTTTATTCATGATGCCAATCGATTGATTGAGTTGCCCGATCTGAATTTGATTCGCCTGCTTTTCCTTGCTCACACTTTGCTTTATGATACTCATTCGCTCCTTCTGAAAACGATAATTTTCTTTAGTTTTCTCCCATTCACTTTTAGCGAGAATCTCCTGTTCAAACAGACTCTTATTGGTCTCTAATAAATTTTTAGAATCCAAATAATCGTGTTCTATCGAAATCAAATCTTTACCTAAATTCAATTCCTGATTTCTCAAATCAAGTTTGGCTTTATTAAGATTATTTATTTGTTCGATAATAGCTGTTTCCTGTTGCATATATGCTAATTCTGCATTTGGATTGTATAATCTTGCCAACGATTGCCCTTTTATAACCATATCACCGTTTTCTACAAATATTTCCTGTACTGCTCCACCTTCAATAATATTAATCAACATTGAATTTACAGGAACCGCTTTTGCCTGAAAAGACATGAAATCTTCAAAAAAATTATCTTCAACCGTTTTAATCGAAATTTCTTCTTTTTTTACATTAAGACTTCTTTTTTTGGTAGCCGATACAAAGATGATATAACCCAAAACTAAGATAATGGGTAATACAATTATTAGATACTTTTTTTTGTTATTTTTACTTTTGATTATGGTGTCCATTGTTGCTTATTTGTTGTACTTAAAGTGATTATCGTGCCAAAAAATTAAAACATTGCAACTCCTTTATTTTTAAGTTTTTATTTTTAATTAAATTTTCAAGCTGTCCATTATTGAACATCTTTTGTCCGCAACTGAACAGTAATGAAATCAGTATGACTCCAAATTATAGCAGTAAAAATGAAGAATAGTGATAACATGTTCCTATAAAAAAAGCAAATATTAGCTTCACATGAAAAAAACAAACACATCAATTTTAATTATAGACGATCAGGAAGACATTCTTTTTGCCTCAAAAATGTTTCTCAAAAAGCATTTTGAAAATATTTTTACGCTTAATAATCCAAAATTGGTGGTCGATTTATTGGCAAAAAACACCATCGATGTCGTTTTATTAGACATGAATTACAGAATAGGTTTTGAAGATGGTAAAGAAGGATTGTATTTATTGAAAGAAATAAAAACACTTTCGCCAAAAACAGTTGTTATTTTAATGACCGCTTTTGGTAAAGTTGAAACTGCTGTCGAGGGGCTAAAATCAGGCGCTTTTGATTATATTTTAAAGCCTTGGGAGAATGAAAAATTACTTGAAGTTGTAAAACAAGCAGTCGAAAAATCCAGAAAAGATCAAAAGAAACTTAATAGTAATGTAATTGCTGACGATAATTTTTTTATTGGCAATTCGGATGCTATAAAAAAGGCCTATTCATTGGCAGATAAAGTAGCCAAAACAGATGCCAATGTCTTAATTCTGGGAGAAAACGGAACAGGAAAGTTTGTTTTAGCACATTATATTTTTAGTAAATCCGAACGAAAAAATGGTCCTTTTATTCCCGTTGATTTGGGGTCTTTGAATTCTAATATTTTCGAAAGTGAATTGTTTGGTTATGCCAAAGGTGCTTTTACAGATGCTAAAATCGATACTGCAGGTCGTTTCGAAATGGCACAAAATGGCACTATTTTTTTAGATGAAATTGGTAATGTTCCGTTGCATTTACAATCAAAACTTTTGCAGATAATACAAACCAAAACTGTTACCAGATTGGGCGAATCAAAAGCCAGACCTTTGAATGTCCGCATTATTACAGCGACTAATTTGAATTTAAAACAAGAAGTTACAGATAAAAATTTCAGAGAAGATTTGTATTACCGCATCAATACAATGGAAATTGTATTGCCTCCTTTGCGAGAGCGTATTCTGGATAAAGTACCATTGGCCGAATATCTTTTGCAAAAAATGATTACCAAATACGGAAGAGATGAAATAACTTTTGACAAAAGAGTGATTGAACAAATCGAAAAACACGCCTGGAATGGTAATATTCGAGAAATGGAAAACAGAATAGAACGTGCTGTAATTCTTTGTGAGGATAACCATATTACGGTTTCAGATCTTGATTTGGAACAAATAACTATTTATGAAGATAATCAAGAAGATATCCAACTCTCTTCAATTGAAAAAGCATCTGTCGAAAGAGCACTTCTTAAAAATAATAACAATATTAGTAAAACAGCAGAAGAATTAGGTCTCTCAAGAGGCGCCTTATACAGACGTTTAGAGAAATATAACATCACTACCAATTAATATGTTTAAATCCTCCAAAATATATAATCAGCTTTTTTTTCGATTGATTTTTATTCTCTTTTTTTCGGGAATTTTAATTGTTATTTATCAAGACAAATTGTTTTTCACCACTTTGTTTGTAATTTTTATTATTGTTATACTTATTATGGAAATGTATTTTTATCTCAAAAATGCTTTCTCACTTTATGATAAAACAATTGCTTCTATATTAAGAAATGATTTTACATCCGATTTCTCTAGACACAAATCCTATAAAAACTATACTGATTTATTTCACTTATATGAAAATCTAAAAAACAAACAAAATGACGAAGTTTCAAAAGACATTGTTTACCGTTCTATTTTAAATACTATTGGAACAGGAATTATCATTCTTCAAAAGGAGGAAAATGAATGGAATGTTTTTATGATGAATGATTATTTTTCTAAACATTTTGATGTTCCAAAAGTTACCAAATGGAAATATCTAAAAAATCAGTTGCCTTCTTTATGTAAAATTATTGAAGAACAGGATTTTCAGGAAATTAAAACATCATTAGAGATTAGAGTAAATGAGCAGGACACACAGACATTTGTGATGCAGACTTCAAGAAGTGCCATTTATAATCAGGATTATTTTATTGTATTATTAGATTCTATTCAAAATGTAATTGAGAAAAAAGAGAAAGAAGCATGGATAAATCTAATGAAGGTGATTTCTCACGAGCTGTTAAATTCGATTACCCCTATTCGTTCCCTCTCTCAAAATCTACAGGATTTGATGCAACAGGAAACGATATCAACTGAGGATTTGGATGACATGAAAAGCAGTATTGCAGCCATGTTGAGACGAAGTGACCATTTACAACAATTTGTAGAAAGCTACCGTAAACTTGCCATGTTGCCTTCTCCCAAAAAAGAAAAAATACAATTATCGCAATTGATTGAAAATAGCTTTCAAATCATGATGCCAATGTTTAAAAAGGAGCAAATTGAAATCATAAATACTATTTCATTTGATCGTTGGTTACATATTGACCAGCAACAAATGGAACAAGTAATGATTAATCTTTTAACGAATTGTATATATGCTTTAAAAGATACCGTAAAGAAACAAATAATCATTTCGGCAGATGTCAAAGAAAAAAGAACTTTAATTAGGATTGAAGATAATGGAAATGGCATCGAAAAAGAAATAGAAAATAAAATATTCCTACCGTTTTTCACCACTCGCAAAGAAGGAGCCGGAATTGGATTAACGTTGTCCAAAAGTATAATGGAGGCTCACGGAGGGTATTTGGCGTATAGAAAAAATGAGGATGATAAAACTGCTTTTGTGATTTGTATGGTGGATTAATCTGTTATAAATGTCACAATCTGGCTTGTAGTTATGCCATTCCTATTTGTAGTTTGATAATGCATGATTTTACTATTTATTTTAATAGCTAATTATTACGACAAAATAAAGCCCTGAGCAACTCTCTATTGGAATGTTCAGGGCTTTTAATTATTTAAAAAAATTATTTTTTAATAAAACGTTTGACTATTTTCTTTCCGTCTCTTTCAAAAACCACAAGATAAATTCCGGTTCTAAGGCGTGAGACATCAATACTGCTATTATTGATTTTCTGTTCAGAAACTACTGCTCCTGATTGAGAATCTACAATACTAACTCTTTCATCACTTACCTCAGTTGTAACATAAAGGGTGCTTTCTGCCGGACTCGGATATATGCTTAATTCTGTGGTAACTGCTTCTTTATTAGTTGTTTTTGCCAGAGCCGTTATTACAGTTGAACCAGCACCAACTTTTGTGATTTTAATCCAGTTGATGTTCATTCCAGTATTTTGAATATAAATTCCAAAATTATAGGTGCCAGCGTTTACATTTACTGTTTGTGATACCGTTTGCCAATTTTGCCACCCTCCAGTATTCGGAATATCTACATTCCCTAATTGAATTGTTCCTGCATTCAAATCAGATGATAATTTACCACCCGCTACAGCACTTGCTACTCTGTATTCAATCGTATAAGAACCAGAAGCTGGGAAATTAATATTGTTATATGCCAGCCAATCACCTGTTTCTGTATAACCTACATTTGAACCTCCTCCTGTATCAGTTGTAGATTCAACCTGAATTCCGTTCATAGCTGAATAATCTTCTGCCTGAATCAACGTTGAAGTCTGTGCTACAGTTGTCGAAATTAACTTCCATTGACCGCAAGTCTGATTGTTATTGTCCCATTGTTGAATATTTCCGCCATTTGCTGTACTTGCTCCTGCAACCTCAACGATTCTTCCGCTGTGACGGGCAACAATTTTATAAAATCCGTCGCCTGTAGCTACCAGAATAAACTGTTGGTTTGTAGTTCCGTTATACGGATATTGCTCTACGTTGGTACCGTTTGCTTTATTAAAACCATTTACATCCAACGATAGTCCGCTGTGATTAGCAATAATTTTATACAATCCATCACCTAAATGAGTAAAAGTAAACTTCTGATTATTTCCTGTATTAACAGTTCCCTGTGCAATATTGGCTCCATTTGACAAACTTGCGTTCCAAACATCCATGTTTAAACCGCTGTTCCTGTTTTGTAAAAAGAAGGTCTGATTTCCTAAAGTAGTAACTCCGTTTGCAAGTATACGAATCGAACTTACTTTGTCATTCCAGGTAGCATTCAAACATGAATTATCTGAATTAATTACTGTTGAAGCTCCAGTGAAATTATCATCCTGATACAAAATAGCCTGAAATCCTTGAGTAATTCGAAGTGAAGAAATATCATCATTTAAAATTCCTAAAGAATTCAGTCGTGCCAGATTATAATCTCCAATTGTCAATCCTGCGGAAAAACCAGCATAATTACAATCTTTATAAGCAGTAATTACATCTGTTGAAGAAGCAATATTTCCTCCAGGCGGAATTGTCCCTGTAATAGAATAGCTTCCGATAGAACCATAAGCAGAATATCCCCCGGAAGCAGCACTTCCCGCTCCGTTTCCATCAACACCAATAAAATATTTACCTGCCGGCAAATTCACATTCATAGAAGCGTTTAAAGCAAATGGATCAGAATTCCAATACGTTCCCATTTCTGCTCCTGCAGAATTATATAATCGTATTAATAGATGAAGATTTCCATCACTGGCAACCGTATTGGCATTAATAGAAACATTTCCTCCACCAGTTGTAAATGTAAAAAAGTCATAATCAGCTTCGCTTGAAATAATCCCATTTTTCTGATTGATGGATCCGCTTCCATTATAATCTAAAGTAGTGGCAGAAGCAGTAGTATTTCCATAATCATCGCCTCTGTAGCCTACACCAAATTTTGCACTCGCAATAGTTTCAACATCATCTTGTTTGTTGTTTGCATAATTGTATTCTCCCTTACTCCATTGTACAACAGGTCTGTAATATCCTGCACCCATAATTGGAGCCCAAGAAGTTCCATCCAGACCAACAAAATAATCTTCTGCAGGATTGGTACGACCGTCGTGTCCAAGATCAAAAGTATGCCCAACCTCGTGTGCCGAAGCATCTCCTCCGGATTTACCTGAAGTAATAAATACCCAACACGGAACATCATTATCCCAATTGAAAGAACCAATATAAGCTACACCACCTGCACCAGGAGCAGCAGTATTGGTTGGTGTAACTACAACACGCATTCTTCTGTTTCTTGGATAAGAATTAAAAACAGCTTCGCTTGTTGTAACATTTACATTAAAAGGTCTGTAATCTTCAGAAACTACTTCCCAATGTTGTTGTACCGCAGCATCACTCATACCAGAAGCCGCTGCATTAATTGGGTTACCGTTATTCCAAAGATTTCCTGCCGGCATATTATAACCATCGAAATCCAACATTACACATCCTGCAGCACCCGGTAAACTTTGTAAGTTCAATAAAGCTGGTGCAATTGCAGCAACAGCAGCTTTAGAAGTTGTTTTGTTTGCGATTAGAGGAACGTTTTTGTAGTCAATACAAATCAATTTATTGATGTCTATTTTTTCTACATAGGCATTTCCTTGCGCATCAGAATAATATTTATACGCTTCTTTGGATTTTTTTAAAATGATATGACCTTCCAAAGATTTATCCATTACCTTGATATAAAAAGAAGATTCTGCAATATTTTTAATTTCTCCAATCAAAAACTCGCTTGATGCTTTTGATTCTTTAAAATTTATTTTTCCATTAAAGGTTTTTGAATTAGAAACCAAAAGGGCTACTGTTTTTTCTGTACTTTTTGAAGTCGCAGAATTGACCATTTCTTTCTTTAAATTGTTCATAAATGTTTTACTCGAACCTAAAGAAGTCTGCGCAACCGCAAAGCTGCTAAAAGCAATAAATAGCAGTAAACTTAGCTTAAATTTATAATTGTTTTTCATTATTTATCTGGGGTTTGTGAGTAAAGAATTAATACAAAAGCACAATCTTCCCTAGTCGGAACAAAGAAAAAATAGTGCTTTTGAAAAGGTTATTTTTTAATAAAACGTCTTACTGTTTTAACTCCGTCTTTTTCTACTAAAATTAGATAGATTCCGCTTTTTAAGCTTGAAACATCAATAGTATTGTTATTTACTGTTTGTGTAGAAATAGTAGAGCCGTCTGCAGAATTTATAACAGTCACGCTTGCACCCGAAATTTCAGCATTAAAGGAAAGTGTACTTTCAGTCGGGTTTGGTGATATCGATAAACTTGGAATTTCAACTGTTTTTGCTGTAGAAGCTGATTTTGCAGTTAAAGCCGAGCCTGATTTTGCAGTTAAAGCCGAGCCTGATTTTGTGATACGGAACCAGTTTAAATTAACTCCGGAACTTTGTATGTAGATTCCAAAATTATAGGTTCCAGCGTTAACATTTACGGTTTGAGATACTGTCTGCCAATTTTGCCATCCTCCAGTATTAGGAATATTAACAGCACCAAGCTGAATGGTTCCGGCACTTAAATCAGATGATAATTTTGCTCCGTTAACCGCACTTGCTACTCTGTATTCAATTACATAAGAACC
Source organism: Flavobacterium sp. 5 (assembly GCF_002813295.1). NCBI lineage: Bacteria > Pseudomonadati > Bacteroidota > Flavobacteriia > Flavobacteriales > Flavobacteriaceae > Flavobacterium > Flavobacterium sp. 5. The sequence continues at coordinate 4,642,785 of NZ_PHUE01000001.1, forward strand.
TGAAGTTGGGAAATTAATATTGTAGTAGGCCATCCAATCGCCTGTATCAGCATACCCTACATTTAAACCTCCGCCCGTATCAGTTGTAGCTTCAGTCTGAACACCGTTCATTGTAGAGTAATTTTCAGCTTGTATTAAAGTTCCTGTTGCCGGCGGCTGACTTCCAGTGATAACTTGATTCACGGCTGTTAATAATGATTTAGAACCAACAGCATCCTGAGAAAGTTCCCAAATCATAACACCTCCTGCATTTTGAATAGCAAAAGTAGTTTTAGCCTTAATAGTTGGAATTCCGTTATAATAAATTGTATTTCCAACCTGATCGAGATTTTCAGCACCGGGATATTGATTTACGATATTGGCATAAGAAATTCCCTGATTAGCAGAAGCACCAAAACCATATCCGTAAAAAGGAAGACCAATTATTGCTTTGCTTGCAGGTAATCCCCTTCCTGTCCAGTAATTAAACTGGTTAACCGCCATACTGTAAGGAGAATGTTGTCCCGGATTTCCCGGTGCCCAAGGACCAGTTGCATCATAAGCCATGATATTGATCCAGTCATAAGTGGCAAAAGTAGATGAAGGTACATTGGCTCCACCATATCCTTCTGAAAGTGCTGCAGAGATTAGTTTGCCATTAGCATGTAATTTGTTAGCCAAAGCAATTACAAATCCACCGTAATCTCCATTAATGGCTGGCCCCTCCAAATCGACATCTACTCCATCGAAGTTGTGTGCTACAACATAATCGTAGATTTTTTGAACAAAGGCCGTTCTGTTTCCAGGCGTAATCAGATTGAAATAATTGTCGCGAATTGCGCCGCCTTCAGATACAGAACCTCCTCCCAGAGAAACAAAAACTTTTACATTTTGCGCATGTGCCGCATTAATAATAGTATTACTTCCGGAATTAAAAGTCAAATATCCGTTTGCATCTGGGTTTTCAAACGCGATATTAATGTGTGTTAATTTGCTATATTGAATGCCGCTCGAAAACGCATTAAGATCTATCCAATTGGGGATATAAGCAATTACTTTTTTCTGGGCAATCGAAAGATTAAAAACTCCAAGAACTAAAATGATGGTCCATTTCAGTTGTATTCTTCTGTAGTTGTATTTCATAATATTCATTTTCAATAGTTAATTTAACAGTAGGATTTAAAATTGTATTGATAATAAAAACCTCAAGCAGTTCTCAATCGAAATGCTCAAGGCTTTTACTTATTCTGAAATTATTTTTTGATAAAACGTTTCACCGTTTTAATACCGTCTTTTTCGAAAATCACAAAATAAATTCCGGTTCTCAGATTAGATACATCAATACTGTTATTGCTGATTTTCTGTTCAGAAACTATTGTTCCTGTTTGATCTGCAATACTAATTTTATCTCCACTTGCAACAGTTGTTACAAAAAGTGTATTATCTGCCGGGTTTGGATAAACGCTCAATTCAGTAGCAACAGGTTCTTCTTCTAATATTGTTTTAACTGAAGCCGTTTTTGCTGTACTAACTTTTGTAATTTTAATCCAGTTGATATTCATTCCAGTATTCTGAATATAAATCCCAAAATTGTAAGTACCTGCGTTTACATTTACCGTTTGAGATACTGTTTGCCAGTTTTGCCACCCTCCGGTATTAGGAATATCTACATTACCTAATTGGATTGCTCCTGCATTTAAATCAGAAGATAGTTTACCTCCAGTTACAGCACTCGCTACTCTGTATTCGATTAAATAAGAACCAGTTGTTGGAAAATTAATATTGTTATACGCCATCCAGTCTCCTGTTTCAGTATAACCAACATTTGAACCTCCGCCAGTATCGGTAGTAGCTTCAACTTGAATTCCGCTCATGGATGAGTAATCTTCCGCCTGAATTAAAACTGATGTTTGTGAAGTCGTAACTGGAATCAATTTCCATTGTCCACAAGTTTGATTGTTATTATCCCATTGCTGAACATTTGCACCGTTTACTGTGCTAGCTCCTGAAACTTCTACGATTCTTCCGCTATGGCGGGCAACAATTTTATAAAACCCGTCACCAGTTGAAACTAAAACGAATTGTTGGTTTGTAGTTGCATTGTATGGATATTGCTCTACATTAGCTCCATTTGCCTTATTAAATCCATTTACATCTAATGATAATCCACTATGACTAGCTATAATTTTATACATTCCATCGCCTAAATGCGTGAACGTAAATTTTTGATTAGCATTTGTATTCGGCGTTCCCTGAGCAACATTGGCTCCGTTGGCTGTGCTGGCACCCCAGACATCCATGTTTAGTCCGCTGTTTCTGTTTTGTAGATAGTACGTTACATTTCCTAAAGTTGTAGTTCCATTTGCAATTATTCGAACAGAAGTTACTTTATCATTCCAGGTTGAATTTAGACAAGAATTATCAGAATTAATTACTGTTGAAGCTCCTGTGAAATTATCATCCTGATACAAAATAGCCTGAAAACCTTGTGTAACTTTAAGCGAAGAAATATCATCATTTAAAATTCCAAGCGTATTTAAACGCGCTAAATTGTAATCACCAATAGTTAATCCTCCTGAAAAACCCGTGTAGTTACAATCTTTATAAGCGGTAATTACATCTGTAGAAGCAGGCACAGAAGGAACGGTTCCTCCATATCCTCCAAAACTTGCAATTACTTTGGTCGGTTGAGGCGTATGAAGAGATGGCGATTGGTCTGCTACATCATCATAAGCAAAACCGTAAGCCAGATTATCTACACTTATTCCTGGCAAATGCCAAAATTTAGAATAATGATTTGTTGGATTTACTTGGTAGAATTTTGATGCATCATACCAATTTTGCTGACCAGGATTTGTAGTTGTAACATTTACAACATGTCTGTTTATTGCTGCAGTTAATTGCGCCTGAACTACAAGATCCAAATCTCCATCAACCAATCTTCTGTCTAAAACACCTTTTCCTTCAAGTGCTTCTTGAGTTGATGGTCTATATTGTACACGACCTGTGCGACCTACAAAACCTCCTGATTGTCCAACCATTTCTAGTTGTTCTCCAATTACTCTTCCTTTAAAAACTCCAGCATCTCCGGCATAAAATATTAAATCTTCATTTTTGTATTTATTCCAAATTGCATCAATATAAGATTTTAAATAATTAGCCTGAGGCCCAACAATAGTCCCTCCTGTTCCATCTGCGAAAGCAGGTGTTTTTGATGGCGCAGTAATTTCACCTGTTGTATTATTAACACAACCTTGAAATTCTGCTGGTACATTGGCTTTGAAAGCAGCAATAATATCAGCATGCTTTTTTAATTCACCCACTCGTTTTTGATATCCGTTTGCACCAAATAATTCAAGCCCCATTGGGTATTTATAGGAATCAACCCTTGAAGGATTTCCGAAAAAACCGTATTGATTATTAGTAAGTTCAATTATTTCATACAATATTCCTTGATTAGGATCTGTTGCATTTAACGGATTTGGTGAAGTATAACCTGAAGGAGCACCACTTGCACCAAAGAAATAAAAATACAACTGCTGTCCTCTTGATATAAAAACTCTACATCCTGCAATTTGCGGCAAAGTAAATGTCTTATTAGGGATATCACTTAGTTTTGTAAAGCAATTTGCATATTTTGAGTTTTGCCCAGGTCCTGTATTTCCTCCAATTGTTGGCCCGGTTACCGTATTATAAGAAGAACTCATTGGTAATACCTGACTAGTTTTAGCGTCTACCCAAACATGATTTCCTGTATTGTAATCAATCCCAACAATGGCTACATATAGTTCGTTGTCATTATATGTTGAAGTATTACTTATGGTAAAAGGAATTGCTCCTTGTCCATGCATCAAATTCGAAAACACCAAGAAAAGTGTGATCAATAAAGAGGTTCTTGTAAGTCTGTTTTTTTTCATATATAAAAGGTTTTTGGTTACTAAATAAAATTTTGAAACGTAAAATCATTTTGAAACGATGATTTATATTAATCCGTCAGGTGTAATAATGTAGGTAATATTTAAAATGGAAACTCCGGTATGTTGGAGTTGGGGACATTCATTTTAATTTAATTACACCCAACGGATTTATAATTATTTTTTAATCAGCTTTTTAGCTACGTTTTTTTCATCAGAACTAAAATTCAGAATATAAACTCCTTTTGAAAGTCGGCTGATATCAATAATGGTTTCATCGGACGTAGTATTAATTCTGTTTTTCATTACCAGATTGCCTGTTAAATCATAAATTGTAACTTCTTTATTAGTTAATTTACCAGATACTGAAAGCTCAATATAATCGCCTGCAGGATTTGGATAAATTGCTAAATCTGTCACTTCTGTTTCAGGAGCCACTCCTTTAGATGTTAATACTTGTTTGGCAGTTGAGGCAGATCCGTAAGCTTCGATCTCATACAATGAATATCCATAAGGAGCCAAAGCTTTTGTTGTACATAAAACTCGGATATATCTTCCTGTTCCACTTACTGTTAAATCATCTGTTCCTCCATCACTGGCTGTTTGTGTATTTACAGTTTCATTTTCTGTGAAAGTAGCATCTGTTGAAATTTGTACTTTATATTGAGTTGCAAAAGCTGCCTCCCATTTCAATACAACTCGGTTAATGTTATAATTACTTCCTAAATCAACATAAACCCATTCTGTTGCATTTGCAAAAGAACTTGCCCATCTTGTTCCAGAATCCCCATCTGTAGATTTTCCGGCACTAAGTGTAGCATTTTCTTCTGTAGAAGCTACTGCTGTTTTTGCTAATGCTAAATTAGTATTGTTGTTTGCGACAATATTTCTAACCACTACATCACTAAAAACCCCTGTTCCTAATGTTCCATTTGCATGGGATGTAACAGCTAATCCAACATAAATAGTATTTGCCATTGCAATAGTTCTTGGTGTACCAATTTGTGTCCAAGTCATTCCATTATCCGAAGAATAAGAGGTAAACACATTTCCAGATCGTACTATACGAACCCATTTAGGTGCAGCTCCGCCAACGCCTTCAAAAATTGTTGCTCCTGAAGTTGCATCTCTCGATAAAAACTCAATTCCAGCACCAGCACTTGCATCAGTCATAGCATGTTTAGAAGTTGGAGTAAGTGTTTCGCGGAACATTATTCCCGCTTTAGCATAAGTATTTGTATTAGTTAATGAATTTACTTTTGCAATAATTTCGGCATCACCAGTTATTGGCTGATTTACATATTGAAATTGATCGCTGGAATTCCAAATATCATCACCCGATCCTTTTACCGTAAAAGTTCCACCAGAGTATGTAGCTTCTCCTGCAGGTGTAACTGAACCTAAATCTGTGCTAATCCAAGGTGATGGCAAAGTGTTTGTTGGGTTCTCAGTAGAAACTAAATTTACACTCCTAAGGTTGTCAAAATAATAAGTGTTTCCAGAGCTTGTTCCCGGTTCTAATAGGAAAACAAAACGATTAACTTCACTATCTAATGTTGATGCATCTGGAGCACTTGCGTAAGTAAATGTTAGCGCATGCCATGTATTGGTTTGTTTTACAACGGCCTGATAAACACTATGTCTTCCAACAGGATAATTTGACGGAATCGAAGCACTGCTTTCTGCCTGCCATGTAATTATTGATCCAACTGGCGCAGAAGTATAAACATCCATTGCAAATTTCTTAGTACCATTTTTGAAATCTCCAATATTTGTTATTGTCGTATTGAACGAGAAGTTATCGTATAGTTCTGTTGATTTTCTAACGTATTTACCAACGCTTGAAGAGGTGTTGATTCCGCTGGCATTTGGATTTGCAGCATTTGCTGTATAAGTTCCGTTAGCATCTCTAAATGTAATAGTATGTATTGTTTGATAATCTTCGTAAACTGTTCCAGGTGTATAAGTGTCTGGGAGTTTAGTAGATCCAATTCTGATATTATCAAAATAATAAGTATCACTTGTATAGGAACCTGAGTTAAATAATAACACCATTTGGTTTGCAGCCAGGTTTGATGTTCCTTCATCAGGACTTGAGTTATAATAAAATGTAAGCGTTTCCCATTGGTTTTGTTTGGTTGTTATAGCTACATAATTACTGTTTCTTCCTGTTGGGAAATTTGCAGGAAGAGACGTTGCGCTATTTTCCAAATTCAAAGTCACAACTGTTCCGATTGGAGCTGAAGTATAGACATCAATCATTATTTTATTGGTCTGATTTTTCAATAAACCAGTATCTTCAATAGTGCTTTGTGTATTAAAAAACAACACATCATATTGTTCTGATGAGTTTCTAACGTACTTCGCTACATTTGCGGAAGTGTTAACCGAATTAGACCCTGGATTTGCCACAACAGAATAAGTTCCCGTTGCAGTTCCTTTTATAATTCTATTGGTGCCGTCATAGTTTTGAAGAACATCTGTGGCGATAATTGGTTTTTCAGGAGCGGCTTTGGTTTGTAAATTATCAAAATAATAAGTAGTGCCAGAATTAGAGTTTGACTCAAAAAGGAACACTACATTATTGATAGACAAAGCACTTGTGTTCGCATCGATTACTTTTTCGAATTCAAATTCAATTGTTTCCCATTTGTTTTGTACAGTTGTAGTTGCTTTGTAACCACTATGTCTTCCATAAGGAAAATTAGTAGCTGTTGTTACCAGACTATTTTCAAGTTGCATTGATATTTTAGTTCCAACGGGAGCAGAAGTATAAATATCAAAAGAGAGTTTTTTTCTTCCGTAAACATAATCATTAGCATTTTTAATGATTAAGTTTTTAATATTGATAACATCGTATAATTCAGATGAGTTTCGAACATATTTCCCAACCAAAGCAGATGTGTTTATGCCTGTAGCCGATGGATTTGCAACGGCTTCTGTTAAAACACCAGTTTTTAATGGATATAGAACATTTCTATTGCTTTGGAAATCTTCGTGAATTTTCTCTACTGGCAATGGTACTTCTGTAGTTACAGCCAATTTATAAGTTGTGGCGTTGCAACCAGAAACTGTTGCTACAGCAGAAACATCTCCGCCAGTAGTTCCCCAATTTACAGTAATTGTATTGGTCCCCTGTCCGGAAGTAATTGTTGCTCCTGACGGAACTGTCCAATTATAAATTGCTCCGGCGATCGCATTAAGAGTATACGTTTTGCCAGTTTCATTGTTGTATACTTTTGCATCTCCTAGTACGCCATGAGTATAACTTCCGTCATAGACACGAACATAATCTACTTGCATTTTTGTTGGAAAATCACCAGGAATTGGTGCTACTCCACTTCCGTTTACACTTGTATAAGGTGTTCCTGCCCCACCAACAGCCAGATTCAGAATAATATAAAAGCTATTATCATTAAAAGGCCATCCGCCGTTTACAGTAGTTTTTGGAGTTGCTGTATGAAATAAATTCCCGTCCACAAACCATTTAATACTATCTGGTCCCCATTCTACAGCATAAACGTGAAAATCTGCTGATAAATCTACTGGAGAAGCATAACTTCTGCCAGTATAATGATAACCTCCGCCATCATAATGAATGGTTCCATCTATAGATTTTGGATTTCTGTGTTTGGCTTCCATGATATCAATCTCACCAGTATACGGCCAATTTGATACGCCCGCTGGCAACATCCAAAATGCTGGCCATGCACCCATTCCTGACGGTAATTTCATACGGGCTTCTATTCTTCCGTATTTTATCGAATATTTGCCTTCAGTTGTTAGTTTTGCAGATGAATAAGGTTGGTCCGGAAATGCAGCATTCGGAGCATATTTAGCTTCAATATTCAAATAACTGTTTGCCCCATCTTTAACAATTGTTGCCTGATTTGGATCATAACGTTCTGCTTCTCCATTTCCAAAACCACATAGTGAAGGGCAACCGTTACCGCTAATGCTTTGCCATTTTGTTCCATCTACTGAGGTTCCGTTAAATTCGTCTGACCAGACAAGTGTATTACATTGTGAATAAAGATGTAGAAAAGGCGACAGTAATAATAGTGTCATAATAATAAACCTCTTCAAGAAATTGGAATTGTTTTTCGGTGGTTGTCCGAAGAAAATGTTTTTTTGCTTCATTATTTTGTTTTTTTGTTAATTAATATTATTATCTAAATAAAAAATCAATTTGTAAAAAATTAATTGTCATTTTTAATAATAATGCACAATATTAACAAACAAACAAACCAAGACTCGTATTTAGCTATACGGTTTGACTACGGTACAGGGCTAAAAAGTAGTAAATAGTAATCAAATTAGGTAAATTTACGTAGGATTAAGCTTAAATAATTTAAATTTAAAAATTAAGAATAAATTCTGTAATATTTGCTTCAGAAGACAGTTGTAGTTTTTTTCGGATGCGATATCGGGTATCTTCAACACCTCTTACAGAAATTCCCAAAAGAGGCGCAATTTCTTTAGTATTGAAATTCATTCGTAGATAAGCACACAATCGCATATCTCTTGGAGTTAATTCTGGGAAACTGGTTTTTAAACGTTGCATGAAATTATCATGAATTTGATTGAAGATTTCTTCAAATTCATTCCAATGCTGATCTCCTTGTAGTTCATGGTCAATTATTCGATTTATTTTGGTTAACAAACTCAAATTTACAACGGAATCATTTTCTTTTTTAATATCAGAGATAAGCTCTTTTATAGATAACAGAATTTCATTTAAATGAATAAGATTTACTGTATTCGATGCAACTTTAGCATTTTTAAGATTAATCGTTGCTTCTAGGTTTTCACGCATTATGACCATGTTTTCCTTTTCTAATGCTAGTTTCTGCTCATTCAATTCAGCACGATTTTGCAATAATTCCTTTTCCTGATTTAAAATCAATTGCTTACGTTCGCGTTCTGCGAGATTTTTTTGATACTTAATAATAGTGTATATCAAAAAGCCAAAAAGCGATAAATACAAAATATAAGCCCAGTTAGTTCGGTACCAGGGTGGTAAAATTTCAAATCTAAAAACAGCTTCTTCACTTATAGTATCATATATATTTTTTGCTCTTACATGAAAAACATATTTATTTTCAGGTAGGTTTGTGTATTCTTTCTCTGTCTGAAGGCTCCAGTCTGACCACTTTGATTCAGAACCTTCCAGCCAATATTCATATTTCGTAGCATCTGCTTCATCATAACTTAAAGAAGCGAACGAAAAATGCAATGCATTATTCGCATATGATAAAACTGGAGAAAGTTTTTTGGTTATTGAAATTGTTGGAAGAACATCATATCTGTTCGAAAATAGTAAACTGTCTTTTGGAACAATACATTTGACCTCAGAAATAACCGATTTGTAATTGATTTTATACTTTTTTCCTTTTGTATTATTATAATGAATTAAGCCATCTTGTGTGCCAAAAAACACATCACCGCTTGTTGTTGTCTGAATATTTTCGAAACCCGGGACGTATAAGTACATTAATTTTCTAAATGGTAATTCTTCTACAGTTAAATTTCCATTCTTTTGTTGACTCATTTTTCCAGTATTTTCTCCGGATATATACCAAACATTACCTTGATTATCTTCTTTAAGCAAACGAATGTGATTGTTTATTCCCAAGTACTTTTTATAAAGAGTATTCGGAATCATTGTATGTGAAGTTTTATCTTGATTGTAAACTCCTTTAGTTGTCCCAAAAAGTATTTGATTGTTTATTTTGAAAGTATTTAAAAATAAGCTTGAAGGAAAACCATTTTCTTTATTATAAAATTGAATGTCTGAAACGCCATCAAATGTTTTATTGAGTTTTATTTTAAAAATACCTTTGTAACCATGTGCAATCCATATATTATCATTATCGGTTACGATTATCCTACTGCACTCTTCAAAACCTTTTATTTTATTTTGATATACCCAAGAACCATTTATTTTTTTTAATAAATACAATCCGGTATAGCCTCCAACAAGTAATAATTCGGGATTATTCGGGATAATAACACCTTGCCATACACCATCTGGTTTGGCAATTAATTTAGCCGAAGTACCATTTATCTCGAATATTCCGTTTTTTCCAAAAGCCAAAAGCGAATTACCAAAAATACCAGTATTCCATACATTTTCAGACATTCCAAAAACATGCTGAAAATGTGTGTTTTCTTTTTTTTGGGTTTTATACGCTTCCCAATTGAGCCAAAATAAGCCATTATCAGTTGCTATGTAAAGTTTGTTCTGATAAATCTGACTACAATATATTTTGGTTTCTGAATTTGATGTATCTAATATCCTTGACAAAGGCGAAGAAATTTGAATAAGTGAAATGCCTTCCTTGAGTGTCACCCATAAATTACCTTCTTTATCAACTTTAAGATTGGTCACATATTCGTTCTGCAAACCCATTTGTTTACTAATATGCTGAATCAATTTCCCTTCACTATCTAAAATTACCAGTCCAGCCTGACGAGTCCCAATGCCTAAATACCCATCAGAAAATAAAATCCCTGCAGTGATTTGATTTTGTTTCAATAAATAATCTACTTCTGTTACAAAAGGTTTTAGTTGATTATTGTAATAAATAAATAATCCGTTTTTTTGTGTAAGAAGGACTAAACCTTTTTTAGTTTCAAAAATCTTTTGAATCTTCATTCCGGTAAATTGCCCACTATTTGGAATTGCTACTAAACTATCATCTTTGAGTTTTAATAAGCCTTTAGTATTATCTGAAACATAAATATCCTTATTGACTTCAAAAAATTCATCAAAATTAGCATCAGACTTTATTATTTTTATTTTGTTATTTTTATAAATGAATATAGCTTCATTAGAAAAAAAAAGTACTTCATTATTGCGAATAACTGTATGTAGTACATCTCCAAAATTTCTTTCAGAAATTGGAAGCAAGTTCACTAATGAAGTAAATTTATATTGCCCATTTGATAACTGAACTACATAACCAAAATCTCCCTGAGCACCAACATACATTTTGTCTTTTTTATCGATGGCAAGAGAACGAACCATGCTTTTATTGTTTGGTTGTGTTACAATGCTCCATCGTACACCATCAAACTGCATGATTCCAAAATGATTTGCAAAAAACATCATGCCTTTGGAGTCCTGTAAAACGTCCCAATTCTCTGACGCAGCTTTATAACTTTTAGGACTATAATTGGTTATGAATGGAATCCCAATTTTTTTAGTTTGAGCTTTTATAGCATTGGGCAAAAAGAATATTGATAAAACTAAAAGTTTAAAATATTTCGTCATTTTTTTCTGTCTGTAGGTTACTTTTATGATTTATAAAAAACCATAATCTAAAAAAACATCCCATTTGGGTAAAGGATATTTTTAAAGTAAAACATATTATTTTATTGATTTTTCAAAATATTAAAATCATATTTTGTCATGTTAAAAAAATAAATGTTTATAATCAAATATATAAAATTTTATTTTATATCAGTATAAACTGTTAATTTTTAAGAATATAATATAAGATTCGGATTTTATACCGAGAGGAGAAAAACATAAAAGACATATTTCATTTCTAAATAAATCTTTTTTATGTTTTTTGTGAATTTTACCAATAGCCTTTGTTTTATAAATCTAAAAGAATCCGGGTGATTTTAAAAACCAAAATTTGCTTTGAAATATAATGAGCTTTTAAACAAATAAAATTGAGCTTTTCAACAAATCATCAATATCTGTTCCTGATGTAAATTTGCAATGAACATTAAATACAAATAAAATGAAAAAAGTATGGTTTATTACAGGAAGTGCCCGTGGATTAGGTCGTGATTTAGCGGAAGCAGTATTAGAAAACGGTGATAATGTAGTCGCAACCGCACGAGATATTAATCAATTGAATGATTTGAAAGATCGTTTTAAAGATAAGATTTTTCCAATTACACTTGAAGTTACTAATTATGAACAAGTCAATCTCGCAGTTCATGAGGCAGTACAACATTTTGGAAGAATAGACGTATTGGTAAACAATGCTGGATTTGGAATCATTGGTGCGGCTGAAGGGTATACTAATGAGCAGGTTCGGAGTCAGCTGGAAACTAATTTATATGCACCAATTGAAATTACACGTGCAGTATTGCCTTATATGCGTAAACAGGGGTCAGGAAGGATTTTGCAAATCAGTTCTATTGGTGGACGCGTTGGTAATCCAGGCCTAACGATGTATCAGGCGGCAAAATTTGGCTTAAGCGGATTTTCCGAAGCTTTGGCAAAAGAAGTTGCCCCATTAGGAATATTCGTAACCAGTGTTGAACCAGGCGGTTTCCGTACGGATTGGGGTGGCGCTTCAATGTCATATGCAGCAGAAATAGAAGGCTATGGAATGGTAAAACAGCGTACTGATTTTTTCAAAGGAGGAAAATTTATTGCGGTTGGAAATCCTGAAAAAGCAGCGAAAGTGATGGTAGATTTAGCTTCTAATCCAAATCCACCAGTGCATTTAGTATTAGGTAGTGAAGCAATTGGTATTTTAAAAAATGCTGATCAGAACCGAACAGAAGAAATGGAAAAATGGATAGATGTCAGCTTATCTACAGATCATGATGATGTTGGAAGTTTTTTTGATACAGCACAAGGAAAATGGTATACCAATAATGGCAAAAAATAATAATTTAAATGCATTTTGCAATGGGCAGTAATCAGTATTGCTGCCCGTTTTTTTATAAATTTGTAATATGAACGATTCAAAAATAAATCAAAAAACATCTCCCATAGCTTATTCCTGTTACTATGTCCAGAATAGGCAAGGCGAGCAATTTGCTGCAGAACATGTTTTAAGTTTTCAGATTTCGGGCACACTTACTTTAAACAATGGCATTCAGGAACATATTTTCAAACCTGGAGATTTTCGATTTGTTAAGAAGAATCAGCTTATAAAATTCATTAAACAACCTGATCCCAATACCGCATTTCAGTCCATTTCAATTTATTTGAATCAGGAGGCGTTGCTCGATTTCTCTATAAAACACAATTATAAAACTAGTTTAATTAAAAATCCAAAAACAGAAACTGTTTTTCGATTAAAGGAAATTCCTCTTCTTAAAAGTTTAATGGATTCTTTAATTCCTTATATCAACGAAGATCAATTAATTACCGAAGAGCTTCAGGCTTTAAAAGTAAATGAAGCTATTGCCATTTTATTGCAATGCAAACCGGAACTTAAAGACATTTTATTTGACTTTAATGGACCTGGTAAAATTGATTTGGAAGCTTTTATGGAAAAGAATTTTCATTTTAATGTGCAATTAGATCGTTTTGCTTATTTAACTGGTCGGAGTCTGGCAACTTTTAAACGTGATTTTCAGCGTATTTTTGAAATTTCACCAAGTCGATGGTTATTACAAAAGAGATTGCAACAAGCATATTATCTTATAAAAGAAAAAGGAAAAAGTCCATCCGAAGTTTATCTAGAAACTGGTTTTGAAGATCTTTCGCATTTTTCCTTTGCTTTCAAAAATAAATTTGGAATATCTCCTTCAAAATTGAATTAAATTATAGTCAACTTTTTAAGAAAAGTTATTTATCTAAAAAGCCTCAAAATCAATAGTTTTTGAGGCTTTTTAAAAGAAAAAATATTTATTATTCAATATCTAGTTTATTATCATGCTTTTACTAATGTATTTAACTCGACTTTGACACTACTATCTTGTGTGCTTTTTAATCTGTATTTATTGAAAATCACAAAAAGGATAACCACATTTACAAGTAACGAAAGATCTGCAATGCCTAATAATAATTGACTTTTTACATGAAATAAATTAGCAAATCCGTAGCTAAAAACAGAACTAATCATATACATAACTCCTCCGGTAAGTCCGCTTGCAACTCCTGCATTTTTAGAAAAACGGCTTAGACAATATCCATACAAAATATTAAAAATAAAGCCTCCAGCGATATGAATTCCGATTATAAAACCCATCAGAGTATAAAGGTTACTAGCCCATGAAGCAGTTAAAATCATCAGTAAAACCAACAGAATTTGTATTCCAAATGCAATGCTTACTTTTTGAGCCAATGGTTTTTTAATCAATGATTTTGCTATTATTCCACCTGTCATTAGTGAAAAACCAGACAATAAAGAACTATATCCTGTAGTGATAGCCGAATATCCTAAAACACGTTCTATGATAAAAGGACCTGATAAACTATAAACCAGAACGACACCAAAACAAATTCCGATAATAAGCAGTCCCAATATAAAATCAGTTGTTTTTAGCATATCTGAATAGGTTTTTGCTATTAATTTCAATTTGAATGGATGATAATGTTTTAATGATTCTCCGCTGTAAATAAGTTCTAAAACCAAAAATACTAATGATAAACCGCCAAGAAAATAAAAGTTAGATCTCCATCCAAAACTATTTTGCAAATAACCTCCTAAAAACGGAGCCATAATAGGTGCCGATGCCCAAATAATCGAAAATAAACTGATGTAATTTTTTAGCTTTTCTCCCGAAAAAAGATCAACAAAATAAGCTCTTTTTCCCACTACAATGAGGGCAATTGTAATTCCCTGAATAATTCGCATCGCGTAAATCACATAAATATCAGATACCAAGGCAATAACAAAACTGGTTATAGAAAATAAAGCAAGTGATGCAAGACCAATTTTATAACGCCCAAAACTGTCTAGTATACTTCCGATAAAAAACTGGCTTATACCCACACTAAACATAAATACAACTAACGAAAGCTGTACAGCCGATGCTGAGACATGCAAATCATTTGCCATTGCCGGAAGCGATGGTAAATAAATATCTGTTGCAAATCCCGATAACGGAATAAATGCCAGAGCTAGTATAGTACTGAAGCCCTGATGATTTTCTTTTAAAGTTTTCATTTTTATTTACTTTTAAAAATTATTCTCCATGTGCTTCGTCAGAAACAGATTTCCAATCTGAAAAGCTTTCCAAACGTTCTTCGTACACTTTTTTAACTGTTGGATATGCGAATGAACCTAATAGCAATCGCAAAGGCGGATTAGGATTGTCTACCAATTTAAGGATAACTGAAGCTGTAGCTTCAGGTTTTCCAAAGATACCCGGAGTCGAAACTGCTTCGCTAAAACCTGCTTTTACAGGATTATAAGCTTCAATACTTTGAGTTTGAAAAGCTGATTCTCCTGACCAATCTGTTGTATAGCCGTTAGGTTCAACTAATGAAACGTTAATTCCAAAGCCTTTAACTTCCGAAGCCAATGTTTCACTCAAACCTTCCACGGCAAATTTAGAAGCGTTGTAAAGTCCTAAAACCGGAAGAGTTACTAAACCTAAAAAGCTTGATACCTGGATAATGTGACCGCTTTTTTGTTCTCTCATAATTGGCAATACTGCTTGTGATAACCAAAGAACGCCAAAGAAATTAGTTTCCATTTGATTTCTAGCTTCTTCTTCAGATGTTTCTTCAACCGCGCCAAATAAACCATATCCAGCATTATTGATTAATACATCGATTCTTCCGAAATGTTCTTTTGCTTTGCTTACTGCTTCAAAAGAAGCGTTTCGATCATTTACATCTAATTGAATTGGCAAGACCAAATCTCCGTAGCTTTTTTTAAGATCTTGCAACGCTTCGGCATTTCTGCCAGTTGCTACTACTCTATCTCCACGTTTTAAAAATGCTTCTGCCCAGATTCTTCCAAATCCTTTTGTGGCTCCTGTTATAAAAATTACTTTTGACATTGTTATTATATTTAATTATTAAACTTTATATTAAAATAGACCGAACGGTCTTAAATTATTCAAAAAAAATAGTTTAGAGTACATATCTTTTAAATTCATCTTTTATTCCTTCTAGAATAATCTTCATTTGGGTATCACTTCCGATAACTTTCGTTAGTAAAATAGCGCCTTCGATCATTGCAAATGCTTTAATACTAAATTGCTCTGCATCAAACTCTGGAGATAATTGGTTGTTCTTAATTCCATCTTCAACAATGGTATAAAACCTTTTTTGAGCAGAAAAAATAGCCTTTTTTACATGTTCTCTTATTATTGGATTGGTGTCATCAGCTTCAAGTCCAAAATTCATTATAGGACAGCCTTCATCCATATTCTCTAAATTACTATATACTTTCAGTAAATTAAAAAGCCTTTCTTCAGCCGATTTACCTTTTAATAATGCGGAATCTAATTGCTTTGCCAATTGTGCTCTTAAGTATAAAAAAGACTCTGTACAAATTTCTTCTTTGTTCTCGAAGTTTCCATAAATACCGCCTTTCGCTAGTTTGGTAGCTTCCATAATATCGGTAAGAGAAGTTCCAGCCATACCTTTTTTATTGATAATCGGTGCCGATGTTTCTATAATAAACTGTCTTGTACGTTCTGCTTTACTCATGATAATTTCATTTTGACAGGACAAATTTAGACCGTTCGGTCTTAAATAACAAATATTTTAACTTTTATTTTTGAAAATCAATTTGATAGAAATCTAAAAGTAACTATGTTTTCCTTATATTTATAAGGGTTGAGAAGCTGATTATATTTATAAATTCATTAAAAATAAAAAAATTAAAGGTTAAGTATTATTTTTACTTTTTTGATAAAAATTATAATAATGGAAGCCAAAACAATCTTAAAAGAGCATGTCTCAAAAATTGCAACTTTAACCGATGCGGAATTTGATTATTTCTTTTCGCATTTTAAGCCAGAAACTTTTAAGAAAGGACAAGCTATTATTACCGAAGGTCAAGATGTTGATAAAGAATACTTTGTTCTTTCGGGCTGTTTAAAAACCTTCTTTTTAAATGATGAGCTCAAAATGTATATTTTACAATTTGCTATGCCAACTTGGTGGGCATCCGATTATTTGGCTCTTTATAATAAAACAAAAGCAACGGTTAATGTCGATTGCATTTCAGATGTAGAAATACTTTCTCTTGCTAATAGCGACCGCGAAAAAGTTTGTGCCGAAATGCATCAAATCGAACATTTCTTCAGATGGAGAACAAACAGAGGTTATGTTGCTACTCAAAAAAGACTGCTTTCTTTTATGAATAACGATACTAAAACCAGATACGAAGAACTCCTCGCACTCTACCCTGCTCTTTATAATATGGTTCCTAAACATTTAATTGCTTCTTATCTTGGAGTTTCAAGAGAAACTTTAAGCCGATTATACAACGCTTCAAAATAGCCGATTTACGAATGTGATCTACATCACGTAACCCATCTTCGGTATCGCCATTACTTTGTACTATAAATTAATAACAATTTAAAAGTATAAAAAAATGGAAACTCAAAATTTTAAAATTGCAAACGCACAAAGTAGTGTAAACTGGATCGGTAAAAAAGTAACTGGTCAACACAATGGAACTATTAACATTGAAGAAGGTAACTTCACTATAGTTAACGGTGATCTTGTAGCTGGAAATGTAGTTATCGACACTACTTCTATCGTAATTCTGGACGTTACAGATCCAGCAACCAACCAACAATTTGCAGGACATTTAGCTTCTGATGATTTTTTCTCTACCGAAAAATTTAAAACAGCATTTTTAGACATTACTTCAGTTGCGAAACAAAATGAAGTGAATTATTTTGTTGAAGGTAACTTGACAATTAAAGCAATCACGCATCCTATTGGTTTCAACTTAAAAGTAAATACCAGCGAAGATGAACTTAGTGCTTCTGGTAAAATTATCATTGACCGTACCAAATATGACATGAAATTCCGTTCTGGAAATTTCTTCACCAATCTTGGAGATACTTTAATCTACAATGAATTTGAACTTGATGTAAACCTTACAGCTAAACTAGCTTAATACTTGGAAATCATGCCATACGTAAAAATAGAAGTTACACGCGAAGGCGTTACTAGAGAACAAAAGCAACAACTTATTGCAGGAATCACAGCACTTATTACCGATGTATTAGACAAAGATCCCAATCTTACTCATGTTGTAATTCAGGAAATTGAATTAGACGATTGGGGTTTTGCAGGTGAACAAGTTTCGGTATTGCGTGAAAAAGGAATTACTGCTCAAAAAAAATAATTAATTAAAAGAAACATACAAATGAAAACAGTAATAGTAACCGGTGCATCTACCGGAATAGGAAAATCAATTGCTCAATTATTCTTAGAAAAAGGATATAATGTAGTCATCAATTCAGCTAATTTAGGTAATCTGGAAAGTACCTATAAAGAATTAGGGCATCCAAATCAATTAGCAATGGTTCATGGTGATATAAGTCTTATAGCGACTGGAAAGAAATTGGTTGAAACTGCCGTCGAACGTTTTGGAAGCGTAGATGTATTAATTAATAATGCAGGTATTTTTGAACCAAAATCGTTCTTAGATGTTGAAGAGCAAGATCTTGATAAGTTTTATAATATCAATCTTAAAGGGACTTTCTTTACCAGTCAATCGGCTGTAAAACAAATGTTGCAACAAAGTCAAGGTTCAATCATCAACATTGGAACTGTATTGGTAGATCATGCTATTGACGGGTTTCCTGCAACTGCACCAATTTCGAGTAAAGGTGGTATTCATGCCTTTACCAGACAGCTTGCCACCGAATTCGGAAAAAATAATATCCGAGTAAATGCCATTGCGCCGGGAATTATTAGAAGTCCGCTTCAAGCAAAAACAGGAGTTGATAATGCAGATTCATTAGCAGGTTTACATTTGCTAAATCGCATTGGAGAAACCAGCGATGTGGCTCAATTAGCTTATTATCTTGCCGAAAGTAATTTTGTTACTGGAGAAATTATTAATTTAGATGGCGGGCACGTTGCGGGCCACAGTATTAGATAATTAATTTAAACTATTATTAAATTTATCGTCATGGACAATTTTAGTACCAATACAGCTCTTATCACAGCTTTACTTATGAATTACTTCAATGGAGTATACACAGGTGATGTTACGCAATTAAGAAGTGTTTTTCATCCGCAGACTTTACTTGCGGGTGATATTAACGGACAGTCTTATTTTAAAACCCTAGATCAATATCTGGAAGGAGTAAAAAACCGCAAAAGTCCGAAGGAACTTGGAGAAGAGTTTAAAATGAAAATTATTTCATTGGAAATCATCAATAATACAGCTGTTGCTAAAACACAGGTTCCGATATTGGGATACAATTATTATGATCAGCTTAGCCTTGCTATTGTTGATGGCAAATGGATTATTGTAAACAAATTGCTAACGAATGTAAATCAGTAAGTGATGTGGAATTCAACTAAAATAACACAATTATTAGGCATAGATTATCCAATTTTACAAGGTCCGATGGGCGCTGGTTTTTTTACCACTGCCCTATTGGCTTCTGTTAGCAATGCTGGCGGGTTGGGTAGTTTTGGTGCCTATACTTTATCTCCTGAGGAAATTTTGGAAGCTGATAAAAAGATAAAGGAAGCAACGAACAAACCTTATAATATTAATTTATGGGTTAATGATGTCGATGCAGCTTTAGTCAATTATCCTCCTGAAAAATTAGAGAGAATCAAACAGCTCTTTAAACCTTACTTTGATGAATTAGGGGTTCCATTGCCAGATTTATCTACTGATATTCCATCAAAATTTGAAAAGCAAGTTGAAGCTTTATTCGAAATTAAACCTGCAGTTTTTAGTTTCATCTTCGGGATTCCTTCCAAAGAAATCCTTAACGAAAGCAGAAGATTAGGTATAAAAACAGTTGGAGCAGCAACAACTTTAGACGAAGCTCTTGCCCTTGAAGAAGCCAAAGTTGATGCCATTGTTGCAGCAGGATTTGAAGCTGGCGGACACAGACCTTCTTTTTTAAGACCTGCGCAGGATTCTTTTACCGGATTATTTACTCTTTTACAGCAAATAAAAGCAAAAACAAATACTCCAATTATTGCTGCCGGTGGTATTGCAGATGCAAAAGGTATTGTTGCTGCTTTGACTTTAGGTGCTGATGCCGTTCAGATTGGGACAGCATTTTTGGCTACAGATGAATCTGGTGCAACACCGCTTCACAGACAAATGTTATTCTCAGATGA